>NC_012982.1:2751874-3103748 GCF_000023785.1 Hirschia baltica ATCC 49814
TTATCATAACATGCGCGCTTTCTTCACCCCAGCAGCGACATCGCCATCAATAAAATTTGATAAGTGGCTGACAGATTCTTTGACCCATACTAAGAGATCGGATCGAGAAAATGCATTGTCCAACTGGCAATCTGGAGATGCAGCTCTGAATGCTCACCCTAGAGAGGAACACTTCATTCCGCTTATGGTTGCCTTGGGCGCAGGCGGCGAGGATATCGGTCAAAAGGTTTTTTCAGACTCTGTTATGGAAGCCACCATATCCGGATTCCGATTTGGCTAAACAAACAATTTCAAGCCCACAATGCAAAACTAAATTGAGACGATTATGAAGAAGTTTTTACCGGACAAATTTGTCCTCACCATGCTCTGCATTGTATTGTTGGCTTTTCTATTTCCATATCCTGCTAGCCCAGATTTTTTCATTGATTTGACGCTGGTAACTCAAATTGGGATTGCGCTCGTATTCTTTCTACATGGAGCAAACCTTGAACCATCTAAACTTGTAGCAAGCCTAAAAAACTGGAAAGCACACGGCTTAACTCAAGCCACGACCTTCATTCTCTTTCCAGTATTAGGTCTTGCAATATATTACAGCACTGGAGATGTTTTAGCCAAGGAATTGAGGTTAGGAATTTTCTTTCTCACGGCCTTACCTTCCACTATATCCTCATCCATCGCTATGACAGCGCTAGCGCGAGGCAGCGTGCCTGTCGCCGTATTTAACGCAACTCTATCCAGCTTATTTGGGATGATTATAACCCCAACCCTCATCGCTTTAGTTAGTACTTCAGCATTGGGGAACATGTCACTCCTATCGTCAGTTCAAGACATTGCTCAAACACTATTGGCCCCATTTATCCTAGGACAACTTGCTCGTCCCATCATACAGAAAGTCGTTTCCAAACATAAATGGATACTCAACCGATTAGACCGTGGCGTCATTCTCCTCATCATCTATGTCTCGTTTGCAAAGTCCACGATTGAAAATGTGTGGTCGCAATTTTCAGCGATGCAATTTGGTTTAACTGCAATAATTGTTCTGACTATTCTGGCGCTAACAATCACAACAACCACATTTTTAGCACGAAAATTAAATTTGTCCCTTGAAGATGAAATTGCCGCAGTGTTTTGTGGTTCAACAAAAAGCCTAGCGAATGGAGCACCGATTGCTCAAATCTTATTTGCAGGCTCACCGCAATTAGCGCTCATAATGTTGCCCTTAATGCTATACCATCAACTACAGCTTATTGCCTGCGCAACCCTAGCTCGGAAATATGCCGATAAAGCAATGGAGACAAATGATTGAAGCAACACAGCTAGTCATTTATTCCCATTTCACGTGCTTCTCGCGCTCTTAAATCTTTAAGCTGATTTTCTATATCAATACGTACATCAGACTCCAGCGCCAACCACCACTCACGAAGCTCTGTCAGATCTATTTCTGTAATCCAGTCTTTATATGGCTCCAACTGAGAAACCGGAAAATCATTGCTCATGTCCCTTAAATATTTATCGAAGAAACTGCGTATAAGATCATTTTGGCCTCGGATAATCACCTCGACAGGCGTTTCTCCAACAAACTCTGTTTTGAGCGGATCACGGATGAATAATGGAAGATCCGACATTCCCATGTGATGGGCTCCTTGGATTTCCATCCGATAAAAATCGTCTTTAAGACCTATTTTATCTAACCGTTCGTATGAAAAATCATTTTCAGTCTTTCCCTTCCCTGGAGGTGTAACTCCTTCAGAGGCATAAAATTTTTGTAAATCAGAATGGATCATCAAAAACGGGACGGGCATCTCGTTGGCTATCGTTTGTATGTGGAAATCCCTGCCGTCGATATTCACGCCTGCTGCACAGCGTTTATCAACCATGCATATCGCCCCAATTACTGATCCGCCAAAAGACATCCCCATCTGACCAGTTTTTTCCCAATTACTGATCTGTACGATGTCACGCACACTTTCCGGCACTTTACCTTCAGCAAGTTGGTTATGAACAAATAGTCTATCTTTAAACCAAACAGGTATGCTCTGCAAAAAACGTCCATCGTATGGAAACATTTGAGCAGAAGATCCAATCACACCTTGAATACGTTCATCAAAAGTATTGCCAGAAAGAGAGGCGATCATTTCTTCAGTCTTGGTTTGCACTGAAGCATCTTCAAAAATAGACATATCCATTTCAACGACATCACCATCCGGAAAAACAGTCGAAGATGAATCGCGACTATGTTGAATTGCATAAACAACATAGCCATGGCTAACGAGGTTTTCCATCAAAGCTTCATGCTGACCAGCATACATTAAATAGCCATGACTATACAAAATAGTAGGGAGATCAGATGCTCCTTCTAAAACAGGAGCATTTTCGTATGAATTGGTTCGCACATGTCCTAAATGTGTGAGCAATTCAGGCTTCCCAAACAGCGTTCCAATACCTTTTGCTGTATGATCAACTTCCTTCGTCCTGAAATAGCGCGCGCGCTTTATACCCGCTTTATCTTGTGCAGGATACCAAACGCGAAGTAACAAGCGTCGCTCTTCATTGCTATCAACACCTAAGACTCCAAGTCGGCTAGTATCGTCAAGTTCAAAATCCCTTACCCCTACAATGTAATCACCTGTAGGTTTAGGAATAGAACTTATAGGAAACAGATACAGTTGATACAGCCCAAAGCTTGAGCATATCAAGAAAACACTTCCAGAAACAAAGGGAAAACCAGTTTTTCGAGGTTTGTTTCTTATTAAAACAAACAGAGCAACACAAACAAATCCGACCGTAACAAACAGAGCGTCTTTAGCCTGCCAACGATCTTCCATCATACCCCACACACATGAAAGAACGCCGACACAAGCAAACAGCAGTAAAACACAGCTGCGAAAAGATAACGGCCGCATTAGCCATGCACCTAAAAATCCAATTATGGACAATATAATTGCAATATCAGAACCAGCCATATCTCGTCACAAGCCTTTATAATACTTATCGCCCCCCCACCCCAGCGAGCCTCAAGAAACATTAATGGATACGTCAATTTCTCGACATCACTTCTTTGGGTAAATCGCCTCTAATATGGGTAAAATGAAACACACCTTTTATCAGATGTGTTTCATCATAACGAAGCCTATGCGCCTATCTTGCGCTATATCCGCCATCAACAGGAAGCGCTACTCCAGTAACATAGCTGCTCTCATCTGAGGCCAACCAAAGCGCAACGTCTGCAATTTCTTCTGGACGACCAAACCTAGCAAGAGGAATAGATTTCTTAAATACAGCTCCATTCTCCTCTAACTCTGTAGGGTCTCCCTTCCGACTAATGAAGCCGTTCATCATTGGCGTTTCCGTTAATCCCGGACAAATAGCATTTACGCGAATACCATCTTTCGCCAACCCTAAGGCCAATGATTTTGCCAACCCCACTATTGCAAATTTAGCGGTTGAATAGAGAGGGCTGAACATGGAACCAACTAAGCCCGAAACTGAAGATGTAAAAATCAATGAACCACCGCCTCGAGCACGCATATATTCTGCTGCAACGTCAGAAGCAATGACCGCTGATGTTACATTCAAAGCAAATGAAAAATCATAAGCTTTCATATCTAAGTTTTCGATTTTAGCAGGCCCTGGTGTGCCTGCATGAGCCCACAATATATCTATGCCCCCAAGCAATTCAGCGGCACTATCAATACTATCTTTAGCCCCCTTGGGGGTCGAAAGATCAGCAGTGATAGTCACTATTTTCGTATCATCACCAATCTCAAGCACCAACGCCCCAAGCGCATCTGCATTCACATCAATTGCAGCAACACGTGCACCCTCTCGAATGAAACGAAGTACACCTTCTTTACCAATTCCGGATGCCGCAGCAGTCACAACAACAAGCTTATTCTTTAATCGCATTTTACTATTCCTTTTCTACTGCATAAGCATTGGGGAAACGACTAGTTGTACTCATAATGGTGGTTTTAACTTCCAAATACTGGCTCATCGCTTCCAGACCGTTTTCACGCCCCCAGCCACTCGCTTTCATTCCTCCATAAGGTGTGGACCAGCGTATATATCTGTAGGTATTTACCCAAACCATCCCGGCCTTAATTTGCGATGATACGCGATGAGCACGCCCCATATCCCGCGTCCACAATCCTGAAGCCAAACCAAATTCGCTGTCATTTGCGATTGCGATGGCTTCATCTTCTGTTTCAAAAGGAATAAGGCAGGCTACGGGACCAAAAATCTCTTCTCTGGCAATCTTCATATTATTAGAAACATCAGCAAAAACAGTTGGTTCTATAAAAAATCCGCCTGCAAGATCACCCTCTGTCAGACATTTCCCACCGGAGACAAGTCGGGCCCCTTCGTCCACCCCACTTTGAATATATGAAAGTGTTTTAGAGAGTTGCTCACCATGAGCTTGCGGCCCCATGTGAATAGATGGATCACTTGGATTCCCCACTTTCACCTGTTTGGCTCGCTCCGCAAACCCCTCAACAACTCTTTCGTAAACTGACCGTTGAACTAAAACTCTGGCTCCTAATGCACAGCTTTGGCCGCACAACGCCCATGATGAATTTGTGGCTGCATTTATAGCTTGTTCGAGATCTGCATCTTCAAAAATGATGTGAGGGGCTTTCCCTCCTAACTCAAATGAAAAGCGTTTCATATTGCCAGTGCTGTTTTGCAGAATAGTTTTCGCGGTCTGCCCTTCGCCGGTAAATGAAACCTTATCTACATCGCGATGGGAAGAAAGAGCAGCGCCCGCTATGCTCCCAATTCCGGGAACCACATTCACAACACCTGGAGGAAAACCAGCCTCCTCTACCAGCCGTGCAAATTCTAAACTTGTAACAGGCGTTTGTTCAGCCGGTTTTAGCACAATAGTACAGCCAGCGGCCAAAGCCGGTGCCAACTTCCAAGCCGTTATCATAAGAGGTACATTCCACGGCGTTATCGCCCCAACGACTCCAACCGGAACCTCCGATGTATATGCGTGAACAGTGTCATCTATCGGAATAGTATTCCCACGTCTCGTTTCAGCGACAGATGCAAACCAACGATACCATTGATGATGACTGCCAACATCCATCCTCGATTCTCGAAGCGCGCGGCCTGAATCTTTCGTCTCCAATTCAGCTAGTGCATTTGCATTTGCTTGGTAGAGATCTGCCAAACGCCGTAGCAATGTACCGCGTTCTATTGCTGTCATTTTTCCCCACGGTCCACTTAATGCCCGCTTTGCTGCCTCAACTGCTTTATCAATGTCTCGAGCCCCACCAAACGCAACTTTTGCCCAAGGCTTGCCAGTTGCAGGGTTTATTGTCTCTTCAATTGATCCATCCAGCGGGGCAACCCAAGCGCCATCAATAAATAGTTTTTCATAGCTCAGCATATACTCTCTCCCTACAGAAACGCTGACAAAAAACTTCATCCAACGCCCTATTAAATTCACAATATTGACTTTAAGATACACAATACTGAATATTATATATCGTCCAATTTGGAGAATCTTATGGGACCAATGTCTGGAATTCGGATTGTCGACCTGACGACAGTATTGATGGGGCCTTTTGCAACTCAAATATTGGGAGAGATGGGTGCAGATGTAATCAAAGTAGAAGCTCCAGCCGGAGACATCACGCGAAACCTTGGACCATCACGAACCCCAGGCATGGGAGCATTATATCTTAATACTAATCGTTTTAAGCGAAGTATTTGCCTTGATCTTAAACAAGGAACGGCACGTGAAACTCTCCTCAGCATTATTGATACTGCTGATGTTTTGGTCACGAATATTCGTCCATCTGCTATGTCCCGGTTAGGATTGAAGCAAGATGAGCTTCGCAAGCGCAACCCTAAACTAATCTACGCTGCTTTACTCGGATATGGAGCAAATGGCCCCAACAGCGGAAAGCCTGCCTATGATGATCTTATTCAAGCAGGGAGCGGTCTCGCTTCACTTATGGGAATGGCAAATAATAGTGACCCTAGATATGTACCAACAGCTCTTGCTGATAGAGTGGTCGGCTTAGCTGCCGTTGGGGCCATAAATG
Organism: Hirschia baltica ATCC 49814; assembly: GCF_000023785.1. Classification (NCBI taxonomy): domain Bacteria; kingdom Pseudomonadati; phylum Pseudomonadota; class Alphaproteobacteria; order Hyphomonadales; family Hyphomonadaceae; genus Hirschia; species Hirschia baltica. The sequence goes on from NC_012982.1 coordinate 2,757,928, forward strand.
CAGCCCTTATATCTAGAGAAAGAACCGGCAAAGGAGATGTTGTTGAAGTTTCGATGTTAGAAACAATGACCAATTTAATCATGGGCGACCATATGGCAGGACGTACATTTGAACCTCAAATGGAAGAACGGTCTTATCAGCGATTAACTTCCCCACACCGCAAACCCTATAAAACAAAGGATGGATTTATATCCGCCATTATATACACGGACGCACATTGGTGCCGTTTCTTGGAGGCTATCAACATGCAAGACCTTGCAAAAAAAGATAGTCGCTTTTCATCTTTCTCATCACGCAATGCATCAATTGATTATGTCTATAATTGGCTATCTCAGACCTTTAAAAACAAAACAACTGATGACTGGCTGTCCATCTTACAAGCTGCTGACTTGCCCGTTGCCAAAGTCCAGTCATTAGACAGTCTATGTATGGACGAGCACCTAGAAGACATAGCATTTTTCAAACACTACAATCATCCCAGTGAAGGAAAAATCAGGACAATCGACTCTGGCACCCAATGGCCCGAGCATTCTTCACCACAAGACAAACATGCACCATTAAAAGGTGAGCACGGCATCGAAATCTTAAAAGAAGCTGCAATACCTCAAGAGTTAATCAATGATCTAATCGCAAGTCAGGCATTGATTCTTCCAGAAGCGCACATTAATTCTGATGGTTAATTTAAGGATTCGATAATGCTTGTAAAACAGGCTGTAAACACACTTCAAATTTTAGAGTATTTCTCTGAACGCTTAAAGCCGGCAACTCTAGCGGAAATTGCTGATGATTTATCGTGGCCTAGATCGAGCACATTCAACATCGTCGGAACCCTCGTTGAAAAAGGCTATTTGTACCAACCTCACATTCGCGGTGCATATTATCCATCTCCAAGGTGGCTAACTCTATCTCAAATTATAAATGATGCTGCCCCCCTCCCCAAAGGTGTTTTGGAGTTACTTCAGAATTTAGCCACAGCAACAAAGGAAACCGTTATTATCGCAGCACCTTCAGGGATCAACGCGATATTTCTTGCGGTCATTGAAAGTCAGTATTCAGTTAGATATTCTGCAAAAGTCGGAGATAACGTGCCAATCCATGCTAGCTCAGCTGGAAGGTCTCTTCTTTCACAAATGTCTAGAGAACAACGTACGGCGCTTTATCGCAAAATCAATTTCATCCAATTTTCTCCAAACAGTCCCACAACAGTCGAGCAGGTTGAAGAGAAATTAGAACTATCAGCTGCTCGTGGATATCATCAAAGTCACGCAGAATATGTGAGGGATCTTGTCGGAGTAGCAATCCCTCTCAATATACCAGATCGAAACCTATCTATAATTGTCGTTGGACCAATCTCCCGCTGCTTAGAAGAAAGAGACAAAATTGCTGTAATTATGAAGAAAGAAATTCTTAAATTTAAAAAAGGCAATCTCGCGCGCTAGCCTTATTTTAAATTTCCCAACCTACCTAATATACGGATCCAAGATCGTCCGCCCTTCATAAAACTCTTTAATTCATACTTCTCATTTGGTGAATGAATTTGATCATTTTCCAATGCAAATCCCACAAGGATAGCTTCTAGGCCCAATTCCCTTTTGAAATCTCCGACAATTGGAATCGAACCGCCTGATCCCATCATAATGCTATCTTCACCCCATTCATTCGAAAGCTCCTCAGCACATAACTTCACTATCGAATCTGTTGAAGATAGAGCCACAGCTCCATCCCCCCCTCTATCTATGAATTCGACCGTACAATCCTTTGGCAATCTTTCTCGTACAAAATCTTCGAACGATTTCCAAACCTTCTTATGATCCTGCCCTGCAATTAACCTAAATGAGATTTTGGCACTCGCAGTAGATGGAATAACTGTCTTGAACCCCTCACCAGTATATCCACCGATGATACCATTGATTTCTGCAGTGGGCCGGCTCCATATTTGTTCAAGTATTGTGAATTCAGCCTCTCCAGCAGGCACACTTAGTCCAACTTCATTGAGAAATCCGTCTCCATCAAAACCCAATTGTTTCCACTGTTCCAGAACCTCAACACTAGGCATTTGGATGTTGTCATAAAACCCATCTAACAGAATGCGGCCATTTTCATCGTGTAAACGGCCCAATATTTGAGTGAGCACCGTAATTGGATTTCTTGCAGCTGAACCATAAATTCCAGAGTGCAAATCTCGATCAGCTGCCTTTATACAAACATCCCCCTCAGCTAGACCACGCAAACCAATTGTAATAGCCGGAGTTTCCGCATTCCACATGGAAGTATCGCATGCGAGAACGAAATCTGCTTTAAGTTCTTTTTTATACTTTTGAAGAAATGGCACCATACTCGGTGATCCCATTTCTTCCTCGCCTTCCAATAGAATTGTTAAGTCACAAGGAATATCACCAGTAACTTCCTTCCAAGCGCGGCAAGCTTCTACAAATGTACGCAACTGCCCTTTATCATCTGAAGCGCCACGAGCCTGAATAAATTTTGAACCGTCAGCTCGCTCCTTTATCACCGGCGAAAAGGGCTGACTTGTCCATAGTTCAAGTGGATCAGCAGGCTGGACATCATAATGACCATAAAACAGTGCATGAGGCGTCGATGATTGACTTGTACGATACTTCGCCAAAAGCATCGGGTTGCCGTCAGTATCAACAATCTCAGTTTCAAACCCTAATCCGGTCAACTCAGAGGCTACCAATCCAGCAGCTTTATAGCACTCACCTTTATATTCTGGATCCGTGGAAATTGATTCAATTTGAAGCAGTTGAAACAATCGTTCCAAAGCAGCATCCGTTGCCTGATCATAATGCTCAAGAACATCATTCATAATTATTGAATCTCTCACAATACCCCACCATCAACAATTGAAGAACGACTTGGAACAGGTGCCTCTTCAGGCAAGATACGAAGTAATAAAAGATACATAACCGCAGCGATAAGAGCCGCGTCCAAAGCAGGCACAGTTGTTAATGTGAAGATGCCGCCAGCAGCCAACAAGGCAACGCAAACAGCTCCTATCCACGTACCAACGGCACGCCAGCGAAATAATGGAAGATTGCGAAGCGAAGCGACTGAGTCAGCATCTTTGAACAACCGCATTCCATCGATCACATAAATTGCAGCAATTGGAGGGATAATAAAGCCCAATGCTAACAGAAATGGAACGAATGAGTTTATCAAACCAGCGAGCGCTAGAACACACCCAATCGCTCCCCCAACCAAGGTGAATATCCAGGGCTGGATTTTAGGGAAAGTCGTCGTCAAGGATAAACTAGCTGAATACAAATTCAGTGAATTTACCGTCCAAGTAGATAGAATAAGCAAAGCTAGAGCCGGCAAACCAAAACCAAAACTTACAATCATTTTCATAATATCAGTTTCGCGCATCGCTATGGCAGGAATGGCAGTCGCAAGCATCATCAGCACACTTGCTACTGGGAACGACAAAACCATAGCCCCAACAGACTGCTTTGCTGTCCGAACATAGCGGGACAAATCAGGCATAGCCGCAACAGCCAATAAATTACCCCCTACAAGAGCTGATAATGCAATCCCAAAACTCATTGGAACGGGTGGATTTTCTGAGGCTTTCAATACAATTCCATTTTGATTTATCGACATAATACATACCCCAACCAGCACACAACCGAGTAGAGGAACAGCGATCAAAGCAAGACGATCAAGTGTCTTAAATCCAAAAATTGTCGATATCGAAATTAAAGCACTACCTATGATGACAAATATCCTGAAATCGCCTTCAATACCGTAAATTTCTTGGGTCGCCGCAACGAGAGCATCTCCGAAAAAGGAAATATTCACTCCAAACCAGCCAAAATGAATGATAGCAAGAACAAGGTTGACCAAAGCTGATCCACCAGTTCCAAAGGACCGCTGAATCAATGTATACGTCGTCAGTCTAGATCTGACACTCACTACAGAAGTAAAGCATCCGCCCACACATAAAATCACACCGGAGAGTGCCGCCACAAGAAGGGCTTCTTTCAAGCCTAGAGCCAAAGATATTTGTGCTCCATTTAAAAAACTTGGCAGAGATATAGCGAAACTCGCTACAATTAATCCCACTCGCCAACCATTTATAGTTAGGCTCTCAGGCAGAGGTGAATTTGAATATGCTTCTACAGGAGAACCACTCATACTATATGCTCCAACCGTTTAGTATTTCGATGGGTTGATATGCATCATCCATCCCAAATGCAGAGGGGCCAATTATCGGCAAAGCCTTAGTATCTCTCAATATTTTTGGAGCAGCAGCACCAACAACTCGAATTCTTTGACCATATTTTAGGCGTTCAGTTGTGATAACATCCGCTGTTTCCCTATCCATAATGGTAATTATATCTGGTGTGCAGGCACGCAATTGCCCATTACAGCGAGCTGAAAGATTCTCATTCTGGAAAACAATCTCCATTTCATCCTTGCCATCAAAAGCCCCGATAACTATTCGCCCGATGGAAAAGCCTTGTTTTGTCTCGCATTCTAAATCGACAATTTTACCATCGAACAAAATGCCAGCATCAGAATATACATTTGAGGAACGTAAAGCCTCAAACATCGCCGCAAACATATCTTGACCCGCCTCTCGAGCTAGACGAATTGATTTACCAATGGCAATAGCCGCCGAAATGGTACCATGAACTGCGTGAGCTTTAGCTTCTTTACCAGTCAAAGGGTATTCCACCATATGTGCGATACCACCCATAGATACTGAAACTGCTCGCGCCAAACGTTCATGAGCGAGGTTATCATCACTTTCTAATGTGACGACATTTCCAGATGCATCTGAAATGATAGCTGGGCATGCGTTTAACCCACGAATGTTAAAAATAGCCATTTGAGATTCAGGAAATGCGCGTCCCATTCCGTCTGCATCAACCACTGGAACACCGTGTTGAGCAGCAGCAACCAAAGCCGCTAGTCCATTGGCTCCACCTATTTCAATGGGTAAAACAGCATCAACAGTGCGGTTCATAATTTTTTCAAATCTAATCAGACCTGATTGTGCCTCTTGTCCATTTGGTAATTTTTCTACCGAAACGGTTGGTGCTCCGATCCATCCACATGGAGCGATCAGCGCATCATCTGCTAAATCATGTACACTTATAATATTGATGTCATTATTTGTAAGAGCAGCTTTTGCTAACAACATTGTATGATAGGGATCTCCGCCACCTCCGGCCCCCAAAAAAGCAGCACCAACTGCCAAATCATCTATCGAAATTTCAGTAAGCAACATTGCGAACACTCCTAAATGTTTCTTGTTTCATTTTCAGAGATGCAACAGCTTTCACTCGCAGCTTTGTGGACCGCCCAGGAAGATAGCTCAAAGATACTTCTTCAATATCAACAAATTGCAAGGTTTCTAAGTCCCCGCCCAATACTTCAATCTGCTCTATCGCTTGACGCTTTGACTCTTCTATCGCTTCACTCCGCGATGTCTTTTCATACAACACCACCCGATCAATCAACACACCAACTTGCGCGATCGCTGCTCCCACGGCATTCGCAACGGAAGAATGCTCTGGTCTAACAACTTTGCTTATTCCTTTCATTGTATCGGGGACTAAAAAACTGCCTCCGCCCACAACGATAACAATCGCGTCATCAATTGATGTTTTCATGCGATCTATTCCTTCTTCATAGATTACACGAAAACGATCTAGAACCGCCTTTATTTCTGCCTCACCCAACGAAGAAACATTGGCAGCATTTCCCATATTTATTCTTCCCGAAGCCACTGCAACATCACTAGAAGTCAGTGTATCCCCACCAAAAACCAATGCCTTAGCTTCAAGATTGTAACCTACAGATTCCGGCCCTACACCAATCGAAGGAAACGAGGGACTCAATCCATTTGAACTAACGCTATCAATGGTAATTTTAGTCCCGCCGCCCAATCCGATAGCAAGCGCGTCAGGCATACGAAAATTCGTTCTCACACCGCCGATATCTACATGCAAAGAAGATTCACGAGGAAAACCATTTATCAAAACGCCAATATCTGAAGTGGTTCCACCAACATCAATGACAATGGCATCACTCACACCGGTAAGATACGCTGCCCCTCTCATACTGTTTGTAGGGCCAGACCCAATTGTCATTACAGGATAGCGAACTGCTTCATCAGCTGAAATAAGAGTTCCATCATTTTGACTTATGAATAATGGTGCATTGATCTTAAGGTTATCGAGCGCATCCTGAAACGAATTCACAACTTTAATCGCTAACCCCGACAGAGTAGCATTCAATATTGCTGCATTCTCGCGCTCTAAAAATCCGACACGTCCAACATCACTAGACAAAGTCACACGCGCACCAGGAACTTGTGCTTCGATCAATTGCTGCGCTTGTATCTCCATCTCTTGGTTAAGTGGAGAAAAAACCCCCGTAACAGCAAAATTTTGAATCCCAAGTTTAGCGATCTCGATAGCCGCCTTGCTAACTGCCTCTTCATCCAATGATGAAATCTCGCGCCCATCAAATTCATACCCACCGGGCACGCAATACACAGCATCACCGATGCACTCTTGTAGATCTTTCGGCCAATCCATCATTGCCGGAATAGCTTTGCCAGCAGGCGCAGAAAGCCTGATAACACCAACCTTTTGCAAATGCCTGCGTTCAACCAAAGCATTGGTAAACTGCGTCGTACCAATCATCACACAAGCGATATTATCAGTTTTCATTTTTGCAATTTCGAGGACAGCACGAATTGCAGACACAATGCCTGAACTCACATCTGACGTGGTAGAACACTTCTGAGTTGCGATAACTCGTTTACCATCCATAAGAACGGCATCAGTATTCGTTCCTCCAACATCAACACCTAATCTGATCACGAAGCCATATCCCCATTTCATGCGATCTAAACATCTGATCACAACTAAAGAGGTTTACGTTATTTGAGATGAAGCAGTTCAGCGACCGATATATTGGGTACAAAAACTAACAAACGGGTAAATGTAAAAATCCACCGCAATTAACCTAAACCCCAACAAAACCATTGCAAAATATCAGCAGGACACTGAAACATTGCACACTAATTCTCTACACAGAGAAAAGAGAGTTGAGCTATCGGTTCGAGATTTCACACTACCCAAAAAGCTGATTATCTGCCCAATTTTATTTTGGCCTCGGACAAGGAATAGTGATTATCTAAACCTTCTATTTTCAGAACACGCAGATCACGTGCGTGATGCAAAAGCATTTAAAAGAGAAACCCGATATCATGAGCCTCAACGCCAAATGTTTGCAATTTAGTTTCTGTGCGCTTCTAGCCGGTTTCGCATTTTCAAGTTGCAGTCCGACACCTCCGACCTCAAGTGCTGATTTAGTTTTTCAAAATGGCCAAATTTATACCGTTGAAGCAACAAGCCCATGGGTTGAAGCTCTTGGCGTCAAGGATGGAAAAATCATTGCTTTAGGAAATACCACCCAAAGCAATAACTGGATTGGTGACGACACCAAAGTTGTTGACTTAAAAGGTAAATTCATGATGCCCTCCTTTGGAGATGCACATGTTCACCCTGTATATGGGGGCTTGAGTTACTCTAGGTGCTCGCTTCACCAAAGCGAGAGCATTGCGACTTACCTTGAAATTATCCAACAATGCGTGGATGAAGCACCTGACGACGGCGTTGTATATGGACAAGGTTGGCTTCCTGGTCTCTTCCCTCCCAACGGTATTCCAGAAAAGAGCTTGTTAGACAGCATATCCTCTACTCGCCCCATTGTCATGAGATCAACTGGTGGCCATAGTTTATGGGTCAATTCTGCAATGTTAGAATTAGCTAACATAACCAAAGATACTCCAGATCCACCCAAAGGAAGAATTGACCGCGATCCAGACACTGGTGAACCCATCGGAGGTTTTCAAGAATCTGCCATGGAATTGATCAATATCCATATTCCAGAACCAACCAGTAATGACATCGAAAATGCTATTAGTTACACCTTAAAACTCTTTAATAGCTTGGGGATCACGAACTGGTTTGACGCTGGTATTGATGTACTGGAAAATGGAGATAGCCCCACCCTAGACGCTTATGAAAGCCTCCAAGCATCAGGAAAATTAACAAGTCATATTTCAATCGCCGCCAAATATAATAACGAACGCTCCATCGATCAGCTCGGCAAATTATATGATATTTCTGAACGTGCGATATCTTCCGGCTTCAACGCCAATGCCATCAAGCTCTATACAGATGGCGTCATCGTACAAAAAACAGCTGCTGTGCTGGAAGCATACGAAGGAACAGCTCACAATCACGGTGAGTTGCATATTCCAATCGAAACTCTCAAACCTCTAATTACCAAACTAGATAGAGACGGATATCAGACTTACGTCCATTCAATTGGAGACCGTGCAGTTCACGAAGCACTCAATGCTTTTGAACAAGCAAAGAAAGAGAATGGCGCAAACGATAACCGCCATTTTTTAACACACTTAAATTTCGTCGCCCCAATAGACCATCCGAGGTTTGCAGAGTTGAATGTATCAGCTAATTTCCAACCCCTTTGGGCGACAAATGATCCATATATGAAACTCACGGCCCTACAAATGGGCGCTGAACGAATGAAGTATGTTTACCCAGTCAACAGCATTCTTCAATCTGGCGGAAAAATAAACTACGGCTCAGACTGGTCTGTCGCACCAGCCAATCCATTCTATGGTTTAGAGGTAGCAGTCACCCGCAAACCAATAGATGAACCTGATGCGCAAGCTTTAAATACTAGCGAAGCCATCACGTTAGAGGATGCAGTAAAAGCATATACATTAAATGTTGCCTACATTACACATAGAGAATCAGAAACAGGTTCGATTGCAATTGGTAAAAGTGCAGATCTAATTATTGCAGACCAAAACATATTTGAAATACCTGAAAATGACATTTCCGACACTAAAGTACTGACGACTGTATTCAAGGGAAAGGTCGTGTATGGCTCCTTTCCTGTCGATCAATAGGGGACAGGAAATCATAATGAGACCGTATTGTTTATCATCTCTTGTGTTCGCATTGTTACTTTCAATTCTACCAGCAACAGCGGAAGAAGACAGCTTTGACCCGGGCCAAAATTTACACGAACTATATAAATGGCTCCATCAAAACCCCGAACTATCTTTTCAAGAATTCAATACTTCATCATTGTTGAAATCAGAGCTGTCGATACTAGGCTTCGATATACGAGACAATATTGGAGATAATTGGGTCAAACAGGAACTGGATACCATCCTCAGAAGCTCTACGAAATCAATGGCTGGGTATGGAATCATTGGGACATTCGAAAATGGTGAAGGTCCAGTAATCCTGATACGCACTGATATGGATGCCCTTCCCGTAAAAGAACAAACAGGACTTGCTTATGCATCTGTTCAAACAACCCCTACCAACAGCAATGAAAACACTCCCATTATGCATGCATGCGGCCATGACATTCACATGGCGAGTTGGGTAGGAACAGCTAGAGAGCTGATGGCACGCAAAGATGAATGGTCCGGCACTCTCATAATGCTTGCTCAACCGGCAGAAGAATACGGCCTCGGTGCCCTATCAATGATAGAAGATGACGCTTTCGAACTAGAAAATCTACCCAATTATAATCTAGCTTTCCACGTTTCTGACTCCTTACCTGTTGGAACAATTGGCTATGTAGACGGCCCCGCTATGGCAAGCATCAATTCTGTAGATATCACAGTGAATGGAATTGGCGGTCATGGTGCCTATCCGCACAAAACAAAAGACCCCATTGTAATAGCTGCTCACATTGTAACCGCTTTACAGACGCTCGTATCGAGAACCATAGACCCAAGAAAGTCAGGGGTTGTAACCGTTGGTTCGCTTACTTCTGGCACGAAACACAATATAATTTCAGATAGTGCAAAGCTATTATTGACTGTTCGCACTTATGATGAAGAAACCAGAAAACAGCTGCTTGATGGCATTGTTAGAATTGCAGAAGGACAAGCGAAAAGTTTTGGTGCCCCAGCACCTGAAATAAACATTGCTCCGATATTTTCTCCAGCTGTCGTCAACAATTCAGCCTTGACGCAACAAGCCCTTAAAACATTAAAAACCACTTTTGGCAGTGAATCTATCACTGAAGTCCAACCTGTTATGAGCGGGGAAGATTTTTCGAGATATAGATTACTCGGAGAGGGCATACCATCTTTACTATTATGGCTTGGCGCTGTTCCAGAGGAAGCATATTCATCATCAATAGTAGAAGAGAAATCACTCCCCTCCCTTCACTCTCCACATTTCATTACAGACCCAAACGCTATTGATGTAGGTGTCGAGGCGATGAGTAATATTGCTATCAATCTTTTCAATACTCCCCTCTCCCCAACATCTTCCAAGACACAATAGATCAAACTCACAGAGAAAAGACTTGTCGACCTGCAATGATGGTTCTCAGAACATTCGTATCTCTAATTTTTTCTGGGTTAATTCTAGTGATATCCTGATCCCAAACAACAAAATCTGCCGAAAAATCCGGAGCTAATGTTCCCATTTTCTGTTCGCAATTACCTGCATAAGCCGCCTCATAGGTATAACCTTTCAAGGCCGTTTCTACATTAACTCTCTGCTCTGGATACCAACCATCAGGATTTTTCCCATCAAGAGTTTGACGAAGAACCGCTGCATGTATTCCTTCTAGGGGATCGAGAGGCGCGACAGGCCAGTCTGACCCAAAGGCAACATGTGTACCAACATCAACAAGTGAATGGAAAGCATAAGTCCCATTTAAACGTTGAGGTCCAATACGGTTCACAGCCCATCGACCATCATCAATTGCATGGTATGGCTGCATAGATGCTATAATATCTTGATCAACAAAACGCAGTATCGCCTCCGTTTGCAGATGCTGTGCATGCTCTATGCGCATTCTTCTATCACGAGCCCCGTTAACAGAAACCAACTGCTTCATCAGATCCAAAACAATATTATTTGCCCTGTCTCCAATTGCATGTATCGCCAATTGCAAACCTGCTGCATCTGCGCCCTGCATCATCTCAAATAAATTGTCAGGGTCATTCGTCAAAATTCCTGATGTGGAAGGATCATCTAAATAGGGATTTTCAAATAGAGCGGTTCGAGATCCCAATGAGCCATCCATGAGCGCTTTGCAACCACCCCATCTCACCCAATCATCGCCATAACCTTCATCTCTAATAATCGCTGCCAACACCTCCCAATCCTTTAATGGAACCATAGAGTAAAATCTGAGAAGCATATCTCCAGAATTGCGCATTCGTCGGGTGGAATGAAATGACTGCCAATCTATACCTGTCTCGTAAACTTGAGTGATACCTTTGCTTACTGCCAGATTCATACCTCGTTTGTTTGCCGCATCTACAACTTGATCAGTAGGCTGAGGGATCAATCCAACAACGTATTCTTTGGCTTCATCTTTAAATATTCCAGTTAATCTACCCTTTGTGTCTCGTTCAATAATACCACCCTCAATGTGTGCGATATCTTCATGTATCCCCAAAATGGCCATAGCGTAGGAATTCAAAAGCACCATGTGCAAATCGTAACGCACGACAGCGACTGGAATATTTGACGTCACCGCGTCGATCCAATCACGATGAGGCATTTCACCTCCCCAAGCGTCATTGTCCCAATACCCGCCTTGCAACCATTGCTGTCCCTGCATTTGATTTGCTGCATTTGAGATCATTTGAATGAAATCATCTTTTGTCCCGGCGCTGCGTAAAGATGGTTGACCCAACAATAAAGAAGCCATCGAAAAGTGAACATGACTATCGATAAGGCCGGGCGTTAAAAATGCCCCTTCTAAATCCACAATTTGCGTTTTGGGGCTAGATAAAGCATCCACCGCGTCGCGACCTAACACGGTGATTTTACCTCCTGTGACACCAATGGCATCGCTATATGGTTGGGTCGACTGTCCAGTCCAAATACGTGCGTTTACAAAAGCTTTTTCTACAGGCCGTTCACTTAACCGCCTTTTACTTGATCCAGTTTGATTCAACGCTGCACATCCACTAGTAAACGCCGCAGCTCCCATCAAAAATTGTTTTCGACTAATGGAATTCATTTAATTTCTCCAAGAAAATTAGATACGGATAATCGAACAAAACAATTTCAATGAAACATCCAATTCACATTAAGCACTGGGTCCAAAATATTTAGACAGCATCAGAAAATTCATGCTGGAGCATTTTAATTTTCTGGCTTTCGTCGAAACAAAGTGAATATCATAAGTGCTGCCAGCAATGCCCCACTTCCCATAACCAAGGAAACGACTTGAAGTGAGTTGCCTGCTTGAAATAAACTTCCAGCAATAATGGGTCCCAGAGCTGCTCCACCTCGGCCCAACCCGATAACAAACCCAGTACCGCTTGCCCTTAAAGATGCTGGAAATGATTGAGCTAATATAGGGTACATTCCAACAACTCCAGCATTCGTAAAACATACTGTCGCTGCTGCAAAAATTGACAGCCCCATCAAACTGGAATGTCCCATACCAAACAAACCAAAGCAGACAAATGCAGAGATCATCGAAACAATAACTGCAAATTTAAGGTTCACTTTGGAAGAAATTAATCCAAGTACAATTGCTCCAGTCAACGAACCAACATTCGCAAACACCAGAACCTGACCTGCTGATGCTGGATCAAACCCTAAATCTACAACAATTTTAGGCGTCCATTTCTGAATAAAATAAAATGCCATTATTTGTGCAAAATAAGCGACGGTTAGAGTACAGGTCACAACAATGTAGCGCTTAGAAAAGAGTGCAAGTATTGAAGGGCGATCAATTCGAGGGTCTGGTTCAACCAAATCCTCTACAGGTTTCCATTTCATCCGAACCAAAGTTTTGTTAATCTTGGCAAGTGTATTTGGTGGTCGGCGCGCCAACTGTGAATGAATAGACTCAGGTAAAAACAAAGCAACCACCGGCAATAAAACAGCGGTAACAGCCCCACCAAATATAAAAACGGATCTCCAATCACCGCTAATTGCCAACAATTTTGTAGCAATAACACCGCCAATGATTGCTCCCATCGCATATCCAGCAATATTCAATATCGTTGCTAAACTACGTCGTTTTTCGTTTGAATATTCCGCCACCATTGCACTTGTCGATGACAGCATTCCTCCAATTCCAAAACCGGTCACCAAACGCACGATTGAAAGAAACAACACACTATTTGCTGCGGCTGACAGGAACATTCCAATCGCCATCATTAATAAGCAAACTAAAATGACAGGCCGACGCCCCAATTTGTCAGCGATATTACCTAAAACTATTGAACCTATGGCCATGCCAATAAGCTCCATAGACAGGACAATCCCCAAAACGGTTTTGTTTATTCCCCACTCATCGGCAATTCCAGGCGCAGCAAAACTTATTGCCAGCACGTCAAAACCGTCCATGGCATTCAAGGCAATACATAAAAAGATAACAAATATCTGCAAACGGCTCATTGGCCTATTTGCTATCTCAATTCTTGGATCTTTTCTTTCCAGCATTTTATTCCTCCCCATTCAATACACACAAAGAAATAGAGCGGAAATGCAGCCCTTCTACGCCTCTGAAGATTGATTAAAATTCTTATATATGTTTTTTTAGTCTTATATGTTGAATTTTAACTCAAGTAAAGTGAACTCAATTGGCAGGACGATACTTCGACGAATGGCTAATAGGCCAAGAGATAAATCATGAACTCCATCGCACGGTGACGGAAACTGACAATGTCTTGATTACAACTCTCACTCACAATCCTCAGCCTCTCCATTTGGATACCGAATACGCAGAGAACAGCGAATTTGGTCAAATCGTTGTGAATGGAATTTTTACATTTGGGTTGATGATCGGAATCTCAGTTTCCGATACGACCTTAGGCACGTTAGTCGCCAATTTAGGTTATGATAAAGTCGTGATGCCCAGCCCTGTATTCATAGGTGATACGCTACGCTGCACAACCAAAGTCGTCGACACAAGGCCCAGCAAATCACGCCCCAATTGCGGCATCGTTTCGTTCAAGCATCATATGCACAATCAACGAAACCAAATCGTATGCTCTTGTTTGAGAACTGCACTTATCAAAGCAAAACCAAAATGAAACTTAGATCATTATTATTTGTTCCTGGCGACAGACCAGAACGCTTCAAGAAAGCTATCAACAGCTCAACAGATGCCGTCATTTTAGATCTAGAAGACTCCGTTACGAGCGATAAAAAAGGTTGTGCACGGGATGCAGTTTCAAACTGCTTATCAGAACCACGCGCTAAGCCCATATTTATTCGTATCAACCCGCTAAAAAGCAAATTTATAGACAATGATCTTTTGGCAATCTTAGATCATCAACCTGATGGAATAATCCTTCCTAAATGTGAAGGCGCTTCAAACGTTCTCGATCTAGTAAAAATGATGAGCTCCCAAACCGTTCCAATACTTCCAATAGCAACTGAAACACCTGTATCAATATTTGAGATAGGAAGCTTGCGACATGTCTCGGAGCATTTATGCGGTATAACTTGGGGTGCAGAAGACTTACCTGCTGCAATAGGCGCTTCGGCCTCCAGAGATCCAGATGGAAGCTATACCTCCCCATATGAGTTCGTTAGAAATTTAAGCCTCTTTGCTGCTCATGCTGCAAATGTTTTAGCGATAGACACAGTATTTCCAGATATCAAAAACCAGACCGGTCTCATGAAATACGCCACTCGTGGATACCAAGATGGCTTCAAAGGAATGATGGCTATTCATCCTTCACAAACTGACATCATCAACAAAGCTTATACACCATCAGAAATTGAAATAGCCTATGCGCGCAAGGTAATCGATGCTTTCTCAAACAACAAATGTAGCGGAGCAATTCAACTTGATGGGCAAATGCTAGATGCCCCTCATTTGAAACAAGCACAGCATTGTCTATCATTACTTTAAAACAACAAAAACAGCACTACCGAACCAAGGTAGTGCTGTTTAATAAAGCTAACATTTGACAATTATGTTACTGTGAATTCGGCAACACTTTTGTTAAATCTCTATTTAAAATTTACGACTGACTGTCGCCGTTACACGACGCGTCATACCCGGGTAACAAGTTCCCAAAGGATCTGCATATATGCCACAATATGCATAATATTCTTTGTCCAATAGGTTGTTTATGTTTACAGACAGACTCCAATCATCGTACGCCGCTTCGATAATCCCATCCACAAGAGTAACACCCTCAGTCTCATAAATGTTGTATGTGTCTGTCTTCTCACCAGTATGGCGAATACCACCGCCAACTCGCAATGACCAATCATCAAAACTAAATGTTTGCACGCCCCAAATCGACGCAAGGTGTTTTGGAATGTTTGGAACATCCAAACCTTGAGTACCATCCGTTGCAACAAGCACTTCAGCATCTGTGTATGCATATGCAGCTGTAATATCAAAGCTATCAAACAAGGTTGTGGAACCTTCTAGCTCAAATCCTTTAGATCCAATTTTACCCGATTGTAGGAAGTTTTGAATCTCATTTGGATCTTGTACAAGGAAGTTTGTTTCTTCAATATCAAAGTAAGCAAGAGTCACAAGCGAGTTGTGGTTTACTTGCCATTTCAGTCCAGCTTCATATTGACTAGATTCCTGAGGCTCATATGGGTTTCCATAAAAATCTCCACCAAAAGTCGGCTGGAACCCTTCAGCATAACTAACATATGGCGACATTCCAAACCCAATATCGACAATCCCACCGACCTTAATAGTAGTTGCATTTTTAGGGTCTTCACTTACGCCGCTAATTTTTGAGGTTGAGTGATCACGGCGAACGGCAAACACAAGAGACGCACGCTCACCATAATCAATTTGGTCCTGAATGTATAAACCAGTTTGGGTACTCAGAGTGTCATATGCGTTTGCAATCGCTGTATCAAAAGGAATCCCGTAAACTGGATTATCAAGATCAAGAGCAGCTGGTCCTGCCCCATATCCTTCCGCGCGATCCTGCTCAAAGGATTGATAATCTACCCCAACCAGAATGTTATGAACAAATGGACCTGTGCTCAACTCAAAACTTGCATGGGTATCTGTGTTGAAAACTTGATAGGTCTCATCCAACGTATAATAATAGCGTGTAAATTCAGATTGGTTCACGCCCCCCAAAGCACCATACCCGTACACTTCGGCATAATCAGTTTCCTGAGTATATATACGCGTACTGTTACTAATTGAGATTGTATCTGAAAACTCATGATTTATCATTAGCGTTGCAGACTTATGTTCCATATCCATATGGTTAAAGCCTTCTTCTCCAATGAAGAAGTCAATTGGTAACTTTTTACCCTCTGGAGCCGCATCCGTTCGCGCCAATGGAAGATAGGTTTGCGTACCTAAATCATCTTTCTGATACAGAGTTAGAAACGTAATATCGGTTGAATCCGTTGGTTGCCAAGTGATGGATGGCATAACAACAACCCGATCATCATCCTGCCCCGGCACCTGCAATTCACCATCACGCGCAACCCCGACTATTCGAGCAGCTATGGTGTCTGTAATTCCACCACCGACATCAGCTCGAATTTCTTTGCGTTCAAAATTACCGACGCTAACGCCAACTTCTCCACCGAAGTCGAAATTTGGTGTTTTACTAACAGCGTTAAAAATACCACCCGGCGCACCACTACCATACAACACACCAGAAGGCCCACGTAGAATTTCAGCTTTGTCTATGGTGAAAACTTCCATTCGCGCGCCATAGACAAAATCAGGCATGCGACTTAGACCGTCTAGAAATTGCTGCGTGCCGAACCCACGCGCATTGAAGAAATCACCACGCGTATCTACGCCTTCTGTTTCAGATTGCACCCCGACACTGTAACGAAAAATATCTTGAAAATTAACAGCACCTTGATCTAAAAATGTCTCAGAATCCACAGTACTTACGGATTGAGGAATTTCAAATATATCTGCATCAGTTTTAGTACCGACACTGGTAACAATAACCGTGTCCATGACTGAACCACCTGCCCCCCCAACCTCCTCTGTAGTATCATCTTGAGCAATCGCTACCTGTCCTGCAGAAAAGACAATACTACAAATAGATGCCATTAAGACTTCTCTTGTTTTAGGTACTCTTTTTCTGAGCTCTAATTTTTCTGTTTTTATACTGCGCATGATTTCCCCTTATGTCGCTCGTTGAGACTACGATCTAGGCATATTTAATGAAGGGAGCGCTATGGCAAAAATGGGCAATTCCGACCCGATTTGGGTAGCCGCAAAGATATTATGGGTGAAGCAAAAGTAACACTAACACATGCACAATATACGATCACTATCGCATAAAAAACAAGCTTATTCGATACAGTTTCCTAATAATCATGAACTTTCTTGAACTTCAACCAAACCTTTTTCTCTCGCGATCATGACCGCGTCACGCCTTTTGCTTACATCCAGCTTTTTGAATACCGATTTAAGACGAAATTTCACGGTGTTGGGAGAGATACTCGTCAATCTTGCAATCTCTTTATTCGATAATCCGTTGTTCAAATAGTTAAGAATCTCCAATTCCCCAGAAGTCAACGCACCTTCAGCATCATCCCGGCGGCGACGTTGAGATAATGCTTTACTGACTGTTTGAAGAAATTGCTTCTTAAATCGATCCGATTGCTCACCTATTTCAAATCTATGCTCGGCAGACAAATCATAAAATCTTGAGAGATCGACAAACGGTCTTATAATATTTTGAAATATAGACATGTTTACGGCTTCATCTAAACACTTCAACGCCGCCATTGAATCATCCATTTTTTCAAGGGCGGCACTTGTCAATATATCTACTTCAATTAACAGCCTTCCCACCCCATGCTCACGTGCAAATGTCCGCAAAGGCTCCAATGTTTCTAGGGCCCCTTTTGCATCGCCGCTTAGCAGTTGCATTTTCACCAAACACATCGATGCAATGATTGCCACCTGACGATAATGGGGTGAACGCTCTTTCATTTCAGCCGCATAAGTGATCACTTTTAAAGCATTTGCTTTTTCCGTAAAATCAGTCGTGCTGGTATCATAATTCAACTCAATATCGAACCAACACAATTCTGAGGTTATTTCGAGTTGTAATAAACCGCGACGTCGCGCCAAACTTTTGGCTTCTTCAAGAATAATTTTGCTTTCCCGCAACGAACCTTTGGCAGCAAACCTGCGGGCAGACGTGAAGTATGCGGCTGTATAAACCTCAAACCACCCATCAGATTCTTCCATATGCGGAAGCGCCCATTCCAACAACTCATCAACATCATCAAGGCAGTCTTGATCGTATGCCAGTTCCCCTAAATATGATGCACAATTTGCAGCAAGATCTGAACGAGCACCAAAACTATTCTCAATTTTCAACTTAGCTTCATTTAGAATTTGAAGCGCTTCATTTAAACGGCCCTGACCTCGTCGAACACGAGCTTCTAAAAATTGCGTAAATAGATCGCTATACAATGAGCCTAATGCTTGATGATGTCTGCGAGCTTCCAAAATTGGTCCCAATGCCCGCTCTAACCAACCACCATCGAGATATTGTGCCCCCAGCGCTTCATTGAGGTGCCCCAACATAATGTGATCGTCAGAATTCACACTCGGTATAAGAGCCTCTCGTGCGATCAGATCATCCAGAGTCACTGGTCTATTTTCATACTCAGAAATAATATCTCCGACGAGTTTAACTTCATTCCATTTACCGGTAGGAAGAATTTCTGCCTCTATTCTGGTTGTATATTCCTGATAACATTCTCGCGCGCCAGTTAGATCTCCACCTTTGATCATTAGATAGATTTGCCCCAGTTTGAGGCCAGGATTTTCTTCTAATATTTCATCGGAAATATGATCAATTGCTTGAGACAACACATCAATTCGACCAATTGGAATTAAACGCCACCCACCAGCTTCATCAACAAGTGCGGCAATCAACTTTTCATCATTCGCATTTATGGCATGTGAGACAGCTCGGCCAATTCGGCCTTGGTCTCCATACCAACGCGCGGCCTTCTTATGTAATTTTGTATATAATTCTGATTGGTTGCGTTCCAATCGACTGCGAAGATAATCTCTAAAGACTTGATGATACCGATAAGAATTACGATTGGGGGAGTCTGGCATTAAAAACACCCCTTTGCCTTCCAATCTCACCAATACATCCCACCCATCTTGCCTGTCACACAGAAAATTGACCGCCTCGCCAGTCAAATGATCCAGCAAGACGGTATGACTGACAATCTCTTCATCTTCTGGGCTCAACGACAATAAAACTTGCTCGGACAGATATTCAGCGAGATTTCCGGTCGGTTGGCTGAATCGGTCTACGAGTTGAGAAAGATCCACACCTTGCTTCAAAGACAAAAACGTCAGCTGTAATGCAATAGGCCAACCTTCAGTTCGGTTATAGATTTTTTGAAAATCTGTATCACCTATACCTTGCACAGTATTTTGGATTAGAAGCTTTTCAGCCTCATCTTCTGAAAACTTCAATTCCCCCATTCCCAACTCAAAAAATTGGTTTTCTGCGGCCAATGTCGCTTGATCCAATCGAGGCTGATCTCGAGATGCAAAAACAAAATGACAATGTGAGGGAGCTAACTTTATAAATTTCCGCAAAAACAGTTCAACTTCAGGCACACCAGCACTGTGCAAGTCGTCAAAAACAATAACAACGGGGCGATCAAACCGATCAAGCAAATTTAAAGCTGCGGACAATGAAGAGCTAGGAGGTATATTATTATACCCACTTTTGTGGGCCGCATCACCTGCATCATCCAATAGCGCTATTTGAAGCGCCGATTGAATATATCTCGCAAGCATTGCAACATCTGCATCTTCAGCTTCTAGCGTGACCCAAGCAATGAAGCATGATTTTCTATTCCTCTCTACATTCCACCATTGGGATAACAAGCTTGTTTTGCCATACCCAGCGGGGGCGACGATCAAACTTAACCTATGCGTAAAAACAGCGTCAAGCTGCTTTATCAGCTTTTCTCGAACGACTTGACCACCGATCCAGCTAGGTGGTGCTAACTTAGATTTTATTAGTTGAAGTGCACTATTGGTCATAAGTTAAGGTCAATCACATATTCTTAATTCGAACAGGATGTTAACAGATACCCAAAACACACAACCCTAAAAGGAACATTCTTCCTAAATGACAGCGAAAAGGCATCATACCCAACAAGAATAGGACAATTCATAAACAAGTCCAGATCCTAGGTTCCCCCTCTCTTACCCCTAATCCATCATAGATAATTGTCGAGAACGTTGGGCGGCAGCCTCGACGACCTTACCAAGCAGCAAATCAATACTGCTTCTATCATTCAAAACGTCCAAGCCAGCAGCTGTCGTGCCTCCAGGACTTGTCACTTGTTGCCTATGCACATCCAAAGGAATGTTTGCGGTTTCGACTAACCTTGCAGCACCTATCATTGTTTGTCTCACGAGCTTGGTTGCAATAGCTTTATCTATCCCTTGCTCAAGACCGGCTTCAATCATCGCTTCGGCAAATCGAAAAAAATATGCCGGGCCGCTGCCAGAAAGTGCTGTTGCAATATCCAAATCACTTTCTTTATCCAACCATATTAACTCACCTATAGTCTCAAAAACCTTGGTAACTTCCTCTTGCTGGACAGGTAAAATCGAAGACGAGGCAATCGCGGCGGTCATTCCGAAACGAATTGAAGCTGGTGTATTAGGCATTGCGCGCACGATTGGCACACCTACACTCAAAGTATTTTCCAAGTCTTTAAGTGCAATTCCCGCCATAACAGACACAAACACCCGATCCGGACCAGCCAAGATAGAAAAGTCCTGACCAATTTTTGCAAAAATCTGAGGTTTTATAGCGAGAACAATGATCAATTTCTGCGGCAACCGACGATCATCTAATGATGTCACATGTACAGTATCAGAAGGTAAATCACTTTTGGGGTCATAGGCAAAAACTTGACGATGACTCGTCAGCGCTGCAGCTATGCTTCCTCCCATGCGACCACAGCCAACCATCAATACTGGCCAAAGATCATTCTTCATCTTATTTACCCTCAACTTCCAACCGTTTCTGATTAAAACGACACATCCAATCAAACAGATCACCCTTTGGAAGCGTTGAAAGTATTGACTTTAAAGTCTCAAGGTTTTCGTCTTGACCCAATTTAAATATCGCCTTTGTGTGCTGGATTTTCACTCGAAAACCAATAATTTTAGGCAGCATCATTTCATATCGAGGGCCTAATTCTTCAATTCTCCAAGGAAGTGCCATGTCTTTTTCAACATGCTCAACCAACACTTCCAATGACTCAGGCGTTAATTCAGGTTCCACTGAAATTTCAGCTTGAATTTGTATTTGAGCATAATTCCAAGTTGGCCCCCAATTGCGACGTCCCGCCTGCGATGGCGATATATAACTATGGGGACCAGTGAACAAAATATTCACGCGCGGATCCTCAACAAACTTCAAAGCCAGAGGACTTTCACGAACGAGATGACCAATTAGCTCTACCAATTTGTCATTTTCATCGTACACACCAACCAAAGGCAATAAACGAGCCTCACTTCCACCCATGGAACAAACCCATGCCAAAGGATAGGCGGCAATTAAATCTCGAATATCTTTGTCTGCGTATCCAGCAGTCTCATTTTCATGTGTCATAAATTTGATGATAGAGACATATTGGTATACAAACAAAACCCAATATTGAAATTTATAGGGGTCCAATGATTCGTACTTGGAAAGTTAGTTTGAGCGAACGTGTTGCGAGTTCTAAATCGCAACCCTTGTACATACAAATTATCCAAGCAATTATTCATGATATCGAAAAAGGCCGATTAGCCCCCGGCGAGTTTCTGCCAAGCAGCCGAGAATTAGCACAAATACTTGGCGTCAACCGCAAAACCGTCGTACTTGCATATGAAGATCTTATTGCTCAAGGCTGGCTATCTAGTGAAGCAACTCGAGGCACTTGCGTTCAGAGAGCACTTCCAGAAGCAGAAGCGGACTCTTGGCACACACATTCTAGCAATCAAGACATCATACATGCGAATTTTGAACATATTAGACCACCGCAACGCCCACTAGCTCTCCCAGCAACAGTTGGCTTAAAACTCGACGAAGGATCACCAGACGGCCGCCTCTTCCCACCCGAATTATTGGTCAGAGCTTTTCGTTCAGCCACTCACAAAGCTTCACAAGAAAACAACCTACAATACCGTGATCCTCGCGGCACTTATGAACTTCGTTCAGCCATAGCCGAAATGCTAAGAATTCAACGCGGTTTAAACGTTACTGCCGACAATATTTGCACCACTCGTGGCAGTCAAAACGGTATTTTTCTAGCCAGTATGGCACTCCTACGTGCAGGCGATACAGTCATCGTAGAATCGTTAACATACGAACCCGCGATTGCAGCTTTTAAAGCGCTTGGTGCCACCATTCATTCTGTGAGAATTGATGAAGATGGCTTGGATATAGAAGAAGTAGAAAGCATCTGTAAAAACCACCGCGTAAAAGCAATATTTGTAACACCCCACCACCAATTCCCCACAACGGTCTCGTTACGTCCCGATCGTCGTCTAAGGCTTATTGAACTCGCGCGCCAACACGGCTTTGCTATCATAGAAGATGATTACGATCATGAATTCCACTTTGAGTCCCAGCCACTTCTTCCCATTGCATCATACGCTTTAGATCAAGTTATATATGTTGGCTCTTTCTCGAAATTGCTGCTTCCAAGCTTACGTGTTGGATACGTGGCAGCCCCCAAGAATGTTATCGATGCTCTAGCCCACTTAGTTTCATTATCTGATGGTATGGGAAATACGCTGACAGAAAATTCAGTCGCCCAACTTATCAATTCTGGCGAACTACAAAGGCATTCCCGTAAAGTAAAAAAAATATACTCAACAAGACGCGAGAATTTTGCACAAACCCTGAGGAACCAATTTGGAAATGTAGTAGAGTTCAGAATTCCTGAAGGTGGTTTGGCTTTTTGGCTGCGTATCAAAACGGACCTTGATGCTTTAGAAGCGCGCGCAAAATCCCAAAATCTTACCCTTGCATCTTCTCGTTCATTCGTTACTCGCGATGATGCATCTACAGGACTTAGAATTGGTTTTGCCAGCCTAACTGAGGATGAAGCCCAAACAGCCATCACTAGACTTGCTGCTTCGGTGCAGCCGTAAAAATTATTAATGATTAAGAAGCGATCGTGCCCATAGTGGTCATTCAAATATGTCGTTCAACCTCATTTAATCAAAGAGATAACTTCAATGCCCCACACCTCTCGATAGGTAATCGAAAATTAGCTCAACCAATCTCTCTTATTACCGAATAAACATACCAGCAAATAAAAGAGACTAGTTAAGCGGTGAGTTTAAGTCCTTATTGGTGAGCAAGACTCCCAAGCTCACGAGCGACATCTAAAGCAGCTTTGTGCGCCACCGGCGTTACAGATGTTAGATTAATAATTCCATGAATTAACGCTGGAACCTCACGATAGCTAACAGCAACGCCAGCCTCTTCCAGCTTTGCAGCATACGCCCTGTTAGAATCCCGCAAAGGATCGAAACCAGCTGCAACGATAATAGTAGGAGGCAATTGTGCCATGTCATCTTTGGTAGAAAAAAGTGGTGATATTTCAGGTGAAGCAAGATCTTGCTCGGGGAAAGTCATAGCCAATACGAGTTCAGTAAATGTATAATCTAGCCAAAACCCAACACCAAACAAGCGCGAAGACAAATAGTTTGTACGCATGGTTGGTATGTCACGATTATCGACTCCGGGGTAATACAGCAACTGACAGCTAGGTGATTTCTGCTCCTTTTTAATTTGCCGCGTCGATACTGCAATTGAAAGATTGCCTCCTGCACTATCGCCACCTACACAAATTTTCGAGGCATCCCCCCCTAATTTCTCAGCATTTTCGACAGCCCAAACAAACGCATCTTCAGCATCATTCCAAGCTGCCGGATATGGTGCTTCTGGTGCAAGTCTATAATCAACAGAAAGCACAATTACATTGGCTTCGTCGGCAATCCATTTGACAGCGCGATCGACGGCATCCACGCTACCAAAAACCCAACCTCCACCGTGATAATAGACAAGAACTGGCAGATTTTCG
This sequence comes from Hirschia baltica ATCC 49814, assembly GCF_000023785.1. Classification (NCBI taxonomy): domain Bacteria; kingdom Pseudomonadati; phylum Pseudomonadota; class Alphaproteobacteria; order Hyphomonadales; family Hyphomonadaceae; genus Hirschia; species Hirschia baltica. The sequence goes on from NC_012982.1 coordinate 2,782,065, forward strand.
CTATTCCCCTCGGGGTGATATGCCCGTGCAGAAATCATCTTTCCATCACGTGACGGAATAGAAACATCACGAACCCAAGCCAATTCAGGTGGAACGCGTGTTTGCGCAACCCATTGCTCATCAAACATCTGCCTCAATGCAATACGGCCTTGGGATGTATTTGGATCGCTTTCTAATTCATCTCCAGCCTCTTCGTCAGGCTCAACATTAAGTGCTTGCTGCATAAAATATTGAATGCGAAGGTCTAAAACCTGATCATCCACTCGAATTTGTTTTCCGCCAACTTCTTCAAGAAACCAATGATCAGATTTATCAGGTATCACATTGTCATCTTTCATTTCTTCGGTGAGCCCAGTCTGCGTTGCACCGACTGACATTGCAAAAAGCAACGCAACGATAAATTTTGACAATTTGACCAAGTGTGATGACATTCCAACCTCCGATAAACTTGCATTTTATGAATGACCAAAGCTTTTCAAGGCTTCAAACATTAAAAGAAGCATAGCGAAGGAATTAAAGCCTATGCATGCAAATTTTGGGTATGCGCTATGTTATATGGGTACTTAAATGCAGCAGCGTATCGATGAAGCCCTTAAAGCAACCTTTCCATTTAGCTCGTGTCTGCCCCCAACGAAAGCTCACTGGCAATTTTACAAAGCCCTGCAAAATAGTGTGCTTCAATAATTTAGGCGTTCCTATCACCCAATCCTTCGACACATGCTCAATTATCACGGCTAACAACGCCTCCATTTAAAGCCGAAACATCAGCGCTTAATCACCACTTCCGTAGTTGACTATTTAGTCATTATGTACTGTATTTCAAAAATAGAAACATTTTGAACGAATAAATATTGTTCATTATCACCATAAGACAGACGCTCATAATTGCCCCAAGAAAAGACAACGAGGACAAAATGACAAACATCACTCTGTACTACACTCCTCTCACTTGCGCGCGCGTCACATTCACCGCCTTGGAAGAGACCGGGCACCCATATGACATTGAACTCGTTAATTGGTTAGACGAAGAAAATTGGAAAAATTACTTAGCTATCAACCCACATGGCAAAGTACCCGCTTTGCGTATTGATGATAATATCTTGACTGAAAATGCAGCAATTTTGCTTCATCTAAATGAGTACTTTCCAAAAGCTAATCTACTGCCAACAGCATCAGAAAAATTTGGAAAAAATGATATAATACAAGATATTATATGGTGCTCATCAACAATACACCCAATAACTAGAATGATACGCATGCCAATGAGATTCAACAGATCAGGCGATACAGACGGCATCATCTCATTGGGAAAAGAATACTACAAGCCTATACTAAAACAGCTATCTGATCGTTTCTCTAGCTCAAAATATTGGTACGGAGATAAATGGTCAATCATAGATATGTACCTCTTCTGGAACTACACAACAGCACAGAGTGGCGGCTTAGACCTTAATCCATATCCATCAATACTAAGACATTCTGAAGCCGTCCAAGAAAGACCGTCAGTAAAAAAGGTCATTGAGCAGGAATTATTGGATCTAGCCAAAATCCACAAAGGACAGCCTTAAACACTCTCATCGATCCAACACCTCGTCAATTTACAACAATGACTCCTATTTGATATTTTATTTCAATATGTACGATTAGAATAATTTTGACGAATGCAAAAGAGGACACTATTGTGATAAAATCTTCCGCAAAAAAAATGACCCGTAGACACTTAATGTTTGGAGCCTCCGCGTTAGCACTTTCAAGCTGCGTCTCAGGCACAAGCCCAACTTCCATTGAAGCAACTTTAGGCACCTCCCCAGCTTCACACTCAAATATTGCGCAAAAGAAACGCCCGAACATTATCTTTATTATGGCCGACGACCTCGGATATGCTGATGTTTCTTGCTATGGACGCCGCGAATACAAAACCCCAGCGATAGACTCCCTCGCTCATACCGGTGTAAAATTTACACAAGCCTACTCAAACTCCCCCGTCTGCTCAGCCACTAGAACATCCGTCATCACAGGACGATACCAATACAGACTACCGGTAGGACTTGAAGAACCTCTTACTTTTCGGGATGTTGGCCTACCAACGACACACCCAACCCTTCCAGGACAACTAAAAAAGAGCGGATATCAAACCGCGCTTGTGGGAAAGTGGCACCTAGGTGCACTCCCCAAATATGGACCACTCAAAAGCGGTTACGATCACTTCTGGGGTGTGAGGGGCGGCTCTGTAGACTATTTCACGCACGATTCAATGGCAAAACAAAACGACTTATGGGACGGTGAAGTAGAAATTCACGAAACAGAATATCTCACCAAATTAATTGGCGGAAAATCTATAGAGCTAATTGAAAAAATGAATGAAAATGAAGAACCATTCTTCATGAGCCTACACTATACTGCACCGCATTGGCCTTGGGAAGGACCAGAAGATAAAACAGAATCCGACAGACTGAAACAAGGCGGCCCGTTCAGCCTACTTCATCTTGATGGCGGAAGCCTGGAAACCTATGCCGCCATGGTTACATCAATGGATAACCAAATCGGACGCTTACTCAACAAACTCGATGAATTGGGCATTACCGAAGAGACGCTAATTGTATTCACATCAGACAATGGCGGAGAACGCTTCTCAGACACATGGCCCTTCAGCGGCATAAAAACTGAACTATTGGAAGGCGGACTTCGCGTACCACTTATCATTCGTTGGCCAGGTATCACCAAAGCAAACACAACTTCAGATCAAGTCAGCATGAGCATGGACCTTATGCCTACTCTTCTAAAAGCAGGACAAGCAGCACCCCATCCAGATTTCCCATTAGATGGAATAGATTTAACAGAAGCCCTCGTTTCAGAGCGCACTTCGACAAGACAAATTTACTTCAGATACAGCAATCTAGACCAACAAGCCACCCGGGATGGCGACTGGAAATACCTAAAGATTGCAGACAACACATATCTTTTTAATGTTGCAAACGACCCCAAAGAACGCGCCAACCTCAAGATCAGTCACCCGGAAATCTACCAGCGGCTCGTGCAGCAATATGAAGACTGGAATTCCACCATGCTGCCACTGGACCCACAAGCAAACACCCATGGCTACAACGGATTAATGCTCGCCGACCACTTTAACCCTGACAACTAGGGAAACCCACATGATACAAAACAACAAAACCGCCCCCTACAAATACAAAGAAAAACTTGTAGATCTCGGCGAAATAAAAATGAATTACATCGTGGCAGGGGCAGACGTTTCCCCTGCACTCCTCCTTATTCCTGGACAAACTGAATCATGGTGGGGATTTGAGGCTGCTATAGAAAAACTCGAGTCAAATTTTCAGGTTTTTGCGATAGACCTACGCGGCCAAGGCAAAAGCACACAAACTCCGGGACGTTATTCATTGAACCTCATGGGTAACGATCTTGTACGCTTCATTTCTCTCGTAATTAAACGTCCAGTGATCGTCAGCGGCAACTCATCTGGCGGCCTCCTAGCCGCGTGGCTATCAGCCTACGCCATGCCTAACCAAATTCGGGCTATACACTGTGAAGATGCACCTTTTTTTACCGCAGAAAAAGCTCCACTTTACGGCCATGCCATCCAACAAGCGGCAGGCCCAATCTTTTCACTGATGAGCAAATTTCTAGGAGATCAGTGGAGCATAAACAACTGGGAAGGATTGAAGGCAGCACAAGCTAAAGACACTCACCCTGCCAACAAAATGATCTCTCAAGTTGAGCAGCCCCCTCAACACCTAAAAGAATACGATCCAGAATGGGGACGAGCATTTATAGAGGGAAAGTTCAACTTAAACAGCCCACACCACACCCTTTTATCTGACATAAAAACACCAATGCTATACACACACCACATGCGGTTCGAGGACCCCCAAACCGGCCTATTAATTGGAGCTACCTCAGATTTTCAAGCATCAAAAATTAAGGAAATAGCACTCAAAACCGGTAATAGTTTTGAACTAATCGATGCACCCGATGCATTTCACTCGATGCATGAAGCAGACCCCCAAAGATTTGTGGATATCCTAACAAGCTGGATAGAGCGACTGAACCTTCAATAGGTTTAAATAAAAAATCAGCGGCATTTCCGAAGAGAACCCTCTATTCCTTCAGAATACAACTGATAATATAACTGTTCTGAATCATGCCCGACTAAAGGATCAGAACAATGGACACCCATCAAACAGAATCCCCAGAAGCACGTCCGCTTGTAAAAACTGATCGACGTTGGGTCAAAAACCACACTACGCTCCTAGCGATTGGAATAGAACTCATTAGCCAAAAGGGGGTCGAAAACATAACTATCGACCTAATCATTCAAAAGGCGGGCGTCTCCAAACAAACATTCAGCAATCACTTCCTTGATTTAGAGGCGCTTATAAAAGAAGTGTGGCATGATTCAATTCAACTCATAGAAAATAAAGTTACTGCAGCTAACGCACACACTACAGATCCGGCCGAAAGGATCGCGCGCGGCATCGCAGTGTACGCACAATTAGCTATTAGCACACCAGATAGAATAGGCTTCCTTGTTCGGTATTGGTTTAACTCACCAGCCTCAGATCTCCGCAATCAAGGCCTAGAAACAGACCTATCTTCAGGGTTAATATCTGGCCGCTTCAAATTTTCGGATGTAGAAAGCGCCCTTCTATTTATTTTGGGCGGAGCTGGAGCAATGATCCGGAGAATTCTAGAGGCAAAGAGCGAGAATGAAGCGGTAGGTATCACTCAGGAGGTCTTAACTTTGATGATGAAAGCAATCGGGCTAAACACCCAAGACTCACTACTCGTCGCCACCAAAGCGACCGAAGAAATTGTTCGTTCAAAAACAATCCCCTAAAATACTAATGACAACACCGTTTCGCAAACCTAGGAAACAGGCGGGCAGCATTGCTATATCGCACCATGCTCATTTCATCTGCCGACATTGGAAGCTCACCAATAGCGGCAGCTGACATTTTAACAATTGGTTCTGGCGTAAAGGGGTAATCTGACCCAAAGAGTATATTAGTGACTGGAGCAACCGACTTTAGCGCAGAAAATTGCACTCCAGTTGCTGAAAGCGCCAAATCATAATTAAACTTAGACATTGCCGACATAGTTTCAAATGCCGACATCTGCTTTTGACCCAATGCGGGCAACTGCCCAATTCCCGCTATCCTTTGAGAAAGAAAGGGCAGCACGCCTCCCGCATGCGAGACGATGAATTCAATATTTGGATATTGAGAGAGCCGTCTTGAAAGCACCAAATCAACCATTGTACGCGTTGTCTCGAACGGAAATTCCAACATTGGTGCCGGCAAACCCAGATTGAAAGCTTCAAAACAGCATGGAGAAGTTGGATGCACAAAACAAGTCACGCCACGTTCATTCAACACTGAAAACAACGGCTCAAATTTCTTATTCCCCAGATACAGACCGTCAACATTTGTGGGCAACGCAACTCCATCGACCCCAAGCTCATCAAGACAAAACACAAGCTCTTCTCTCGCCATTTGAATGTCTTGAAGAGGCAATATTGAAAGCACCCCAAACCTATCCGGGTGTCGCGTTCGAATGTCAGCGCCAGCTATATTAACCTGCCGGCAGACCTTTTTTTCTTCCGATGAAGATAAAAAGGTTAAAAACGGTGACGATACAGAAAGCAATGCGCCCGATATCCCTGCACTATCCATAACTCCCAATGCAGCCTCTTCGGACCATTCAGGAATAGGCATGCCACCATCCAGCGCTGTCAAACCAGCCCTAGCAAGTACTTCCTTGTAAATTGGTGGCAAAAAATGCGCATGAACATCTATCATACCACGCACTACGGCTCCCCCAGCTTTTGCCCCCGCCGCTGATGCCATCACAGCAGCCCCCGCTCCATTAACGACTGTCCGCCGTGTTATTTTGCTCACGATTACTTTTACCTCTTACAATTTGCTCAATCGCGACAGCCGAGATTGAGGAAGCTTCTTCTGTCTCAATTCCCAACCCTCGCAAAACCATCATTATGAGATGACGTCCAAGAGACGTTACGGAGCTGACGTTTTGGTCATTAATCATATTCACCATCCCCGCATAACCTGCCCCAACAATAAAAGCAGCTGCACTTTGAGCTGAAGGGATAGTAAAACGCCCCTGAGAAACCCCAGCTCTAGCATCAGCAAACGTGCCACGATTCACATGAGTCGTTATCGAGTTGCTATTATGAGCATCCAACTGGAGAACAATCGAAACATACTGAGGCTCATCAATTACAAACCTAAAATACACACTCAATGCCCGCGCAACTCTAACAGCCGGATCCTCAACGCAATCATTGACTTCATTTACACGGGCCATAATTTTTTCACGAATCTCATCTCTAACAGCATGTAAAACATCACTTTTTTCTTGAAAATGGTTGTAAAAACTCCCCTTAGAAACCCCCGCCTCCAAGACAATGTCATCAATAGACACTGCATCAACTGGGAATTTAGAGAAAATTCTATGTCCCGCAGCCACCAGAGCGGACCGCGTTTCTCCTCGTTTAGAAAACGTTCTTTTTTTCAATGCTTTACTTTCTTGCTCACACGAAACCAACAAAGGCCAAAGACCCAACACACCACATTATGCCAGATCTTGCAGCAAGCACCAAACCTACCTCCCCTCAACCACCTCAAACAAGTATTTTATAAATAAAGATTATATTCATCCACAAGCACTTATCAATAAAAAATTCAAAATTACCATAATCTATTGTTTTAATTATATAAAATTCACAAAACCCACTCAAAATCGCGAATAACCGAGCCAAACCAACAATATATATTGACTTTTTCGTCATAATTTGGACAGTTAGAGAAAGGGGAAACAAAACCCAACAAAACAGAACAACCACACACCAACCACAAAGTGTGGAGAAGTTTCTCGGGAGGAAACAATGGACTTTAAAATACTTTCATCGACGGTATCCGTTTTCGCAGTCATCATAGCGCAATCAGGAATGTCTGCGGCAATGGCACAAACGGAAACCACACCAGAAGCACCACACACAACGGAGACATCGCCAACTATCGAAGAAAGCAGCGATACCCGCTTAGAAACTGTCTACGTCACCGCCACCAAAAGAAATGAAAGTGCGCAAGACATTCCAATCGCAATAAACGTTGTTGACGGCAACCTTCTTGCAAGCAAAGGAGTTGGCTCGCTTTTACAAATTGAAGACCTAGCACCTGGCGTACAATTAGTTCGCTCACCCACAGGAAAATCAAGAACCGGAGTAACAATACGTGGATTAGGCTCATCACCCGGTACATCTTTGTTCGAAAGCTCAGTCAGCCTATTTGTGGATGGCGTCTATGCGCCAAGAAGCAGAGAATTTACTTCAGCCCTCTTCGATGTGGAGCGAATTGAAGTCATCAAAGGCACACAAGCAGCCTTACTTGGGAAAAACACTAGCGCCGGCGCAATAAATGTCATCCCCCGCAAACCAAGCGACGAATTCAGCGCTGAACTTACAAGCTCCTACGAGTTCGAACTTGAATCAACATCCCTGGTCGGCACAACCGACATTCCACTATCAGACACACTAAAACTCCGTGTCGCCACACAGCTCACAGACCAAGGCGGGTGGACAGAGAATATAATTAGCGGCGAGAAAGCTACAGCGATGGAAGATTTCTCCATTCGCAGCGTCCTCGTCTACGAACCCACACACAACATTGACTTCACACTACTAGCCCAAACATCTCAAACAGACCTATCGGGCACGCCCGCTGAAATTGTCGTAACATCACCGCTAGCAAACGCCTTACAAGCAGCAAACGGATACCCCAACACACCAGATGGTGAACTAAATAGAAAAAATGCAAACGGCCTAAACTACCCCGGTGAACCTGCAACTGAAAACCTAAAAAATGACCGATTGCAACTCACCGCCAATTTCAATATAGGCGAGCACACACTCACCTCTGTCTCAGGCTGGTCGGCATACCAAACAGAAGGCACAGTTGACGCAGACGGCCTTGCTGGAAACTACCTCTACCAAGAAGACAATGAAAAAAGTGGCCAATTCCTTCAAGAAATACGACTAGTATCGCCATCTCATGAAAAATTCGACTATGTCATAGGCGGCATGTATTTCGACAACCTTCTAAAAGCAAATATCTTCACTGACGTAGAATACCCTTTTGGACCAGCACCAGGCGTCAACATTGCCGGTGCATATTTGACAAATTTCAATCAAAAAACAGATGCTTGGTCCATTTTTGGGCAAGGGACCTACCAAGTATCAGACAGATTCCGCACGATAGCAGGCATGAGATACACCGATGAAAACAAGAGTTTCACAACCTCGCGCACACTCATAAGACCAGGGCTCTATAGTTTAGTCGTTTTCCCACCTACACCAGAAATCATTCTAGAAAGAAGCGAAGACAATTTCGATTACTCTGGCGCACTTCAATACGATGTAGCTGATACCATAATGACATATTTATCCTATGGCAAAGGCACAAAAGCGGGTGGCTTCACAGATTCAGCATCAAATTTAGCAAATTCAGAATTTGATGCTGAAACAGCAAAAACATTAGAAGCTGGGATGAAATGGAATGGCGCAGGGTGGCAAATGAACACCGCCGCCTTCAAAACCGAAATAGATGGCTTTCAAGTTGTCACTTTTGACGGATCACGATTTGTTGTCAGCAACACAGATTTAGAGAGTACCGGATTCGAAATTGAAGGTTTCTGGCAAGCCACCAACAATCTTCGAGTAATGGCCAATACAACATTTGCAGAAGCGCGAAATAGAGCAACTGGAAATAGAATTCCTAATGCACCAGACAACACAGGCTCAATCGGAATTGACTATAACCGTGATATTAATAGCAAATTGACTTTGAATGCGAACGGCTCACTAGATTGGCGCTCTGACGTTACCTATCAACAAGACCCCGATGCAGCAGTGCGTGGAGAAAATTTTACCACCCTCAACCTATCAATAGGCATTGCAGCACCAGAAAAAAATTGGGAGTTAAGCCTAATTGGCCGCAACCTAACAAATGAAAATTCAGCATCATTCGCATACCCAACACCCTTTGTTGGTTCATCTAGCGCAACATCAGAAATGCCGCGAACGATCGCACTACAGGCCAAATTTTCTTACTAAATAAACACTCCACCTACTCGGCAAGCAAAAAGTGTCAGAGCAGGTGCACCCATCTCTTCCCTCGGGCGCATGCTCATTAAAGGGGTACCCATCTTACATACTTGGGTACCCCTTCTTTTTTCACACCCCAAAAATCCAAACTAAAAAGCCGAAGGTCTACATTCTAACGCAAACCTTCGGCTAATTTAATAGAGCCGCAGCCCTCAATATTTTATTTTTAATATACGTTAAACTATGTACAACGCACACCCGAAAATGGAAAACTACCAAATGCACCAGCTTTAACATTACCGGAAATTTTATCTCCCTCAAACTCTCCCGTAAATTCTAAAGTTATAGGAAGAGGGACAGAGACTTTAGTCTGCCAGCTAACTTGATTTCCACTTATTTTGCCAGATGTTATATCGCCGCCACCCTGAGCACCTGATTGCCCCCCCCCCAGCACATCCCCTTCAACACTAAACTCAGCAACACTTACTTGAGCCCCCATTGGTGTTTGAGCAGTCAACTCCCAACGTCCATCTATAGCCATGTTTCAATTCCCTTTATGACAAGTTTCGTAAAAAATATTTCCGTCGAAATGCTCACAGACGTGTTTTCCAATCTTCGACCAAGCTTGCCGGCTCACCCGTCCCAAAAACATAGTGATCAGGACGAATCAGAACAGCATTGACCTCATGCAAATCAAGCCAACCCAACAATAATTGATGAAACGGCTTCAATGCGGGATCCAGAATAGACTTTATCGTTATATACGTATCATCTATTACCCCAACAACGTCTCTCGTAATCATACGCGCCCCCCCTCCCAGAATCTCATCCAACCTGACAACACAACTCCCCTCCAACCTGAATTGCGGGAAATAATGACCAGCAGCCACAGAGTCGGATAAAAAACCTGCCTTCAAATGCAAAGGCGGCGGAGGCGCAAGCAATCGCCTTTCGGCCCTAGCAGCCAACATATCGGCATCACGTGCTTCTGCTTTGGCAATATCAGTCATACAAACGGTCTGCCCCATAGCGATTGCTAGCTGAATATACCCCCGCGCATGCGCATCGCGCTCATTCTGGTAAGTCTCCAATAATCCATCAGAGGCACCAAACTTGAGAAATTGCACCAGCTTCCAAGCTAAATTGGCCGCATCCCTTATACCTGCACACATTCCTTGCCCAGCAAATGGAGGCGTCAAATGAGCAGCATCTCCCGCCAAAAAGACCCTAGCCTTACGCCAACTCTTAGCTACTTTCGCATTAAAACGATATACCGCTGTACGCTCTATCTCAACAGCGCCCTCAACACCCCACGGCTCCAAAAGCCCTGCGACCACAGAGTCACGAGCCATCTCCTCAGGCACCTCATCCGGTTTCAACATAAACTCCCACCGATGACGTCCCGATCCCATCAACACACAACTGGTTGGCCGCTCTGGATCACAAATCTGTAAATTCACTTTAGGCAGACGATCGAAGTCGTGAACGATAGCATCAACCACCAGCCACGGCTCATCGAAATTTAAATCTTCCTGCTCTATTCCAGCCTGACGACGCACTGAACTGCGAGCACCATCAGCACCCACCAGAAAGCTCGCCGACAACCTAACAGACTTCTCTCCCGACTTGAGAACAACCGCAACACCGCTGTCATTTTCAAAAAATGCTTCAAACTCACAATTTGTCCACAAATCAAGATTTGAATTCTTAGATGCCGCATCTCTCAGAATTCGCTCGATTGAAGGCTGATGTATCATATTGCCCACAGGCCAACCGCCAGGCCCGATAGCATCTAAACCATCAAATTGCATTAGCATACGGCCGTCGCCGGTTACAAAATCATATGTCTTAGATGACCGACATGTACTTTCCACTACATCTGCTACCCCAAGGTCTTGAAATATTCTCATAATTTCATGATCAATATGAGCCGCACGGGGCAGTGGATAAACATCTTCTTCCTTATCCAACACAAGTGTTTTTACACCATTTTGAGCAAGAAAAAGCGCCAAAGTCATACCGGTTGGCCCCGCACCAATCACGATAACATCATACTCGTTACAACCAGACACGCTCACACTTCCCCAACCATTTCAGCTTCAATTGCTCCTAAGGTGTCAACCTCACACCTCACCCTATCTCCCGGCTGAAGAAAAACTCGTGGATCCATAGCAGCTCCAACCCCACCAGGCGTTCCCGTAAATATCAAATCCCCTGACTCAAGCGTCATCGCTTCAGATAAATGCTCAATCTGCTGCCATATATTGAAAACAAGATGTTTCGTATTCGAGTTTTGACGCGTTTCGCCATTCACGAGGCATCGCAAACTCAGATTATGCGGGTCCGGCACCTCTTCTGCTGTAGTAATCCACGGCCCTATCGGACAATGCGTATCAAACGATTTCCCCAAACTCCACTGCGGTGTACGATGCTGCCATAACCTCTCCGTCACATCATTGCCGACGCAATACCCAAAAATATGATCAGCAGCATTTTCAGCTGCTATATTTTTTCCAGATTTACCAACAACAGCTACTAGCTCGACCTCATAATCCACGTAAGGAGCATTCTTTGCTATTAATACCGGATCATTAGGCCCATTCACTGATGTAACTGCCTTGGTAAACCAGACTTGAAATTCTGGAGTTTCCATTTTGCTTTCCGCAATATGATCAGCGTAATTCAATCCAATTGCGAATATTTTACCGGGGCGATGGACAGGCGGCAAAAGCTTTACCGTAGACAACGAAATGCCCCCAGAGGACTGCACTTCTTTTGCAACCACCTCCTTCATCTTCCCCCAATTTGAGATGAGATCAACCATTCCTCCCTCAAACTTGATAGGATAAACAAGCTCATTTTTCACAACCCCAACCTGCGGCCCCACACCAGCGTCAAACATAGCCAATTTCATTGAATTATTCTCCAACCATAGGGTGCTTAGGGCCCCATTGAACGTTTAGAAGGTCTTCCAACGTTGCCTTGTTGGAACCATCCGCAACAGTAAACAAATCACCATCAGTCCAATGCTCTAACTCATGCCCCCACGGATCTTTCCAGTAATCAAATACCTGACTACCCAGAACATGCCGTCCGACCCCCCATGCAGATTCCCGCTTTGCTTTTTTCAAATAAGCATGGCCCAACATCAAATCATCTATATCCACAACCTCAAATGCAGCATGATTAAAACGAGGTGCAGCTGGAGATTGAAGTAGAAATATAGTGTGATGATCAGTAGGATTCTCTCCCCTGTCGCATCTCAAAAATGCACCTATCGCAAAACCAGGCTGAAACTCTATCTCATCTGAAGTAACGAAACCGAAACGCTCCTTATACCAAGCCTCCGATACTCGAAAATCCTTCACTTCAAGAACAATATGCCCCAGCCGAACTACATTTGCAGGAGAACCTTCTAATCGTACCGGAGTCCGTAACCGTCGCTTTACAATCGCATCGTTACGCAAAACAGGCTCAGAAACAGCAGCAACAGCGGACAGTTCTTGCCCCGCCACGACCTCAATCACATGCCCATCAGGATCAACTAGGGATACAACAAAACCACCACCCGGCGCATCCAGAGCAGTAACCGCAACCCCTTCCGCCTTTGATAGTATTTCCAGCTCCGATACATCGGATACTCGAAATCCTACCCCTTCAAAGGATGCCGGCCCCTCGCTCGTGGCATGCAAAAATGGCTGCGCACCCACCCCACGTGCATACAAATTACCAGACTCGTGCGGAACCAGCTTCATTCCAAAGTCTTGAAGATAACTTCCCATTTCCGACAAATCAGGCGCGCTAAACCTAACATAAGCAATATCTTCAACCTTTATTATGCTCATATTTTTTTCCTCATGCAGCACCGTTTCCCCAAAATACTTTTAACATGGTCAAGCAATTAGAAATCGACATTCAAACACCCCGCTGGTCTGACAAAATAAAAGCCAACACAACAAGAAAGAAAATTACCAAATTTTATGACCAATCAGTCAAATCAAAATATGACCAAATAGTCAAATATGTCAAGCGCAGATAGCAACAACAATCAAACTAAAGAAAAACTAAATTCATGAAGCAACCCGCCAACCTACACCTATGCGATACAACCAACACAACGAGCGTAAACAGTAGCGATATTATTGCGGTATATTATGATATAATGTATAAAATTTATATATATTAATCAATAATATAATCTTTAATTTGCCGCCATTTTTCGAAGCTCAGCCTTTGCAATTTTATTTAAAGTAGAGCGAGGAAAGTCATCAACAAAGATGATATCTTGTGGCACCTTAAAATCAGACAATTTCTCTCGACAAATGGAAAACACCAACTCGCGTAACGCGGCACCTTCAACATTACTATTCTCAAATATACGAATAAAAGCAACAGGCACCTCATCCAACATAGGATCAGGGCGCGCCACAACAGCAACCTCAAGAACACCCGGAAGAGAAGCAATAACATGCTCTACCTCAGAAGCAGCTACATTTTCGCCGCCCACCTTCAACATATCCTTGGCGCGATCCGCAAAAATTAACCAACCATCCCCTGAAACAGTTACACGGTCCCCTGTAACAAACCATCCATGCTCATCAAAAGAGGCTGCCGTCGCCTCTTCATCATCCAAATATTCAAGAAATAATGACACACCACGAACACCACGAACCACCAAATTACCAGTGCCGCCTGCCGAGACAGGCATGCCAGAATCATCAAACACACCAACCCCATACCCAGGCGAGGGCCGCCCCATTGACATCGGACGATCGAAAAAATGCACAGAACCGACAATCCCATGGGTAACAGTTTCCGTCATTCCCCACCAACCGATTGTCCTCACCCCAAAATGAGCATCGGTCGGTATATCGCAAATTGCATTTCCCCAAAACCGAAACCAGTGCTCCTCAGGGACCTCTTGCTTCAACAGCGCTTGAACAATAAAAGGCACCATCGAAGCCCAAGTGCACCTATGCTTAAGCGCAACTGACCAAAAACGAGAAGCTGAAAAACGAGGCTGAAGCACCACAGTTGCCCCTACCCATAAGGAAGACAAAACCGAATACACCTGAGCGTTAGTATGAAACAACGGCATAAACACAAGAAATGTATCGTCCTCAGTTAGCCCCTCATGAAGTGCACTCATCTTACCACCCCAAAGCGCATTCGCATGAGTCCACACAACACCCTTCGGCCGAGACGTAGTACCGGATGTAAACTGAACCCCAAAAGGCGCAAAGCAATCCGGAACATGCGCAGGCAAACCAACAATATCCCCACAAATATCTTCAAACGCGACAGAATCGACACGTTGGATATCGCTCAATTTTTCATTTTCTGCCCCCACCACAGCGATCCACTCCGCTCCCGGAAAAGACTGACTCAACAAATCCACATACTCAATCTGAGTAACCGCGGCCCGTGCTCTGGATTTTTCGCAAAAATAAGTAAGTTCATCACAACTAGACTTCGCATTGGTCGTTACAGCTACCGCACCAAGCCAAGCGCACCCCAACCACGCAATCAACTGCTCAGGGCAATTATCCATATGTATAATAACTTTATCCCCCTTCACGATCCCTTTATCGTAAAGACCAGCAGCAAAACGACCAATACGCTCAACAAATCGACTGTACGACCATTCCTCTGAAACGCCTTCAAAAGGTTCCCAAACGAGAAAAGTCTTGTCTGCATGTATTTTGGCTTGGCGCTCAAGAAGCGATCGCACATCCCAACCCAAAAAAGGATTTAAAATATCATTATGTTCTTGAAATTTCATTTTATTTCCACCCAATATTGAATTCGATTTCCACGAGCGAATAAATCCTCCATTTCACCAACAAATTATTGATGCAAACAAGAACCGGTCAACATACCGTCATCCCAAAGCACTCATAAACTTGCCGAATTTCAGAAACCTTTATTTATCTTTCAGCCCAAAATTGGTAGAAAACCAATCAGCTGTCAACGACATATTGACTAAACAGTCATTTTTATGCAAGTATCGCAAACCAACCCTACCCACCAAAGGATGAAACAAATGACTTTTCAAAGAAGAGCGCGCTCAAGCCAAAACGCCATAAAAGCGCTTCTATGCATTGTCGCTCTTGCCGTAGGTTCAACAGCATTCGCAGACAAAACCTCGTCATTGGAGACCTCTTCAAACGCTCCCCTGAACTTAGACACGCCATTGGAAATAATTGCCGCTACTCCAGCCGGCCTTGAAGCTCTGCAGACTCATTTACCAAAGCTTATTAATGGCCCCTATTGGACACGCGTAAAAAACAAGAGCCTAAATGAATTAAAAGTTGATATGGGACCAATGTACCCTCAATCTAGAGTGGATTTAGTAGAATCAGCGCTGAAATCTGCATCTCCAAAGTAAACCGTTCCATTTCGCAAAACCGAGCGTCCCTCCTCCCAGCCTCCCCCTCAAAGAACAAATCGTTTTTATTTTACGCCACCATGCAGCACGAATTTACGCGCTACATCAGTATCAACCTACCCCCAAATTCTATAGAGCAACACAACAGAACCCTAGCTAGGTTTATAGTTCACATACCGCTTATTTACGGTAATTTAGAATATAATTTGGGAGGATAAAATGAAAAAAGGTCTGTTATACACCATCGCTAGCTTTACGTGCGTATCGCTTATTTATGCCAGTCCGGTTACGGCAGCAGAGCCAATGGAAACAGCACTTTTTGCGGGTGCCGCTAAGATTGATGTTACCCCTGAAATAGATAACTTACCAACCCCATTAAACGAAGTTAACGACCCCTTATACATACGTGCGTTGTACATTGAAAGCCAAGATATTCCCGCCCTCATTATCGCAATTGACGTTCCAGCTATTGCACCTGATATTTTCTCAGCGCTATTAGAAACAATATCAAATAATTATGCCATTCCCGAAGCCAATATAATTCTATCTGTTACCCATACCCACAATTCGCTACGCGTCGCTAACCCCGGACCTTCCCCAATCCCAACATCTGCAGCATTCACAAAAGCCGTGAAAGACGGAACACTAGAAGTTGTTAAAGATGCCATCTCCCAAAAGCAAGCTGCAAAATATGGCTTTAGCACAGCCCAATCATCGCTAATAGTTAGCAGAAACGAGTGGTTGCCGAACGAAAGCCGCTATGTAGACGGCACAGATAGAACGGGACTTGAAGAAGTTGATCAAACCTTTGGTATTCTGCATTTTGAAAGCCTATCCGACAAACCTATTGCAGCCGTGCTAAACCTTGGAATACAACCAGTTGTCTTTGAGCCAGCCAAAAACATTGTAAGTGGAGATGTTCCCGGGGCGACATCCAACTATGTTGAAGCAGCCCTTGGTGAAGATTATGTTGCCCTCTTTACTGTCGGCGCTCCAGCAAGTCCCGCTTACCGCGTTTGGTCAAAAGACAAACCTTCCCGAACAGCGAAAACTGCAAGAACGATTATGAATGCGATGGGAGTTATTCTCGGCGAAGAATCTCTCGCTCAGATAGATTACATGACGATGTCAGAGAAACCTTTTGAGATTTCTTCCGCTGTCGACAGTTTCACTTGTTCAGGCAAGAAGACAACACCACGCAATCTGAAATCCCATTGTGACATGGACGACGAAACAGACTTACCGGCATGCATACACGTCGATGAGCCCTTTCCAGACGTCAAGCTAAGTTTGGGCGTTTTAAGGTTGGGGGATTTAGCCTATCTGACATCTGACAGCAATGTTACACCGGCCCTATGGAACATATTCAAAGCCGGCTCAACACTCGCTCACCCTCAATTGGTCGGCACTAATTTTGGTCCATTCCGATTTGTTGTAAACGATGCCGCCTATGCACTCAACACCTATCCTGCCACAGACACTCGCGCCCAATCAGGATGTGCACAGTCTGGTTTTATTTCGACATTGAACGCATTACTACAAAAAACCGAATAAAATCAATAAAAAGAGCGGTCATATTGCTATACCGCTCTTTTTACTTTTAAAGATTGAACAGAACGCCTTTACCAGACTTACTAACTAAGCATCTGGCTCTAACAACAACACAGCACCACCAGTATTTGATAATGGCTGAAAATAAGTCTGCGTTACAACACGAACTTCTTTGGGCATAGCACCCCGCATTGAGATCCATGAGGTAAATTCCAGCCCTTGGCTTCCAGCTAGATCAACCCAATTTTCTATAGAATAATCAAGAAGATCTTCGGGTGCATTCACTATCTTATCGAGGCACATACGGTCAAAATCTTCATTGATAAAACCAGCAAGATTAATCTGATGAGACAAACCACCACTTGCGACAATCGCTACATTTAAATCATCGGGGTAAGATTCAATCGCCCGCCCAATCGCCTGACCCAGCTTAAAACACCTTTTGAAACTGGGTACTGGGTGCTGCATGATATTGATGTCAATTGGCTGCACTTTAGCTGGCCATTCTTGCTCTGGCCACAACAAATCCCCCGCCAGCAAACAGGCATGATCTAACTTCATCTCTTGGCAAGTTGCGATATCAAACTCGTCCTTCACCAAAGATTCAATCAAATGCCACGAAAATACATCATCCCCTTGAAATTCTCTCGGCGCTGGTGGTCCAAAACCTTCATCTCCAGGACCATAACTAGGTGCTGCTCCAACAGCGAAAGTCGGCCTGTTGTCTAAAAAGAAATTGAGCCCATGATCGCTGTAAAGCATAACAATAAGGTCTGGCTTCTTTTTCTCAAGCCAATCATGAACCGGCGGAAAAGCATCAAAAAAGCCCTTCCATTTAGGGGTACCCTGTAGATTACCTTTAATCGCATCACCAATAGACGGCACATGCGAAGTGGCAATTGCACCAATAATATTAGCCATTTATTTTATCCTTATTTTTACTTAAAACCGGCCCTACAGCATATTCGCGCGACGATAGGTTCGAACGAGTTTGATCCCAAAATACATATTGGCACCGACATCAACGAGCCGCACTCGGTCTCCCGACAATACCGCCTCCCTTTGCTCATTTGTCAGCGCGTACTGATCGCAATAAGCTTCTCGGTTTTTCAAAAATTCTTTTCGGTTTTGTTCAGAATTTAGAGAAAACATCAGTTTATTCAGCGCATATCCTTCACGCGCTGCAACTCCATCAAAAATTCCCTTTGTTCTTTTCTTTTCCTGCACCATAAATCACTCACCTTTCAAAAAAATACTAGTTATCAATGAATTAAGAACACCCGCTCGTTACACAAGCCACTCATACAACGCCCCAAGATAAGGCGGTGAATCAACAAGAACGCAGAAGAACAAGAACAAAATCGCAGCAATCAATATCGCAACACCGAAACTCAACATGAGTGACATGCGCGCCTTCAACCTGAAGCTCACCAACAAATACAAAAATACAGACGGATAAAATCCAAGTAGCCCAATGCCCAAAACAAAGCCGACCAAATATGCCATTTCTTTTATTGGAAGAAGTCCATTATCGGATATGGCTTCACGTAGAGATTCGTATCCTTTGGAAAACGGAGACGATTTATCTGCATATGCAATCTTCAAATCACGAAAAATCATGACTAGCAAAAGAGCAAATACGAACGACCCAATAGAAAGAGGAAGTAAGGCTGTTTCTGCTGGCCAATTGCGCGCATACAAAAGCCCCACTCCAACCAAAACGAGCAATAAACTTTCAAAACCAATCGTCCAACTTCGATTTACCTTTGTCATACCTTAACCTCACTCTGAGACATCGCTTGCCCAGTTTGACGGCTCAGACGATAGCCAAAGACCAGACCGATAATGACCAAACCAAGAATTGCCATAACGATTGGACGAGTCAGCCAGCTCGCACCATAAATCATCGTGCTTTGAAAAAAGTTCTGTTCGAATACCGGCAAAAGTATGTAGCCAAGAATAAAAGCAGGCCTCGGCCATCGCAATCGCTTCATGACACAACCCACAACACCAAAGAGAAGAACAACCAAGACATCCCCAATATGATTATTCTCGATGATGACACCCGCAAAAATGATGACCATCACAATGGGAGCAAACACCTCTATCTTCACGCGAGTTAATTTAGCGATTTGGTTGGTAAATGTGTAAGCGAGAACGGCACCCACAATATTGGCAAGCGCGAGACACCAAATTATAAGAAATATCAAATGCAACTTACTGGTCAGCATAGCTTGCCCTGGCGTTACACCCTGTATCCAAAGCCCTGCCAAAATCAAAGCGGTCACTGCAGAGCCGGGGATACCAAAAGCTAATGTTGGCAATAATGCCCCACCTAATGCTGCATTATTGGCAGCCTCAGGCGCGATTAGGCCGCGAATATCCCCCTTACCAAATTGGCTTTTATCTTTAGCAAGCGCAACAGCGAGAGAATATGCCATCCAGTTTGCAACCACAGTTCCCATTCCTGGCAAAAACCCGACCCAAGCTCCGACTAAAGACGACAGGCCTATAAGCCGCTTATTCTTTAGCGCTTCTTTTACACCTGCCGCCTTACCTTCAACTTTTGCATTTTGGTTATTCGCAATCGTCGCGCCCTTAGAGAGTAGCTCCGTCAACTCAGGAATTGCGAACAACCCAAGCGCAACAGCAACAAGACTAGTTCCATCCAAAAGATAGTCAGTTCCGAACGTCCATCTGTTAAGAGAATTGACAGGGTCCAGCCCCACCATACCCGTTAGCAAACCTAGCCCAGCGCAAGTTACACCCTGCAAAAAATGTCGCCCTGTGAGCACTGCCACCATTGTGAGCCCTAATATGGTCATTGCTAAGAACTCAGCAGTCCCAAAACTCAGAACGAGTGGGCGAAAAAAAGGAATTGATGCCGACAATAGAAAAGCGCCAATCACACCGCCAACAGCAGAAGAAAAGAAAGCAGCCCCTAAAGCCTTACCCGCCTGCCCCTTTTGCGCCATTGGGTAACCATCAACAATAGACGCTTGGCTACCTGCTGTTCCGGGCGTATTTATCAGGACACAAGGCACCGTATCCGCTGTGGTGGTTACAGCCAGCAATCCAATAATCAGAGGCAGAGCAAGCTCAGGCCCAAGATGAAAGGTGAAAGGAAGCAACAATGCCACACCAACAACACCGCTCATGCCCGGAATAAATCCAACCACCCCACCGATTAAAACACCTGCAAGCAATGCCAGCAACGTCATAGGCTGAACCAGCATTTGAAGCCCTAAAAGCAACGATTCAATCATGCTAACTCTTCCCATTTTTATGTTTAATATCTGTCATTTATCTACCCTCGAACTTTATATTTTTGGGCAATAATTTCTCTAAGTTCTTCTATTTCAGACGGCGTGAGCGACGACAGGCGATCGAAACGTTTCTGAATCACTTTTCGGGATATAAATTCTTGTGTTGGTTTTAATTGCAAACGCTCTAATTCATGTCGGAAATCAGGGTCAGCCCAAGTCCTTCGTAGCGCGTCTTCCAGAAAATCAGCACGATCTTCAGCTATTCCTGGCGGCGCATAGACCAGATACATAACGCTCATCCAGTCATCAATGTAATCAGCCCACTTAGCCCTCCCCTCGACACTAGCCTCCGCCAATGTCGGAACCTCTGGATACTGGCTTAGCGGCAACGCCGTCACTATCGGCTTTACTGCATCGGGCTGTGACGCATACAGCTCAACACTGCCTGCAGTCATCTGAATTTCATCACGGGAAACAGCTGTAGCTCGGCCTGCGGAACTTGTATAACCTGGAATGACAACCATATTCTCCCACCCTAAAGCCGCCGCAAATTGCGGCCCAAAAAAGGGTGTACTTTCACCAAAGAAGAAACGTTCAGAAACTAAATCATCTGGCCTTTCCCATTTGGAGTTAGCATCAGCATAAAGTACAAAGCTTGTTTCTGTGAGCTTCCCTAATGGAACAAATTTACTCCAGTCATATCGCACACCAGCACGCTTAAACATCGACCCAGTAATCATCTTCGGCCCATGCCCAACTAGAACAATTGTTAAGCCGTCGGGCTTTGATTTAAACATTAGATTGCGGGCCTGATATCCACCACCAGCCTGCACAGCTTGGACCGTTACAAATGCTCCGGTATATTTCTCAATATAAGGCTCCATGAGCCGCGCTAGCACGGTAAATGTTGAGGAAGGGCCCGCTGGAGAAATCGCGGTAATCGTTTTACCTGCAAAAAATTCCTTAGCCGATACTTTATCTGAATCAATAACCTCAGGTGTATTGATCTTTAAAAGCATTAAAACACATAGATATATCAGAATAAAAACAGCACATATGAGGGACACCCCACGCGGAGAAATTGCCTGATTATGACTAGATGAATTCTCAATATGAGCCACTATATGCCCCGCCTCAACCGCGTTCCCTTGCGGATTACAAGCAGTTTCACTTGAGCCATTTTGTTGATTATCGACACGCATCGAATTTCCAGAATTTTAAGGAAAGAGGATGGTTCCCGCCAAAGCGGGAACCCAGTTAATTTCAGGGTAGAAGCGGAAACGTCCTAATCCCAGAAATACTTCAATTCCAATCCAAGCGTTCTTGGAGCACCATATTGATAAGAATAGACACCCTGACGTTCCTGGAAACCACAATTATTTAGGTAACGCTCATCCGTCAGGTTTTTTGCATATGCTGCCAATTGCCAATTTGCATTATCCGGACGATAAGTTGCACGCGCTCTTACCGTTGAATATGCATCTTGAATACACCTAGAAGCAGGCGCATCAATCGTCGTTGATTGATAGTCATATTCATCTCGCCAATTAACACCAATCATACCAGTCAGAACCCCAGACTTCAGTGTGAAATCTTGCTGCAGCATGGCATTTATCGTCAGGTCCGGTGTGTAGTCATTAATCGCAGTGTTTGTTAGGTCGACATATGTTTCCGTTGCCGGGTCAAATGTCTGATAATTTGTGTACTCGTTTTTCAAATAACCAAAATCGAGTGCAACAACACCGCCATCCCAAGGCATGGCACGCATTTCAAATTCAACACCGCTGATCTCCACAGCTGCCGCATTAGTCGTCAATCCGATAGTTTCTTCATTTCCAAACTGTCCTGAAGAGTTATCAATCTCGATCGATTCTTGTTTGTCTTGATAATCCATAAGAAAATAATCGACAGCTAAGTTCAACCTTCCATCAAAAAAGTTGCCCTTTACACCGATTTCATAGTTTTTGACCTTCTCAGGACCATAAGTAACTAGCGGATCCAATATAGGATCCTGCAGCTCGTCGTTGAAACCACCCGACAAGAACCCTTCAGAATAAAGAGCATAAACAATAGAATCCTCACCGATTTTACGTTTTAAAGAGACGCGAGGTGTGGTCGCGGAATAGGAAATCTCACGACTGTTATAAAATTCCACGCCGTTTGTAGTTCCACCGACACCATAATCTAGTTCACACATTTGACTTTCCGGGCCATCGGCCGGCGATCCCCACGGAAGACTTGCATAACTACAGGCCTGACGATCAAACTCAAATTCGACCTGATCAAAGAAACGATCTTCATCAGTTTGACGAATACCTAATTCCAATGCCCACAAATCTGTTAGGTTTACAGTGACATCAGCGAAGAAAGACACAGCTTCAGAAGAGATCAAACCCGAACGACCAGCAATACCTGGTCCACCGCCGGATGGTTTTCCAATAAGATTAAGTCCTTGAAAATTACCATCTGTCTTACAATCAACAAATGCATCTCCAGCCACGATTGCTGCTGTATCACCGTTTTGAACAGCTCTCAGACAATCTCCGCCACCTTCATAGAAAACATCGTCATATGTGTTTGCACCCAACACAAAATCCACTCGATCCATCAACGAACCGCTTAAAAGAAACTCAAAACTTTCTGTTTCTCTGGCACGCCCATCTCCATAAGGCGTCGTTCCAGTCGCGTGGCTCATGACAGGCGTGTAGTCTCTCTCTCCAAGATAGTGTTGTGATGAAAAGAAATTCCCATAATTAAGCTTGGCACTTAATTCATCTAAGATCCCAACTGATCCTTCAGACTCCCATGCTAAAGATGCCGTTTTAAACTCATTATCAAGCTTCAGGAATGTCGCTTTCTCAGATGAGAAATGATAATCGCCCTGCTCACTATCACTGATACAGGCATCCCAGAAATCAAGCGTCGCACCGGGGTATAAGTCTTCTAAATGCCCGTTTCCTGTTAAACCGCCACCCCATTGCACAACACCATTACTATAGGCTGGCCCTGTATACGGGTTTTCACGTCCGAGATCAGTAGCAATCGCGTTGGCCGTATCAAGCATGCCCTGATCTGGATAGACACGACATCCACCACCATCTTGTTGGTCATCCTGATAATTACCTCGGAAACCAACATCAAAAGTGACGTTTTTAGTTGGCTTTAAACGCAATTGAGCTGAAACAGCTTCTAAATCACGAGCACCCCAGTCCTGACCAAAATAAGTATTATAATAATGCCCATCATATGTTTCTTTCGCCACAGCAACGCGAGCCGCAGCCCAGTCCGTAATCGGCAAATTCACCGACCCTTTAAATGAGCGATCCCCGTACGAACCTGCCCGCACGGTCATATCAGCTGAAAAATCATCTTCCGGTTGTTTCGTCACGATATTGACAAGACCACCTGTTGAGTTTTTCCCAAACAAGGTCCCCTGAGGACCACGTAAAACCTCGATACGGTCGACATCCAGAGTGCTCAACATACTCCCAATACGGTTGGGAATATAAAATCCATCAATATACATTGCAGAACCGGCAGCCTGAAGCGCACCGCCTCCGCCACCATTGGTATTCCCGATACCACGAATGAAGATAGCTAGTGTACTGCGATATCCACCAACATTGTTTTGAATGGTCAAACTAGGAACAGACGTCCCGATATCAGTTACATCAATTACGCCCAAATTTTCAAGTTGCGCTTCCCCAAGAGCAACAACAGACGATGGGACCTCATTCAAGCTCTCTTCACGACGACGCGCAGATACGACAACAGTATCCAATATTGCTCGTTTTTCTTCGTCAGCCTCGACCTCAACACTTTCTTGAGCAACTGCGAATCCACCCGACGTCATCAACAAACAAAATGCCGCACACGTTGACTTCAAACGATACTTTAAAAGATGACCATTGCCTTCAGAACTATGTCTATTTTTCATTTTTTATCCTCCCTATTTTCTTATTGTCTCAGGATTTTTGAAAATCCGATTATTGGAACCCGACCATATTCAGATCAGAATGAGTCTCCCCTAAAACTATAATTACATATAAAAAAAGGCTGGCACTATAATAATAAATACAACCTATATACAAACTGAGCTCACAAAATGAGCTTATAAAAATCTATCTCTATTAATTTATAGAACAGATTTATTATAAGTATTTTACAATACTTATTTATGCAAAAATTTTAATGCTTCTACCTCCAAGTATACTTGAAATTATTAACACAAAACTATTTTGAACTTTATTCGGCTTCCAGCTCCGACGCTTAAAAATGCCGACGGGCGGGCCATTTTCAACAAATTTCAAATCCAGCGGCACCAGATGGCGTGCCTGAGAATTTAATTCCTGATCAGTCATGAAACTCAGCATGTCGCTGCCTGAAAGAATCTCACCAATCAAATTAGGTGCGTTTGTTTCAACTGGTATGGAAGGAAGCTTCAAACCACCTGTTATTTTTTTCAAGAATCCTTGATGCAATCCTTCTGGATCACTGATCACCCAACTATAGCCAATCAAGTCGCTCAATTCTAATTTACCAGCGAAAGTCAACGGATGGCGTTGTCGAACAACAACATGCAAAGTCGGCCTCCAAAGAGGTAGGTGTTCCAAATGATCGCACGCCTGATCTGACGTCTGGCCATACACTAAATCTAGGTCACCATTACTTAGACTATTCAATAATTCGGCACTATTCGCTGTCTTGATCTTGACCGTTATCTTTGGATATTTTTGCGTGAAGTGGTTTAGTGCTTGAGCTAAAATCCTACAGCTACAACTGGGCATAACACCAATATGAATTGTTCCGCTGGAAGATACATTATTGGTAGAGAGGTCTTGTTCAATTGAGTCAATTTCTGCGACTGCAAGTTGAAGATATTTTGCAAACTCCTCACCCTCTTCCGTTAAAATAGGACCGTTTCTGCCTTTAATAAGGTATTCCGTATCAGAATTCCGGCCTAATAAATGTATAGACTTGAGAAGTGCTCGCGGCGTAATATTGAGACTACGCGCCGCAGCTTCCACATTCCCAAATTTTCTCACAGATATCAGCGCTTTTACTTGAGAGCGCGTGACGCGGTTTGAGAGTGTTTCAGCACGACAAGATGCATCCGCCCTTAGTCCAGCTTCTAAACCTTGTAGTAAAAACTTTCTAAAACGCCGTATCCGTTCAGCCACAACTCTGCCTTCTGGAGTAACAAAGCTTCCCTTTATTGTTCGCTCAAAAAGACGCACACCTACTAGACTTTCAAAATTACGAATTGCGCGCGTGACTGCTGGCTGCGTCACATTTCGTTCATTCGCAGTGCGCCGAAGACTGTTTAACTGAGCCGCCGTTTCAACCAGCCGCAGATGTTGAAATTGTATCTGATCTGATAACATCAAACCTTAAACTCCCCTTTTTCTTCAGACTCCACGCATATAGAAAGCATGGGTCTGATTATATTTTTTGGGTTTCTCGGTTTGATTCTTTTGCCAAACTCCAAGAACGTCCAACAATGCTCGACAAATTTAACCGGGTGAAGTTATTATTGGTTAGAAAACTTGTTTACAAACATAATTAACATAATAAAAACAAGTAAATAGGAGGATTAGCATGCTCAAGAAGCAAGAAATCGAAGAAGAGATTTCCAACGTCCTTAATAGCGGAGCCTTAGGTCGCAGCAAAAGATACATTCGACTATTGCGATATCTAGCAGAGCGGACCATCACAGATGTACCGACGAAAGAAATTGATATCGCTATTGATGTTTTCGATAAACGTGGAACTTTTGATCCTTCCACGGAATCCTACGTCCGCGTATATGTTCATAATTTACGAAAAAAGCTTGAAGACTATTATTCTCGCAAGTCCGGAAATACCCAAGATTTGGAATTATCTATCCCTGTTGGAAGCTATAAGCTTGAATTCGCGCCATCAAATAGGACCGAAGAAACACCCGCATTGAGAGGGCAAACATTGCCGCGCCAAATAGCTTTTAAACAGCTAGCAATGTTTTTCGCTGCGAGTGCTGCAATATTTTTTATTGGCGTTTTCATCAAGGAAAAATTCTCCTCAACCTCCCAGCCAGTCAATACTGCCGCCAACAGTATTTGGGCACCAATTTATGACAATGACCGTCCAATTATTATTGCGCAAGGAGACTTCTTCTTTTTTGAAGAAGAGCAAGATAACAATAGAAGTCTATACATTAGGGATACGGCCATAAATTCCCTAGAAGAATTTTATGATGCAGAAGAAAGTGGCCTGATAGAAACTGGAAAATATACTCCATCTTCCAATGCGCGCACCAGCAACGGTGCCTCAATCGGAACTTTTCTTGTCTCCTCAATGCCTGATTTTCCGCGCGAAAGAACAACCGTAAAGATGGCATCCGAGCTGACCACAGCCGACATTCGTGAAAATCACATCATCTTTATCGGTCACATAAAGACACTCGGATTATTATCCGATTTTTACTTTGACATATCCAATTTTTCAGCAAGTCACGATTTTACGCGGCTAACAAATACACAAACAAAAAATGAATTCCTGCTTCAGGGAAACAGAAGCCAGCGCCACACAGATTACGGTCTATTTGCCCGTATGTCGTCACCAGCAAAAAACAAAATATATATCTGTACAGGCATGACAGATACAGCTGTCATTCAAACGGTTAAAACCGTGATATCAAATGAATTTAGTACCTCTATTTTGAATTCGCCACTGAATGAAACCGAAAGCTTGCCAGCCAATTTCGAGTCTCTGCTTGAAGTCGCAGGATATAATCGCGACAATATAACATCTAAGCTTCTATTTTCAGGACAATTAGATCCTTCAAAATTGTGGGACTCAAACTCTGCCACCGTCTCTCAGTGAGAGTGAGACACCGGCCTGCCCACCTACAAACTTTCACAATCATAGGTGGGACGTGGAATTATCAATGCCCATGATCATTGGGAGCAGAATTTCATTCCGCTGCTGCGTACAAACCAATCATCGCACCAATGAAATCCCAGCTTCGAATTGGACTTACAATCGAAGCGTCACCATTGACCAACAATGGCTGAGGAACACCATCGCCATATGTATAAAAGAATGAAATGATCGCCCCATCCATTTCAATGCTGAGTTCAACATTATCGTCGCCCGTCTTGCCCAACACTTTTTCAACCAAAACCCGACCACCGACGACATCATCCTTGCCAGCGCGTTCACGCAAACGAAGTACAGCCTGTCCCAATTCGTTGTTCACTAGTCCCAAAGTGAAATAGGCGAGATTGCTCTTGTAAATCACCAGCCCCGCTTCTGTTTCGGAATTTGAGGCACTCAAAGAAACTTCGGTTTTTGCAGTGAAAAAATTGTGCTGAATACGTCTTGAAACGATAGAAGGTTGACGACCATTATCAAGGCGCTCTCCGTTTGGGTGTATGATAAGCTCACCCTCACCCGTTTCCCACCATGTTGTTTCCGGTGCGCGAATAAACACCCAATCATCACCTAATTCAGTGTCAAACTCATCCTTAATTTCAAAATTTCCTCGCAATAGCGCCCCGTCCGCCACAAATTCCGGTAGATCTGGCTTGGGCATCTTATGCGGCATGCGCTGATCATTGCTCATAATAACTGGCCAACCAGTCTCCCACGAAACTGGCATGAGATAGGTTTCGCGACCTGCTGAATAGTCTTTTTCCGTATAGTTTCGCGTTCCCAAAAATACAGCCCACCAATCACCATTTTGCGTCTCAACAAGATCAGCATGCCCTGTCGTCGTGATACGATTTGGCTGATCAAATGGAAGGCCGGCCTGAGACAAAATAGGATTGTTTTCATAAGGTTCATAAGGGCCAAGCAAGTCTTTTGAACGAAAAACTACCTGCCTATGTTGTAAACCTGTTCCACCTTCGGCAATCGATAAGAAGTAATAATCATCCACTTTATAAATATGCGGCCCCTCCACATAAATGGGCTCTTCTTCGACATTAGACCCTCGATCAACGATCATATGAGGCTCACTCAATCGGTCAAAAGAGACAGGATCAATTTCTTGAATCCAGATCGCACCATGTGCCTTATATTGAGGTCCACCCGGGGGATCGGCGTGATATAGCAACCAACCTTTATCTCCCTCGAAATATAGCATTGGATCGAAGCCCCCAACATCCGTTAGCCAGATTGGATCAGACCACGGCCCCTCAGGACGATCGGCTGTAACTATAAAATTACCACCACAATCACTACATGCAGATGCAATAGAATATCGACCATTGTGATATTCTATTGTTGGACCCCAGACGCCTCGACGCGAAAACGACACGCTATCTATATCCAGCATACCGGGACGATCAATTGCATTTGAGACAAGCGACCAATTCACAAGATCCTTACTATGGAAAACTGGCAACCCAGGAAAATATCCAAAACTGGAAAGAGCTAGATAATAGTCATCTTCAACCCGCATAATCGTCGGATCTGGATAACTCCCCGGCAGGATCGGGTTCCAATACTCATTCTCACTCTTACCTATTAAATATTCAGGGTCTCGTCCCTCATATTCAAACCGCTCAAATATAGCTGCTGTTTCAACATTAGAATCTTCAGCATCACTAGATGTTTTCGCTGCAATCTCGGACTTAGTATCCGAACAATTAGCGACCACTAGGCTACAAAAAGCGAGCGCCGCTCCTGCGCAACATTTGATTAGAAAAGACATGCTACTTCCCTCAAAAAAAAGGGCTCTCCCAATCTAGAAGGCCCTTTTCACTTTATGATGGTTAAACCTTACGCGGATCGACGAAAAGCTCATCAACACTCATACGTTTGGGCAACATGCCCTGACTGAATGCGATACGCTCAAGCGCTTTAATAGATTCAATGTTTTCATCAATTCCATATGGCAGCGGATCATGGCCAACAATTTTCTGGTATTTACGATATTTCACATCTTGAGGGTGATCAGAACCTGAAGTCCCAAGTGTTTCTAACCATTCTGACTTCGCCTGCTCAAATGCATCAAAGAGCGATTTCGCAATCCAAGGATTTTCTTTAAGAACCGCCTCTTTGACTACGATAGTTCCGTGCATTGGATAGATATTAGTCCGCTGATACCATTCCGCTTCAAGCTCTTCAGGGTTCTCAAACATGTCCGGATAATCAACTTCAACTGATTTCCATCCACTTGTTGGATCACCTGTTCGACCAACACCTGCATTCCCGTGAAAGCCTGCAACCAGCTCTCCTTTCGCCATCATATCATTAAGCGAACGACCAGCAGGCGTTTTGATAACATTAGAAGGCAATTTCAATGCAGAAACATGCTCTTCATCATCCACAACCCATGTAACTTTGGAATTGTCTAAACCAAACTCTTCTTCAAGAATTCCTCGCGTCCAGACACCTGTAGTCACGGAATAAGCGCGAACTCCTGCTTTTTTACCTTCCAAATCCTTAGGCACTTTAATGCCCGCGTCAGGACGCACAAGTAAGCCTGAGTGATGGAAGCGACGCAAAACAAAAATTGGCAAAGCAATAATTGGAATACCATGCGCTCTAGCAATTATATATGTGGTTGGGGCCAATTCACACACATCAAACTCAAGATCACGAACCATACGTCTAAAGGCAGCGATCTGGGGCTGGATTGTCAGGAATTCAGCATCAACCCCCTCAATAGGAATAGATCCATTGCGGACGGCAGATGTGTGCGGTAATTCCGCAACTGCAATTTTAAGCGGCACTTTTTGTTTAGACATCACTTGTCCTCCAGAATATCGTTTTGTATTTTTATTTTTCTCATTTTATTTGATCCGAATACGATCCTGAGCTTGAGATTTTTTTCAATCACTTGAACACAATACCTGCCCATTCAGGCGCATTTCCTATCATTGGGCAGGCATGCCTCTAGACGTTTGCTAACCAATTTTAAGACCGCCATTCACACGTTGAGGAATGCCGGCAGAATTCTCAGAAGATATTTCTGGCATCATCAAACTAGGCGGAAGATTTTGAAAACAAACAGGTCTCAAAAAGCGTTTGATTGCAATTGAACCAACAGAAGACGTCGCTGGTGCTGTTGTCGAAGGATAAGGGCCGCCATGCACCATGGCGTCACAGACTTCAACTCCGGTACCAAACCCATCAAAAAGAACACGTCCTGCCTTATCCATTAATAACGGCAAAAGTGCTCTCACTTCTGGCTCATCGCCTGCGTCGGCGTGCACTGAAATTGTTAGCTGCCCTTCTAAGATCGTGATAATTTCTCTCAGTTGAGATACGCTTTCACACTTCACGATAAGGGATGCTGCGCCGAAAACCTCATCCTGCAAAGTCTCATCAGCAAGGAAATTAGCGCCGCCCACCTCAAAGACATGAGCCTGACAAACCACACCTTCAGCATTCATCCCCTCGCCAACGCATGAAACATTCTGATTGGCCTTTAGAGCGCGAACACCGCTTTGATATGCCTCACAGATACCTGCCGTTAACATCGTCGCTGCAGCGCTATTTGCCAGCCCTTTTGCTACCTCTTCTTTGAATAGCTCTAGTGACGGGTCTTCAACAGCCAGCACCAAGCCGGGATTAGTACAGAATTGGCCTGCCCCTAAAGTTAGCGCCCCTACAAAAGCTTGCGCAATGCCTGCTGCTTTCTGCTGCATCGCCTCTGGCATAAGTATGACAGGGTTTATAGAACTCATTTCAGCATATACTGGTATTGGCTCAGCTCTCGATTGTGCAATCGCCTGAAGTGCTAATCCTCCTTGACGAGAACCAGTGAATCCAACGGCTTTAACTCTGGGGTCTGCAACAAGTGCCGTTCCAACATCGCGAGACGCAGCAAAAAGCATCGAGAAAACACCTGTTGGCATATTGCAGTGCTTAACCGCAGCCACGATTGCCTTGGCAACCAACTCAGATGTACCTGGATGTGCGGAATGGGCTTTAACAATAACTGGACAACCCGCCGCCCATGCGGAGGCCGTATCTCCTCCCGCCACTGAGAAAGCAAGCGGAAAATTACTTGCACCAAAAACAACAACTGGACCAACAGGAATATTCACCAACCTTAAATCTGGTCGTGGTGGTGTCCTATCGGGCATTGCCTCGTCGATGCGGACATCAAGATATCCGCCATCCCTGACCACTTTTGCAAACAAACGCAGCTGACCAGTTGTTCGCCCTAATTCCCCCTGCAAACGTCCTTCGGGCAAACCTGTTTCCTGAACGCCTCTTGCGACGATTGAAGATTTGAGTTTCTCCAATTCATCCGCAACAGTTTCAAGGAAGTTTGCCCTTTCTTCGAGACTCGTCGCACGGAAAGCCTGAAAAGACTCGTCAGCCAACCGACACGCTGTCGACACTTCTTCCACAGAAGCACCATAAAATTCGGGAAACATTTCCATAGAAGTTGTTGGATTAAAGCCTTTAAAGCTACCTCCACTTCCTTTGACGAAACTATCTCCCAATAAGAGTTTACCCGTCAATTCCATATCTATCTCCCATATTCAAACGCATCAATTGGTGTACACATCACTCAACTGGATTAAATTCAGTACGTTCAGAATACTTAGAGCTTGCGGCTATGTAGGAGGTTATCGAAATCAGGGACCGCCATATTCATTCGGCGCATCAATAGCTTAAATGCAATTCCAAAGACCACCTTTATAGGCCTTTGTATAATGGAAGCAGAACTACAAACTCTACTCTATTTATACTTTACCAGAGCAGGACAGCACCAATTCTTACATTTTTGATTTTGTCTTCTCTTTGTAGAGAAGCAACATTCAAAAACAAAAAACCAAAATCGAAAATCAACGGCATGCCATAACTAATGACTGCTAAGGATATAAATTTCATGGGCATTTGGCTGTAGATATTTTCAGCTTGCCCACGAAATCTATACCCGAAAACCTCAAGATCAATGAAAGCATGCTCAGACAAAGTGTGGCAGTTAGTGCCATCAATTCTGGGAGGAAGAATATGAAGCGGAAACAATTTCTAAAATTGAGCGCGGCAGTACCAAGTGTGCTTGCGCTGGCAATGGGGCTGTCAGCTAGCGCACAGGAAGCAACACAAACAGAAACACAGGCAGAGGCGCAAACCGAAGAAAAAGAACGCAGCAGCATAATGATCGACACGATTGTTGTGACGTCCGAGCGCGTATCCTTTACAGAACAAGAAGTGCCAACATCACTCATCACCTTTGATGCAGGTGACCTTACTGAGTTAGATGCAGGTAATTTCAAAGACTTATCTAACTTCATGCCCAACCTCTCAATTGGTGGAGCAACACCATTTGGTGAGTCAGTGCCTTTATATTCTATTCGTGGTGTCTCCACCGCTAGTGGACGCGTGTCTGCTGAACCTGGGGTGGCCGTTTATATTGATGGATTATACTACCCAAGAACTATGGGCTCACTGTTGAAACTCGTTGATGTTGAATCCGTAGAAATTTCTCGCGGGCCTCAAGGGACACTATTTGGACGAAACTCTACCGCAGGTACAATTCAGTATAACACAAAAGCTCCAGAATATGAGTTCGGTGCACGCGTTGCTGGTGCTGTTGGTACGAGTAACCGGGCTGATTTAACCGGAATGATCAACATTCCTATGGGCGACCGTGCCGCTCTGCGAGTAAATGCAGGTACATGGAACAGAGACGGATATATTAATGTCACAGACCGTGATGGAAATGTTATTCATGACTCTGGGAATACAGATGAAACCGCCTTTCGGGCAGCTCTGCGTTTAGAGCCAACTGATAAACTAACAATAGACTTATCTGGAACTGTCGCTGAGAGTAACGGATTATCTCCTACGCCTATCATTTCAGACTTTTCTGTTCGTCAGGGAGAAGGTGGTATAAATGCTATCAATCCAGGTGACCCAATCCCAATCAATGATGATTCATTGTCTCCAGCACTCAGAGGATTGCAGGCCTATTTACAAAACAACGGACTAGACCCTCTGGTCGCTCAAGATCCTAGATTTATCAGTGGTGATAATTACACCCGTTCTTTTCCTTGCTATTTAGATCAGGCTACCCCTGTTGAAGGCGACTACATCCCTGCGGATCAACTATGTAAGCTTGAAGACTCGATCAAAAACACCGCATACAGCTTGAAAGTCGGCTATGACTTTAATGATACTTGGTCGATCAATTATCTAGGTGGAATGATTAAGGGTGAATATTACACGCAGAATGTCTTATTTGGTAACCTGTACAATCGTGTAAATGTTACCGAAGTTGATTCTGAATCACACGAATTCACATTGAACTATACTGGCGACAAACTAAAAGCGCTCGGTGGTGTTTACTTCTTCAAAGAGCAACCTTTTGAGCACACAGGAGACCGTGCCCACTTGATCTTTGGCGCCCCTTTCCAGCAAGGAAATGTAGAAGCGGCCGAAGAATTCGTTGATGCTCAAGTGGAAACGCAAGCTATCTTTGCAAATATGGTCTATGACTTCTCAGAGAAATTCTCAGTAACCGTCGGTGCGCGTTGTAGTGAAGATGACAAATCTACCGTTATCGGTTTCTATGACGTCGTAAATGGTGGTGCCGATGAAGTTCCGATTGCAGAAGACTATCCGGGCGCAACAATAGATTGGGATGGTGATGGCGTCGTTGTTGCAGGCGTAGATGGCTTTAGCGGACAAGCCTACACAAACAACGGCTTTGATGCTTTCACAGGATCAGCGAAATTTGATTCTTTTGACTGGCGTGTTTCTGCACGTTACTTTGTCGACCCTGTTAAAATGGTTTATGGAACAGTTTCTACAGGCTTTAAAGGTGGCGGCTTCTCCGACAACCTCGTGACCCACGTGCCAGAGCCATCTTGTGGCCCCGGACCTTTGGCATCCGGCTGTGTTGCATATGACACCCCTGTCCGCCCTTACAATCAAGAAGACGTTATCAACTACGAAGTAGGTATCAAAGCAGATTGGCTTGATAGCCGCCTGCGGACAAATGCCTCAATCTACGCGATGGACATCAAAGATCATATTGTTCAGTTCGCTACATTCTACCAGCCTCGTTTTGGTAGCCCTAGTCTTGTTATGACAAATGCTGGTGATGTTGTAATCAGCGGATTTGAAGCAGACGGAGAGTTCATTTTAAGTGAAAATTGGTCAGTTTCAGGGTCTGTCGGCCACACAAAATACGACTGGAGTAAACTAGATCCTGAATCAGAACTATACTATTTTGACCAATGTCCTGACATTGCATTTGAAGATGTAAATGTTGACAATTGTCCGATCCGCGATTCAAAACTCGCGCCAGAATGGAGTTTCTCGGCCGGAGCAAACTTCAATCGTGATATGTTGGGCGGTGTTGTTAAAGCAGCATTGAACTACGGTTGGACAGATGAAACTGAAGCAAGCAATGGCGATAACTCAGTTAGAATTGATGCTTATGGGGTAACAAACTTCCGTATTGAATACGATTCAGACGATGAAGCAAACTGGAGTATCGCTCTCGCAGGCTCCAATATTCTAGATGAAGAATACATCCTGTCAGGTCTTGAGCTTTCAGGTCAATCTCCAACCTACACATCCACATTTGTTCCATCTCGCGGAGCAGAATGGTCTCTCACATTAGAAAAACGTTTCTAGAAGCAATTTAGAACCTAAACCCAAAATAAGCCGCGCGATTTAGATCGGGCGGCTTATATTTTTCACTAGAAAAAATTAGTCTATTTAGTTTTTTGCAAGCTCTCTATTGTTTTCTTCATCTCAATGTTTTCACGTCGCATAGCTCCGTATTTGGGATATAAACCACGCACAAAATATTGATATAAAGACAGGTTCTCAATATCATTTCCACGATCGCGAGCCAGCTGGCTTATGAGATTTTCAGAGTCAGTCTGCCATATTCCAGAATGAGTCAAAACAGCAGGAAAAGAAGGCTTTATACCGCTCTTTTCCATGTCTATCCTTATCGCTGTATGCCGAGAAGTTCCGTGCTCGAAAACTTCAATATCATACTCTTTGGATAATCCGGTTTCACTTAAAAATATGTACAATTTCAAGCAGTGTGGACAGCCACTTTTCAAAAACAATTGCGACTTCAAGATACAATACTCCGATCTTAATAACTGTTTCTATTGTACAAATTTCCACCTAAATGCCCCATATCCCTCATTTGTTGGATGCTCTGATACAATATTGGATATAAACATTTTCACGATTTCTGTTCGAACTCTAAACGAATACACTTTCACTGGGTAAATATAGGCTCGCCACAGTATGTTCTTATGCAGCATGCCTCAAATTCTATACCCCAAGCCTGAAATTGATCAGCTAAGCTGGAAGAAAGAATAATTACAATCTTCAGAGGCTTACATGATTATCGATTGCCATGGTCACTTCACTACAGTCCCCCAGTCTTTTAGAGATTGGAGACAAAAGCAGGTACAGTATGCTGATGATCCTGTGAATGCTCCCAAAGTATCCGGAGCACATGTAACTGATGATGAAATCCGTGAAGGTGTTGGCAATGGCCAGCTAAAACTCCAGCAAGACCGAGGGAGCAATCTTACACTCTTCTCTCCTATCGCGGGATTGATGAGCCACCATTTAGGCAATGAACGCACTGCACTTGAATGGGCAGAAGTGTCAAACAATCTTGTGCGCCGTGTGGCTGACCTTTACCCAGATAATTTCGTGCCGGTATGTCAGCTGCCACAAACGCCTCATGCACCTCCGGAAAATAGTATTCCTGAATTACGTCGCTGTGTAGAAGAGATGGGATTTGTTGGCTGTAACCTAAACCCGGACCCTACTGGGGGGTATTGGACAGGTAAGCCTATGACGGATCGCTCTTGGTATCCTGTCTATGAAGCTTTGTGTGATTTAGATGTTCCAGCCATGATCCACGTTGCAGCCTCCTGCAACCCCAACTTTCACGGCACTGGTGCACACTATTTAAACGCAGACACCTCCGTATTTATGCAAATATTGCAAAGCGATTTATTTAAAGATTTCCCAAATTTACGCTTTGTGATTCCGCACGGTGGCGGAGCAGTTCCTTATCACTGGGGTCGCTATCGCGGAATGTCTCTTGAAATGGCCAACAGACCACTTGAAGGCCTCCTCGACAACATATTTTTCGATACATGTGTTTACCATCACCCTGGCATCGAACTCCTGACAAAAGTCATCCCAACAAGCAATGTATTGTTTGGCTCTGAAATGGTTGGGGCAGTGCGCGGTAAAGACCCCAACACCGGTCATTATTTTGATGATACAAAACGCTATCTGGATGCTTGTGATGCCCTCTCCGATGCGGATCGTCAGAAAATTTTCGAAGACAATGCACGAAGAGTTTACCCAAGATTAGATGCCCACCTAAAAGCAAAAGGTAAATAATAACAAATAATTAGGGAGCACACATCGTGACCAATCATATTATTGATATTCACCCACATATAATATCAGGTGACTTAGAAACTTATCCGCCGTCTCCTCTTTTCGGCATTCGCTCGGATTGGTCTCAGGAACGTCCCTGTACAGCTGAAACGCTAATAGAAGCAATGGACGAAGCCGGCGTTAGCAAAGCGGCTGTTGTGCACAGCTCAACAACATATGGCTTTGACAATAGTTATGTCGTTGACGGATGTAATAAATTTGCAGATCGCCTCATTGCTGTCGGCTCTGTTGATGTACTTACGTCAGATGCATGCGATCAAATCACAGCTTGGAATAAAAAGGGGCTTGCCGGACTACGTCTATTTACAGGCGGAAGCACAAAAGCTTTTGACCCAAGCGAACTTGACGATCCTCGCTCTTTTGCAGCATGGGAATTACTAGAAGAACTTGGTCTGCCAATGTGTATTCAGACAGGCCCTATCGGCCTGCCACAAGTGAGCATGTTAGCGAAAAAATTCCCGCGTGCGAATATCATTCTAGACCATTTAGGTCGCCCAGATGTTCTAGATGGACCTCCTTACAACAACGCTCAAAGCCTTTTTGACATTGCAGACATCCCTAACATCTACCTCAAACTGACACCGCGTATTTTTGGGGATGTTAAAAAAGGTAAAGCAAGCGCTGAAACTTTCTTCCCGAAAGTTGTATCCGTTTTTGGATCTGACCGCATGGCGTGGGGTTCCAATTTCCCAACATCGCCAGGAAGCCTGACAGAAATACTTGCTACAGCGCAAGCAGGGCTGGCGAGCTTAACCGATAAAGACCGCAACTGGATATTTTCACAAACAGCCCTCAAACTATATCCCGGACTGTCTGCATAAAGACAATAAACAAGCAAACATCCAAATAATAAAAGACTGGGGAGAGAAACGTGAATAAACCAAGCACAAAAACAGAGCCCGACCAACCACGAGCATCATCCCTGCCTCCCCATTTGAAATGGATAACATTGGGCATATTGGCGCTTGGAGCATTGATTGGTTTCTTTGACAGAACCAATATCTCCTCAGCACTCGCTGTTGACGCTTTCAAAGCTCATTTTGCTTTGTCAGATGTAGATCGAGGCTGGATTAATTCAGCTTTCTTCTGGTCATATGCCC
This sequence comes from Hirschia baltica ATCC 49814, assembly GCF_000023785.1. Taxonomy (NCBI): domain Bacteria; kingdom Pseudomonadati; phylum Pseudomonadota; class Alphaproteobacteria; order Hyphomonadales; family Hyphomonadaceae; genus Hirschia; species Hirschia baltica. The sequence goes on from NC_012982.1 coordinate 2,819,919, forward strand.
TCTTTCAAGTTCCGATGGGATATGTAGTTGATAGATATGGGGTCAAAAGACCCTATGCAATTTGTTTTGCAATATGGTGTATCGCCTCTGCCTCAATCGGATTGATGTCAGCACTGTGGGGCCTCATTGTCTTGCGCCTGATTATTGGTGCAGCCGAAGCTGTCGTCGTTCCTGCCAGTTATCGTTGGATTAGATCAAATTTTGATCCAAATGAAAGCGGAACGGCCGTTGGTATCTACATGCTCGGAACCAAATTTGGTCCAGCTTTTGGGGCACCAATAGCAGCATGGTTGATTGTTACAATGAACTGGCAACTCATGTTCATCGTCACGGGTATAGCAGGTTTACTATGGCTAATTCCGTGGATCTTTATTGTTAAAAACGATATGCCCGAACAATTTAGCAGGACTGGAAACAATAAGAAAAAATCGCCCATCCCTGTTAAATCAATACTTTCAAGCCCTCTCATATGGGGCACGCTCGTTATCAATTTTTGCTATAACTATTTCACATTTTTCTGCATGACATGGATGCCATCATATCTTGTCGAGCAACGCGGATTAACCCTAAAAGAAATGGGCCTGTATACTTTCTTTAGCTTTGCAGGCATCGCTATTGTCGCCTTAACGGCGGGTTGGACAGCTGACAGACTTATAGCAAAATTTGGACGTGCCATTCTTATTAGGAAAGCCTTTGTTGTTGCCGGCTTCGCATGTGCATGTACCGTATTATTGGGTGCGCGTGCCGAAACGGTTGAAGAAGCTCTCTTCTGGAATATTGCATCGCTATCCGGTTTAGGTCTGACGACAGCCAACAATTTAGTGTTGTGTACACTGACCTTGATACCAAAAGAAATAACTGGTGTCGTCAAAGGTTTTCAGAACGTCGCATCAGCATCAGCGGGCATATTAGCACCAATCATCACAGGTTGGCTGCTCCATAAATCAGGCTCCTACCTAGCTCCTATGACACTGATTTTTGTCTTCCTGATTATCGGTGCAACAACCGTTCTTCTGGTCTTGAGACCTGAATGGGCTCCCAAAGTTACACCGGAAGCCAATACCGATATCGACGAAGCAAAGTCGACATAAAATTGTAATTAAAATCAATCGCTCACCACGTCTTTTTGATCCCTCCCCAGCAAAAATGACATGTATTGTGATAAAAAAGGAAATTACCAATGGCCGAAATAGTATTTGGAATGGCACAACCACACAGCGGCATGCTGGGCCAGCCCCCTGAAGACTGGCTCACCAATGGCGAACGTGATCGCAACAATAAAAAAATGCTCTGGTATCGCAATAAACGCTGGGACTATGAAGACCTAGAAGCTGAACGTGGACCAGAAAATTTCGAACCGTTCCTTACGTTGGAGGAACGCACACAACGTCAAGCACGTAATCACGCTGCCATTCAAAAGATGAAAGAGGCTTATGAGGCCGCAAATGTAGATGTTGCGATTATTCTGGGCAAGGACCAGCAAGAAATCTTCACGCACATGTCTCCTTCAATCGCAATATACAGTGGTGAGGAAGTACATAACGGTCCACCACAGCGCCCTGTATTTGCGCCAGACAAACCAGTTACACACAATTGCCACCCAGAGCTTGCCAACTATCTCATCAAAAATTTTGAGAAAGACGGCTTTGACATCACTGACCTATTCTCATGGCCAGATAATGTTTGGATGAAACCCGCTGCCCCTATCGTGCCGCATGCTTTCAGCTTCATCTACCATCAAATTATGAGTGATAATCCACCTCCACATGTGCCAATTCTCATGAATTGTTTCTACGAACCGACGCAGCCCCCAATGTGGCGCTGTATTGATTTTGGAAAGTCACTTGTAAAAGCCATTAAGGATTGGGATTCAGATGCGCGCGTCGCCATTATCGCATCAGGTGGCCTGTCTCACTTCGTATGTGACGAAGAATTTGACCGTAAAATCATAGAAATGCTTGGCAATTATGATTTTGAAGGTCTCTCCGCACTACCCGAAACTAGCTATCAGTCCGGCACATCAGAAATCAAACTCTACACATCTGTTATGATGGCACTCAAAGATGCTGGCGCAAAGATGACGCTTGTAGACTATGTCCCAAGCTACCGAACTCCAGCAGGAACCGGAGAAGGCATGGGCTTCATGTATTGGAGCACAGACAAATAACCGGTCATTAATTTGAACAATGCCTCGTCACTTTAAAAGACTATGGCACCAATTTTCTCTTACACGACTTCTATTCCTGAGGGACACCCCAAATGGCTGACACACGATTAAACGGTATTATCCGTGCCTTTGAGTCAAACAAACCCGCTTTTACAGCTTTTTCAAAGTTGGATAAACAAGCTGCAATTGAGATGACTGATTCACCTTATGACGGCATCATCTTCGAAATGGAGCACAATCCATATGATGTCGCTGGCTTAGGCGATGCTCTTCAATACATGCTGAACCGCAAACAAATCGCACAATCTGGCTCAGTTGCGCCCAATGTAACACCGATTGCACGTATACCCGCCAATGGTGTTGAGATGAATCAGGCATTTGCCAAACAAGTTCTTGATCGCGGTGTGTATGGCGTGGTTTGGCCACACGTTGCGACAGTAGAGCAAGCTTATAATGCCGTGGCTTCATGTCGTTATGGTCGTCCAAAGAATGCGCCTTTGTACGAACCCAAAGGTGTACGTGGCGATGGTCCCGCTACAGCAGCTCGATATTGGGGATTAAGCCAAGCTGAATATTATGCAAAAGCAGATGTTTGGCCACTCGTACCACATGGTGAAATTCTTGTAGGACTAATGTGCGAAAGCACACAGGCAATTGAAAATCTTGATGATATTCTTTCGAATGTTCCAGGAATAGGCTTCATCCTAATCGGTGAAGGAGATCTTTCTCAAGAGCTTGGTTTCCCTCGCCAATACGACCATCCTGAAGTTGTTGAAGCAATGGCTAAGATCGTTGCAATTTGTCACAAGCACAATGTTGTCGTGGGCAATCCACACACAAACTCGGGCAATGTGGAACGCTTAATTAGTGAAGGATATCGCTTTTTGATGTCCCCTCCCAAGCGCAGCTATGGCGTTGTCGGCGAAGGCCGCGAAATGGCCGGATACTAATAAGGAAATTGTCATGAATGGTGCAGAGAGTCTCGTATCAACACTGATCGACCAAAACGTAGACATATGTTTCGCTAATCCCGGCACATCTGAAATGCACTTTCTTGCAGCTTTGGATAACCCAAAGATGAAGAGCGTGCTTTGCCTTTTTGAAGGTGTAGCGACTGGCGCAGCTGATGGTTGGTATAGGATGAAAGAGACCCCAGCCTCCACTCTCCTACACCTTGGACCAGGGCTCGCCAACGGACTCGCCAATATTCACAACGCGAAACGCGCTTCATCAGGCATGGTAAATATCGTAGGTGAGCACTCCATGTCGCACCTGAAATACGATCCCCCACTGGCATCTGATATTGAAGGTCTAGCGCGGCCTTTAAGTCATTGGGTACGCCGCGCAGATTCTGCATCTTCTATAGCTTGGGATACGGCTTCAGCGGTGGCTGCAGCTAACGCCCACCCAGGCCAGATTTCTACGCTCATCTTGCCCGGTAACACAAGCTGGGAGGAAGCCGCGCCCACACATGCTTTACCTCAAGTAAAACATGAAAAGCGCGTTCCAGACACTGGCCGAATTGAAAATGTCGCCAATATTCTCAAGAGTGGCGAACCAGCGCTTATTGTTCTTGCCAACAAAGCAACCAAAGGCCGAGCGTTAGAATTAGCTGGAAAAGTATCTGCCTCGTGCAAATGTCGGTTAGGCACACAATTTTTCACCGCTCGTATTGAACGCGGTGCTGGCCGCGTTCCTTTGGAACGCATTCCTTATGCCGTGCCGCAAGCTATAGAATTCCTAAAAGGCTTTAAACACATAATCACTGTGGAAACCAATGAACCCACAGCGTTTTTCAGCTATCCTGATAAACCAAGCTTACTCAAAGACCCTTCCACAAACGTGCATTGTCTCGTCGAAAAAGACGAAGATAGTGAATTAGCGTTTGAAATGCTGCTTGAAGCTATCGGCGGTCAAGATGCAGCGCCAATCCTACAAGAACGGGTAGAAACACCCGCTCCTACAGGTGAGTTAATTCCATTAAGCATCGCCCACGCCCTTGCTCATTCCATTCCTGAAAATGCAATCGTGATAGATGAGTCGCTAACAACAGGTCGTGAGACCATGGGGCATACAGTCGGCGCACGTCCTCATGATCTTATCAATAATCTCGGCGGGTCTATTGGATATGCAACCCCCTTATCCATTGGTGCTGCTTTAGCCTGTCCAGATAGACGTGTCGTGTGCATGGTTGGGGATGGTAGCGCGATGTACACAATTCAATCTTTATGGACGCAAGCGCGTGAAGGATTGAACATTACGACAATCATCTTCGCCAACAATAAATATGCCATCTTGAAAGCAGAATACGCCAATATGGGCGCTGGCACTCCCGGCGAACAAGCTATGGCAATGATTGATATAGATCGCCCAACAATTAACTGGGTTTCAATGGCAAACAGTATGGGTGTTTCTGCCCGCTCCGTAAATACAGCTGAAGATTTCACAAAAGCGATGCTGGATTCATTCAATGAACCTGGCCCATCTCTCATCGAAGTTCAGCTATAGCTCCAAGTGAGGACACAATGGAACAATTAGAAAATGGTAAGCTAAAGCTCAAAACCAATCTTGCCGATTATCCAGTCACCCTTGCGATGAAAGATGGGCGCGTCACATCTGACAAAGTAGAACTGGATTTTTGCGGTCCAGAAAAAGCACACAATGGCTTTAAAGATATGATCCGGCGCAATAGCTATGATGCAGGTGAGCTTGCAATCGTTACCTATCTTCAGGCCAAATGCTATAACAAGCCTTATGTCATGCTACCCGCGCCTATTTCAGGACGCTTTCAACACCATTGTTCTGGTTTCAACAGAGATTTTGGACACGTAAACCCAAAAGACATTGAAGGCAAAAAGGTTGGCGTAAGAACATATGCACAAACAACCGGCCTCTGGATGCGGGGCATTTTACAACATGAATACGGTGTCGACCTGAATAAAGTGACCTGGATGACTGTGAATGAAGGTCATCTCGAAGAATATTCCGATCCCGCCAATTGCATTGAGCTACCCAAAGGGTCCGATATCGGCAAAATGATGCTGGATGGTGAACTTGCCGCAACGCTTCAGGGGGTTGATCTGCCAAAAGATGATCGGGTGGAATACCTTGTTCCCAAACCATTTGATGCAGCAAAGGAATGGTTTGCCCGTGAAGGTGTTGTACCCATAAACCATATGTTCGTTGTACATGAAGATATTTCACGTAACCATCCCGAAGTCGTTCGCGAGATCTATCGCATGATCTGTGACAGTCGAGAGCTCACTAAAGGAGGCGTCCCCTCCCCATACCCTCCATTGGGCCTAGAAGCGAACCGCAAAGGTATCCAACTTGCTATAGAATGGGCTTTTGAACAGAAAATCATTCCACGCAAGTTATCAGTCGACGAATTATTTGACGATACGACTGCAAGTCTAGGTGGCTAATTTAAGAGCTTATACTCCTCCGCCAAAACGATAAGCACATTTAAAAACACACTTGCCCAAAGTAAGTGTGTTTTTTGATGCCTCCACAGCCACCCCTTCCGTATTGGGTACGTTACATATGTTCAAATACTACGTCTAAAAACGACCCAACTTTCTCAAATTCCAACAAATGGATATAAGTTTTATGTCAAACTGGTGATAAATTTAATATGCCGACCATATAAGTTTCGCATCCAAACGTTCGAAATAAAAGACATAATAAATCCGAAATTTAATACCCTAAACAATAACACAAAAATTATATTAAGTATTTGTTTTTAAACAATATTTCATAACAAATTAATATAATTATCACGACAACAAAATGCACTTATATACACCTAAAAACCATCAATTTTCATGTTCACTCACTTCTTCGCCCCTCTATAATGGTGATTAATTATGATGTACTCCTCATTTCAAACAGCAAACTAAATAAGACTGGGAGGACGATGGAATGACAACAGAATCCATAAGCTTTCGACAATTAAAGCTTCTCGAAACCGTTGGACGTGTAAACAGCGTTAGACGCGCTTCAGAGGAATGCAATTTATCTCAGCCAGCCGTCACCCAAGCTATTCTAAAACTTGAAAGCCAATTAGGCGTTCAGCTTCTCATACGGAGCACAAGTGGAAGCTACCTCACTGAGCTAGGACGAATTTTTCACCATCGCGCTGAACGTTTCTTTGATCGCTTAAGAGATGCACTCCAAGAACTTCCTAATTCAGAGACAGCTCTCAATCTCGATATTGCTGCGAATCGAATATCCAGATCTCAAATAAACTGTCTCATCGCAATATTTGCAGCAGGGAATCTAGAAGCTGCTGCAAATGAGCTTGGCCTAGTCCCCACATCGGTTCAACGCGCCCTTCGCACGCTGGAAGCAAATGTAAAAAACACCCTATTAAATAGAACAGCCGCTGGTCTTTCATTAACCCCTACCGGCATGAATTTCGGTAAGCGCATGAAGCTTGCTCTTCAGGAGATCGAAGCAGCCCAGAATGATATTGAAATATCCCGTGGAAATACACGCTCACGCATAACTGTTGGCGCAATGCCTTTTGGAGGCAGTTTCCTTCTTGCGACTGTTTTAGATACATTTGTTCAGGAATTTCCAAATGCTGAAATAAAAATTGTGAGCGAGAATGCACCAGAATTAATGCAAAGCTTATCTGATGGTGATGTCGATTTTGTCGTTGGACTTGTACAACAAGATGGTCGAGAGAATCTCGAATATATACCGCTTGCTGATACATGTTTTCATATTGTCGGACGCACCAACCATCCATTATCCTTTAAAGACAACATAACCACTGAAGACCTTCTCGAATATGAGTGGGTTGTAGGTACTCGCGGTGCAAGTCGTAGAGAATGCTTTGAGAAACTCTTTGAAGGCACTTCAGGTCCGCACGCCCCCATTCGCACCAGTGCATTCACAATCATTCGCAGTCTACTTGAATCTGGTGACCGGCTCACGCTGATGACTGATTACGAACTCATGCACCAAAGAGATTACCTACAAGCATTGCATTATCCAGCTATTACACCTGTTCCTGCAATTGGTATTACCACACGCAAAGACTGGCTTCCAACACGATTGCAAAAACACTTGGTAGATGAAATTAGCGCTCACACAAAGAATTCCGCCTACGTGATCTCCACACTTTCAACTGAGCCAATTTCTAATGGCAGACACCAGCGAAAGGCATGATGTGGACACTTCTTCAAACAATGAAAAGACATCACCTTCCATAGAGCCGGAAGCGAAAATATCGCCACTCAGCATACCAACCTATAGAAACCTATGGACCGCGACAGCTTTCTCCAACATGGGAAGCCAAATCCAAGTCGTCGCTGCCTCTTGGCTAATGGCAAGTTTGACTGATTCACCCCAGCTTATAGCGCTGGTCCAAACAGCGATGAGCCTACCAGTGATGATGTTTTCAATATTTGGTGGCGCACTCGCTGATAGATGGGATCGTCGCAAATTAATGCTGTTATCACAAACAGTTATGTTTTGTGCAGCTGTCACCCTTATGACTGCGACCTATTTCAAATGGATAACACCTTGGTTTTTATTGCTATTTACAGCCATTATTGCCTCAGGAAACGCTATCAATAATCCCTCTTGGCATGCGTCGGTACGCGATTTGATTCCACGCAATATACTAGGCCGGGCCGTTGCTTTAAATAGTATGAGCATGAATTTAGCGCGCACACTTGGGCCTGCCATTGGTGGTTTAATAGTCGCAATTAGTAGTGCTGCTACGGCCTTTCTCGTCAATGTGTTAAGCTATATCGGATTGATCATTACTTTACTGATCTGGCGACCTACGAGAGACCAATCTGACATCCCGTCTGAACCAATCCTGCAAGCTGTTGGCGCAGGAATGCGGTTTGCAATCAGATCTCCATATATTCGCACCGCCATGGTACGCGGTGCAATGGGAGGTATGACAAACAGTGCTATACTTGCCCTCGCTCCCGTTCTAGTCAGCCAACGCTATGATGGTACCGCATTATCATTTGGATTTCTTTTAGGTGGATATGGTGTCGGTGCCGTTATGGGCGCGATATCTGGCGGCATTCTACGTGAAAAATGGACATCTGAAAATGTGGTCAGATTGGGTACTGTCTGTATATTTATTGGTCTATTACTGTTAGCTTTCGCACCAGTTTATCTCGTATCTGTTATGGGTATGCTTTTAGCTGGCTCCGGTTGGGTGGTAAAACATACAAGTCTCAATACGACTGTGCAATTATGTGCGCCACGCTGGGTAACAGCTCGCGCTTTATCGACGTACCAAATGGCCACATTTGGAGCCATGGTTGTTGGCAGTTGGACTTATGGATTTATTGCTGAATATGGCAGTCTATCGACGGCTTATTTTGTCGCTAGTATAATATTAGCCAGCAGCGCCATTTTAGCTTTGGGCATGAAATTACCGATAGCTGAGAACCTAAATCTAGACCCAATAAAACACTGGCGCGAACCCGTCATTGACATAGACGTACAATTAAAAAACGGGCCTATTTTCGTCGAACTTGAATATGTCATTGCCATAGAAGATCAGCAAGAATTTCTAACTGAAATGGCGCAACGCGAACACATAAGAAAACGAGATGGAGCAAGAGCTTGGTCCCTTTGGCAAAACCTAGAGGATAGCTCTCGCTGGATAGAAAGTTACAGTGTGCCAACATATGGAGAATACATTCGGCACAATAACCGACGCACTCAAGATGATCTCCACAACATCAAAAATCTGGAAAACCTGCACCGTGGAGCTGAGCGCCCAAGCTTAAAACGCTATCTCAAAGGCAATCCAATTAAGAAAAAGTGATCCGTTTGGTTTCCCCAAAAAACCAATTGCTTTCGAACAAGCTCTTCCTTTTCTTTCATCAAAAAAAGGAAGAGCTGTTTCTGTGGCCAAAAATAGGGCCACAAGTGCTGGAGCTAAAACTTCAATTTCTCTTTATTTTCTAAAAGCGACATTTGCGACTTGTGGAATTTCTATCTCCCCTGACATACGCTCCACCAACCCCGTTTCATCATCACGCCTAAAAGCAGTCACGCTGTTGGATTTGAAATTTGCAATCAACAGCCATTCCTCACTTTTATTCATTGCAAAATGCCAAGGTAATTTCCCGCCAACAGATACTCTTTGTATCTCCGAAATTGCACCCGTTTGTTCACTCACATTATAAACAATCAACTGATTTTCACCTCGGTTGGTGACATACAAAAAGCGACCATCTTTTGAAATTGCGAGCTCCGAAACGCTTTTAAATCCTTCAAAACCTTCAGATAGAGTATTTTGAGTTTCAATCGGGATTAATTCGCCAATCTGAGCATTCCAAGAATAGACTTGCACCTGAGCTGTAAGCTCAAAAACCAAATAACAAAATTTGCCATTTGGATGAAACACAAGATGACGTGGACCCGTTCCTGCTGGCGTTGTCACCTCAGCGCGGCTAGCCGCCTGCAATCCACCATCATTCTCTGGGAGTTTATAGATAAAAACTTTATCCGCACCCAAATCAGGCGAAAGCACAAATTGACCAGACGGATCGAGCACAGCAGCGTGCGCATGCGCGCTATCTTGGCGTCGATGTGGGCCACTTCCCACTTGCATCTGACGCCCAGTCACAGTCTGCAAACTCAAATCATCATTCATAGTAATTTCAGAAACAACCGAGTCCCGAAAGTTCGCTATATATAATTTTTCTCTTTTCACATCTGGTGCAATAAAAGTGGGATCTTCTCCCCCAGATGATATCTTATTGATGATACTCACAGCACCGGTATTCGGATCAGATTTTAGACCATATATCAAACCTGTACCATTCTCCCCTCCGGACGCTGTTGCGTAGAAAACAGATGAGTCTGGTACAAACTCTAACCATGTTGGACGCTCTATATCTGCAACGATACCCAATGGCATCAACACACCCGTTTTGTGATCCAGTTTAGCGCCATATATACCCGTATTTTCGTCACTTACACGCGTACCGAAATAGACATATTCGAAATTCTGATGCGCTTGGTTTTGCAACATAGCGCATGCAGACAATGCAACGGTGCAAATCAGTCCAAACAAAACTGTAGTATATCTGTGTAGCGCCTGTTTTTTGACGCACTTAAAATCAATCATATTTTAGTCCTCCCGCGTCGACGCTACGCGCAAGAAAGACAAAACAACACATAAAACCGCGTCTAGCGTGATAAATAATCACTCACTTAATCCCGCAAACTTCAAAAGGAGAGGTAATATCCAGATTCCCTCCCTCTAGACACAAGACACACGCTACCACCTAGATTAAGATTGAAACTTTAAGTTTGTTTCCAACCCAAAACTGATCAATGCAATCATTCTTCCTATCCCCCTCGTCCACCTCAAGCAGATAGGATAGCTAGATAATCCTATACATACGGACAAAAATCATGACCGAATGCAATAATAATGACACCTCGGGGAAGAAAAATATGAGACGCAAAACTCTATTGCTCGCTTGCACAGCTTTAGCACTAATCACCCAACAAGCCTGTACCACCATTGCCGATGGCGAGACACTTCCCGTAACAGATGCCCCCCAAGCAATTGCGTCATCCACGACTGAAGACGTCGTAGAAAAAAAAGGGGTGATGTTCATGAACCGGATAGGTCCGGGAAGCTCAGAATTATACATATCCAATGCTGACGGCACAAATGAACGCAAGCTTTTAGGTGAAAATACTGTTTTTGAATACAGTGCTGAACTCGCCTCTGATGGCACGTCAGTCTATTTTACATCCGAACGCAATGGTGATGGAAACTCAGAGCTATTCAAGGCCAATATTGATGGCAGCAATATTGAAGAAGTAGTATCCAGCTCATCCGTAGAAGATGCTGTCTCCATTTCTCCAGATGGTAAAAAAATAGCATTTGTTTCCACACGAGAAGGTTATTTTTCTAACGTTTGGATCAAAGACCTTGAAACAGGCGAACTGACAAACCTAACAGGCGCAGAGCACATTCAAGGCGATCCTATGCTGCCGAACAGCTTTCTACGTCCGTCTTGGTCACCAGATGGAAAGTGGATCGCCTTCTCTTCAGATCGCAACACAAACTGGCGCGGTCATGACTACCCGATTGGTTGGGAACATACGCAAGAATTATCTATTTACGTCATAGGAGCTGATGGACAAAATTTCCGTCGTTTAGTTTCTAAACCAGAGATGTCTTACGGCTCGCCTTCTTGGTCACCAGATGGAAAACGTATCTCATTCTATGCAATAACAACGGAAGACACATGGGGCGCACGTCGCTATAATCTCGTACAAGACACGACATCTCAAATTGCTTCAGTTGATGTAGAAACTGGACGGGACTATATCGAGCACACTTCAGGAAAGGGTGTGAAAATTTCTCCAGTTTACATTTCCAATGATAAAATTGGGTATGTAAACAAAGGGCCAGAGAATGAAGGTATCTATTATACCGATGGCTCCACCCCAATTCTAAAAAAGAATGTTCGGGAACCTATATGGACCCAAGATGGCAGTCAGGTCATTTATGAACAAGTCGATCACACGCGCCGCCCTGACGGTGTCGACCTCTATAGCTGGGATCCAGAATGGGAATACAAACATATAGATGTTTTCCCCCTCCTCTCCAGCCAAGATGAAATCGTTATCTCTGATAAGAAAAATATCGGTAATCTCGTTGTGCTGGATCGAGATGGCAAAAATCCACGCACCATTTATGAGGTCACCAAGGAATCAACCAAGACACCATACCTGTTGGGGACCGGCTTGGTTGGAGCTTATCAACCGTCATGGTCGAGAGATGGGGAATGGGTCACATTCTGTGTGGGGACCTTTTTTTATAAACGCTATGATGCTCCTGCGCGCGTTATGATGGTTCGTCGCGACGGTACAGGCCTTAGGGAAGTAACACATGGTGAAGAGAATGCTGGTTTCCCAAGCTTTTCTGCAGATGGCAAAGAAATCGTCTACCGCGTCTGGGACAAAGAAAACATAGGCCTAAGGATTTATAACATCGAGAAAGATGAACACCGTGTTCTAACAGAAACGGGTGATAACCTACCTGCCTACTCCCCAGATGGAACACGTATTCTATTCACCCGCAGACACGGCCATGCAGATTATGATCTATATACGATCAAACCTGATGGCACCGATCTTGTTCGCCTGACAACACACCCAAGTGGTGATGGCCATGCAGTCTGGTCAAATGATGGCAGCAAAATCATGTGGAGTGGTTCAGTTTATGGCTTCCGCGATGAGGCAGCCCTATATGATGACACGTTCCAGCAATATGGTCAGATTTGGGTTATGAATGCAGACGGCTCAAATAAGCACATGGTGACTGATAGCAAATGGGAAGATTCCATGCCGCTATATGTTCCATATTTAGACCAAGAAAAGTAAAGCCTAGCGGCTTTATTAGTTGAACATACATATCTCCAACCTAGTGCCATTTCACTAGGTTGGAATGCAACGGAATGAAACCAGCTTTATTGAGCATTTAATTGAACTGATTCAACAGCTTCCGTTAGAACAGAAAATACACGCCTCCACCAAAGATCGTCCTGCTTTGAGTATCTCAAAATATTATCCGAGATCATCAAGCTTTCTTTGAAGATACATATTTTCTCCAGCCTCTCTTCAAAATTTATTAGATATTTGCCGGAATGCAGGATCGACATTTCTCTCTGAAACGATCCTGTTTTGCTCGAACAAATTTGAGGCAAACAGCTTGCCCCTCCTCACTTTTGTCTCCTCAGCAAACAACCTGCATGCAAGGCTCTTCCCCGCGCAAACGTCAATTCACAATTAATTGATCGGTGATTTACGTTTTGGTGTTAACGCAATCATTTTTATGATCTAAAAGGTCACCATCAGTTGGATACCGAAAATAAAAGCCAAAAGCGGATCCAAATAAACTGACCTTTGGGAGGAAATCAAAATGAAAAACAAACTTACACATATGGCAGTGGCTGCTCTATTATCCACGACAGCACTCTCACAATTCACACCCGCATTCGCGCAAGAAGCTTCTGAGACAGCTTCTACAAAAGAGTATTTTTCTGAAGATGGATTAGACGTGCTTGTCTTTTCCAATTGGTATGACAGCCTTTTCAGTGACGCTAAAATTTCTGGTGTCGAGCTTATTCAGCACGATAATCGCGTCGCAACAAATGGAGATATACGCCTCAGTGCCACGCCCGGACAATGGGAACCTATTGGCACTTTTAAAACACGCCGTGTTGATGTTGCAAATGGCGTCATCGAGGCTGATCTTGAATATGCTGATTATGATTTCCAATACACAATTCGCGTTGAAAAAGATGACGATAACTATTTAATCAGCGTTCATTCTGAAACGCCTGTTCCAAACGGATTGGCCGGAAAAGCAGGTTTCAATTTAGAATTCATTCCATCCGTTTTCGGAGGAAAGTCCTTGCTTGTTGATGGACATCCTGGAATTTTACCAACCTATGCCCAAGGGGATATGGAGTTGCGCGCCGATGGTGAGCGAACAGACGGCGCACTTGCCGAGCCACTTCCGATTGCATCAGGCAAATCCATCATTCTGGCACCCGCCGATGAACAACATCGCGTTAGCCTCAAATCCATGGATGCCACAGACATCAGCCTTTATGACGGCCGCAACCAAGCTCAAAATGGCTGGTTTGTTGTGCGTTCAGTTCTTCCAGAAGGCAAAACCGGAAAACTGATGGAATGGCGCTTAGATGCCGCCGCTCAGGAAAACTGGGAAAGACCGCCAGTTATCAGCTATAACCAACTTGGCTACCACCCTGCCCGCAATAAAACTGCCATCATCGAAATGGATGCCAAAGCGGTCGCAGACAAAGAAATGCACTTATTGCGATTTGATGAAACGGGTAAAGCGGTACGCGTTAAATCCATGACACCTAAACCATGGGGTAATTACCTACGGTATAAATACGCCAGTTTTGACTTTTCCGATATCACAGAGACCGGCGTCTATGCGTTAGAATTTGATGGGAATAGAGAAGCAAGTTTTAGCATATCAGACACAGTTTATGATCACGCTTGGCACCCTACTTCGGATGTTTTCTTTCCTGTTCAAATGGATCACATGTATGTAAATGAAGCCTATCGCGCTTGGCACGGGAAAGCGCATATGGATGATGCGCTACAAGCCCCTGTTGATCATGAGCATCATGATTTATATCGCCAAGGTCCAACCACAGACACAGACTTTGAACCCCTACAACACATTCCGGGCCTAAATGTCGGAGGTTGGTTTGACGCTGGAGATTTCGACATTCGTACCCAAAGCCAATATTCGACAATAAGAATGATGGCGCGCGCTTGGGATAATTTCTCCATTCCCAGAGATCAAACCAGCATTAATTGGGATACAAATTACACAGATATGCATGTGCCGGATGGCGCAGCCGATATCCAGCAGCAAGTCAAACACGGCACGTTACAATTGCTCGCCCAATATGATGCCGTTGGACATGCAATACACGGCATCGTCGCACCTGATTTAGATCAGTACACCTTCTTGGGCGATGCAGGCAGCAAAACCGACAATCGCATTTATGATGCAAACATGTCCGCCGACGAGGAAACACCCACACATTCGGGCAAATTAGATGATAGATGGGCTTTCACATCTCGTTCTTCTGCATTGGAATATGGCTCTGCCGCAGGCATGGCAGCAGCGGCCAGAACTTTGAAAGGCTATGATGATGCGCTCGCTGAAAAAGCGCTTCAACAAGCAATCACAGTTTTTGCACATGAAGAGAGCAATGAACCCACACTATATCAACACGGGAACACCACTGGTGGCCCATTTGCATTAGAGAGAATCCGCGCTGCCGGTGAATTATTGCTCACAACAAAAGACCCAAAATACGCAAAATCAGTTGAAAAAGCATGGGATGACGCATTGCCATTCTTTGCTGGATTTGCCGACTTAGCCGTTGAAATTAAAGACTTAATGCCGAAAAACTATGACAAAAAACTACGCAAAGCAGCAAAAGACTTCATCGCAAAAGAAACGCAAAACCGCTCCGACAACCCTTTCGGCGTCCAAATCACCCGCGGCGGCTGGGCTGGGTCTGGAACGGTAGCCAACAATGCAATCGTCTATTATTTCCTTCACAAGGCATACCCTGATCTCGTGTCCAAAGATCGCGTTTATGCAGGGTTTGACTTCCTGCTAGGCCAACACCCGGGACACAATTTATCCCTTGTCTCAGCTGTAGGTGCAAAATCTAAAAAGGTTGCTTATGGAAATAATAGAGCTGATTTCAGCTACATAGCTGGTGGTGTCGTTCCGGGTGTACTGGTTTTAAAACCAGATTATCCCGAAAACCGTGAAGACTGGCCGTTCTTCTGGGGTCAAAACGAATATGTGATACCCAATGGCGCACAATTCATTTTCTTGGCAAATGCAGTTGCTGAATTAGAAAACTAAATAACATAGACTTGGTTATAAATTAGGGTGCTGAATGTAAGTTTCAGCACCCATTTTTGTGGTCTGCTATGCAACCCTATTGCACCTACCACAAATGACCATAACCAGCTGAAACTAAACAAAAAAACCACCCATCTCCATAGAGAGACGGGTGGTATCCAGCAGAAAAACGGAATAAATTTTATGTGGAAGGAAAATTATCCGCTCTGCTGTATTGTTTACATGCTGTAACGAGCACCGAGCATGAATTGGCGACCTGTGTGACTGAATTCACGGGTCAGATCGAGATCACCATATCCAGTCCCGTAAATCCGCTCTTCTTCATCTGTCATGTTGATAATTTCAAATGTGAAAGTGAGATTATCATTGTAATTATAGAAAGATGAGAAATCGACATGGGTTGGTCCGTATTTACGTTCTTGCGCATGTCCGTTTCCGCCCGGCTCACTCAATAGATAGTCATCACGCTTATTCACTGAGAAACGACCACCAAAATCTGCGTCTTCATAGTATAAAGTGAAATTGTATGAATTCGGAGATAATCCAGTTGAATCTTGTGCTTCAACATGTGTGTAGTTCGACGCGATACCCATATTGGATAGTGGTCCCGGCAAGAAAGTGAATGGTTGTTGATAAGTGATCTCAAACCCTTTCACTGAAAAACCTTCATTGCTATTGACCGGTATCGAATGGTCATACGGCACAGTTGCCGGATCAGCCTGATAGGACTCATCGTATTCAGGGTCAGCATAGATTGCTGGCCAGAATTCCTCGTCGATCAGTTTGTTCACAACTTCAGATGTCAGATTTGTCGCAATATTTTTGTGGAACACTGCTGCTGACAATAGCCCCTCACCACCCAAATACCATTCAAGCCCCAAATCGAAATCATTTGATTCATATGGATCAAGTTCTGGGTTCCCTAAATTCCCAACTGTACGCGTTGTATATCCAAAACTTGGACGCGCAATGTTTAGAGAAGATAAGCCCGGACGCGTCATGCTACGACCATAAGACAGGCGCGCAACCAATTCATCAGTTACATCAAGCGCCAAATTCATTGACGGTAGATAATTATCATAGCTGCGCTCGACACTAATTGGAAGGTCACCAACAACAGCTTCGGAAGTCACTGTCGTTTCTACATAACGGATTCCAAAATTCGCTCTCAGTAGCATGCTACCAATATCGAAATCACTGTTTAGCTCGACATAAGTTGCAAAAGTTTCTTCTCCAACTTTCCAACTATCTGCAAGGGATTCTGTATATCCAGCAGGGATAACACCGTCATTTTCAATCGCATCAAAATCAGCAACCAAAAATGGCACTAAATTACCATCCAATCCACTTCCGAAATTAGAATAAGGGAAAGCTGTTGTGTATTGCGCCGGATCAAACGCTGCTGAACCACCGATTCCTTCAGCATAAGAAACGGACCTATCATTGTAAGCCACACCAGTATTAATTGAAAACCTATCGCCTTCATAAGTTAGATCGACTTTAGAAGTAAGGTTTTCCTTTTCAACATCGTTGCTACGATTATTAGCGTTCACGACATCAATGAAATTATTTGGATCGTTCATATCGTAGTCGCCATAGTCCACAGAGGCGACTTCATTATTGGAATAATCATACGCATAGAAATGAGGAACTGAACGATAGTAAAATCGCAACTCTTCTCGGGTCGCATCATTCTTGGCAGAACCAAACATAGCATCTACAGAAATATTATCTGTGATCTGATATTCACCTGATAAGACAATCTGATCAAATTTTGATTCAGAAACTTGCTTACGGCTTTCATACCAAGATGTAACGTCATCAAAACTCGCCGCGATCAAATATTGTCCTGTAGGATCGACTGTAAATTCGATAGGCGTTTGACCAGTAAAATTGCCTGGATCTCCATGTGTTAGCAACCATTCCATAGAGTTGTAATTGCGGCGATCATTTGTAAGTTCAGAATGAAGGACATCCAAAGTTAGCAACAATTTGTCATTGGGTTGATATTGGAAAGAACCTGTAAGGCCGAGACGTTCTTGCTCATTCCCAAAAAAGTCAGCACGAGGCAAACGAGGAGCCCACAAACAATCTAGCGGATCTTCTGCACCACAGGCGCCTGAAGGCGTACCATTAACGACTGGATTAGTGTCTGCCCAAGAATCTCCATTTATGAATGGTGATGTCCAACGAACACTCCCAAAACCTTCCTGACGGACTGTACGGCCAGAATAAGCAACTGAGACAAGTGCCCCCAAAGTGTCATTTGCGAAAGTGTCGCTGACCATGAGAGCAAGACGAGGGTCAACCTCTTCTGTCAGGTCGTTATAACCTGCTTGACCTGATACTGAAAAATTAAAACCTTCAAAATCAAATGGTTTTGCAGAATATAGGTCTACAGTTCCAGCAATACCACCTTCTTCAATAGATGCTGTTTGCGTCTTTTGAACATCAATTCGATTGAAAAGTTCTGCTGCAAAAACATGAAAGTCAAAGGCGCGACCACTATTTAAAGTTACTCCCCCAGAATCAAGACCATCACTCCCTGCTGGAACCTCCATCCCATTCAATGTTGTACGTGTAAAGCTCGGACTAAAACCACGAAGCGTGATGTTACGTCCTTCCCCACCTTCACGAGAAATTGCAACCCCCGGCACACGCTGAATCGCTTCGGCAAGGTTTAGATCAGGCATTTTACCGATGTCTTCAGCTAAAATACTTTCACGTGAATTCACGGCTGCCCGTTTAAAATCACGCGCTTCTTGCAGAGATGAACGAAAGCCCTGAACTACAATTGTATCCAATTTCTTCGTTTCATTTGCTTCCTCTTCTGCTTCCTGAGCATAAGATGGCGCAGCAAAACAAAGCCCGAGCAATATCGGTGTCATTAAAGACGCACCCGAAAACAGCCCCTTTTTTAGGGATTTATTAAAAAAGTTCATTTTTCCTCCTTAGCTTAATATTTAAATATTCAATTTCAGAAAAATCCAGAAAATTAAATAAATTCAAATATTAATGCCCCTATTTACTTATTATGTATGGAATAATTACTGAACCAAAAAAAATTTTGTTGATTTATATTTTGGGTAGTCTTCCATTTATTTTACGAGGCAACGAATTAACTAATTTATTGCTCGTATTTAGGTAGACTTTTCAAAAATCAAAACGAGTAATAAAAATGTTAAAAAAAGTGGAAAAATATTTTTAGATAATGTGTGATGCTTTTTCGAAACTGAGAAGTCTATATAGATATGTCGAAAGTTTACGCAGCATTTTTGAATTGCGAAGCAGCCATCCGGCGCACTATCGCAAAATATTGCCCACAACCGGCGGATGTGGACGAATTAACCCATGAAACATTTTTGAAATGCTTCGCTGCAGAACGAAAAGCCGATATTCGCGAACCAGAGCGTTTATTACTGTTCGCAGCTAAAAATGTAGCCTTGAGTGAGATCAAAAAGAAACGCAACACAACAACCGACTATATTGAAGATGCCCCCTACTCAACGGACATAGTTGATAGGAACCAGCACGATCCAGAACAACATCTCAATAGTCGCCGAAAACTTGCTGCTTTCACAATAATTATAGCTCAACTGAGTGAAGATGATCGCAAAATTCTTCTAATGCGTAAAATTGACGGCATGAAGTATTCTCAAATAGCAACGCGCATGAATATATCGGTTAGCACTGTACAAAAACGGCTAGCGGCATCGCTCACAAAATGCACTCAAAACATGATCGCAACTGGATACACACCTGACGAATTTGGCGGCAAAGCAGACTCACCGAAACCCGATCAGGCTGCCGCCGAAACATCAAAGACTGAATGGAATGCTGACAATGACTAACGAAAAGAAAATACTCAGCCTTCCCACTCGTCAACGACGTGAGGCCCAAGCTGCAGAATGGGTGACAAAGCTGGATGCAGACACGGTTTCCGCTATAGACCGCGCTCGATTTGATCAATGGATGTCGAGCAGTGAGAAAAACCGCGAATGCTATTACAGAATTGCTAAAGCGTGGTCAGCTCTCGATGATTTAGAAGAACTCCAACACCTTGCAGAATCTGATGATGTCGCCGAGCTTTTAAAACAAAATCGACGACAATCTCGGAAGATAGTCCAGTCGATAGGTGCCATGGCGGCTATGCTAATCATAGGTTTTTCAACATGGGTTGCTCTGCCTTACCTAAACACACAAACGTATAAATATGAGGCATTTATATCAACTGCGGTTGGTGAAATGCAAAATATTCAGTTACCTGATGGCTCATTGATTAAGGCAAATACAAATACTCACCTGGTAATTCATTACTCGAAAAACTCAAGAGACATCAATTTACTTCGTGGAGAAGCTTTCTTTGAAGTCGCTCACGCACCAGACCGCCCTTTCTCAGTCGTCGCAGGAGACAGGCAAGTACGCGCAGTTGGAACAGCCTTTAACGTGCGCCTGAGAGAAGCAAAACTAGCCGTAACTGTTGAAGAAGGGCGCGTGGCACTCATCAATAAAAAGGCTATGTTGGTTCAAAACAAAAACCCCGAAAACAATGCGGCTCAAGAATTGACGCAAATATCTGCTGGACAACGCGCCGTATTTGACACTGACATTGAAGAACTGGAAGTGTTGCAAGCAGAAAATTTACAAAGACGTTTGTCATGGAGAAACGGCATTTTGTCATTCTCTGGAGAACCACTTTCATTTATGATTTCAGAGGTCTCAAGATATTCCAACGTCGAAATTGAAATTGCCGATGAAAGTCTAAAAGACATGCCCGTCGCTGGATATTTTAAAGTAGGAGAAGTTGATGCAATGCTTGAGGTTTTAGACCTCATGTCTGACGTGACGATAGAACGGATTGATCAAAACAAAGTCCGTCTAACAAAAAAATAAATATAAAAAAACTTCGGAGGAAACACATATGACTATTTTTTGGAATGCAACCAATAGGTATTTTAGAGAAATTAGAAATGCAAATTTCTAAATCTCAAAATGTTTTGGAAATCACCCCGTAGAGTTGCAAACTGTTTTGCAACTTGCGCTGTTGGTTTATTTCTACTTTCGACGCCTTTAGCGCAAGCGCAAGATACTCATACCGTATATTCATTTAACATCGACGCCCAAACATTGGGGACGGCGCTCGATGGAATTGTGGAAAAAACAGGTGCTCAACTTTTTTATCCAAATGAGTTGTCCAGTGTTCAGAATAGTCAAGCAGTCATTGGAAGCTATACACTTGATGAAGCGCTAAAATTATTGCTTGAAGGCACAAATTACAAACGCGGCGTCACGCAGAGCGGTGTCATTTATGTCCTGAACGCCCCTAAAGAGAGCCAAGCATCAAACGTGCAGCCTGCCCCTCTTTCGTCCCAACTATCTCCACAAACTATTCCTACTCCAAACTATAGTGAAGAAGAAGTTCCACCCACCATCACGACACTCGAAACAGTAACAGTTACGCGATATCGCCAGTCGTTAGAAAAAGCACTTTACAATAAACGCCAAGCCATAAGCCAGCTTGAATCAATTATTGCCGAAGACATGGGAAAATTTCCTGACTCAAATCTCGCAGAGTCAATTCAAAGGGTCCCTGGCGTCGCAATCTCAAGAGAAGGCGGAGAAGGTCGTCAAATAACCTTACGTGGACTGGGCCCCTCTTTCACTCGGACAACTTTGAACGGGATGGAAGTGCCTGCTAGCACGGATGGACTGGACTCAAGCGGAGGTCTAAACACTGGGCGCGCGTTTGACTTTAATGTTTTTGCCTCTGACCTTTTCAGCCGTGTTGATGTACACAAAACCACTTCAGCCAGCATGGAAGAAGGCGGCATAGCAGGAACAGTTGCTCTTTTTTCTCCAAAACCGATGGACAACCACCCCAGCAATTTAGTGATCGCCTCAAATGCACGCTACAATAATTTGACAGGGCAAATTGATCCTAGCTTATTTGGGTTATGGAATGGCACTTATAAAGACGACAAGCTTGGGTTTCTTCTTTCTGCCTCATACTCAGATAGATCTGTCCGCCAAGAGGGGTTTGGTACGGTCAGATGGACCACCCCTATTATTGATGGTAGTGGCCCCTTCCCCTCAGAACAAGATGTTGAGGTGATCGGCACACCAAGTGTATCAGACTGCGCAGACAGCTCAGAAACAATTGTCTCTCCTATCAATTGTCTTTGGTTTCCGAGGCTTCCGCGCCCGGATTTTTTCGGCAATTCTCAAACACGCTCAGGCCTTACAGGAAGTTTCCAATATCATCCTAATGACCAAACAAAACTAACAATTGACACCTTGATGTCGTCCTTGATTAACAGACGCAATAATTACAATTTTTTTGAATTTTTCCTGTCGTCTTTCAATGAAG
This sequence comes from Hirschia baltica ATCC 49814, assembly GCF_000023785.1. Classification (NCBI taxonomy): domain Bacteria; kingdom Pseudomonadati; phylum Pseudomonadota; class Alphaproteobacteria; order Hyphomonadales; family Hyphomonadaceae; genus Hirschia; species Hirschia baltica. The sequence continues at coordinate 2,841,897 of NC_012982.1, forward strand.
TTCAGCCTACCTCAATTCAGATTGCCGACAATGGTAAGCAAGTTGAAGCTGCCAGCTTTGACAATGTAGAATCCTTTGTCGAAAGCCGAAAACAAGATTCTGATACTGAATTCTTCCAGCTGGTTGCAAATATTCAGCATCGTTTTACCGACAGTCTTTCAATTGATGCGCTAATTGGATCAGCAACATCAAATTCTCACCGCGAAGAATACCGCTATTACATGCGGTCTATTCCGCATAGTTATAGCTTTGACTTTTCAGACAATGCGAATGTTCCCGACGTAAGTTATGGCTATGATTTCAATGATGCATCCAATTTTTCACTTATAGATGGCCGTCTAAGCTCAAGCGATGTTCTTCGCAACAACACAACTGCGCGTATTGATGCGACACTTGATCTGGACATTCTTCGTATAAAGTCGGGACTATCATACAATAAACGTACAACTGAATACCAAGTCGCTTATATCTCTGACTTCCCTGATCAGGACTCTGCAAGCGGATTTACGCAAGCATTTCCCTATAACCGCTACGGCTTTAAATTTGACGGTCCGCTCTTTCCGTTCACTGTCGCTAATATTGATAAAATCAATGCAGTTCTCCTGACCTCACCTTTTGTCAAAAATTATGCCCAAAGCTGGCAAACTCACGAAAATACGCTTGCCGCGTTTCTCGAATTACAAGCCGCCCTTGATTTGAATGGAATGCCATTGCGTGTAAATTCCGGCGCGAGAATTGTCGAAACACGCGTTAAGTCTGAAGGCTTCACACAAAGTCAACAAGTCATGTCTCGCAACAGTTACACCAACCTTCTACCATCAGCGAGTTTATCTCTAGATACATCAGATAATTGGACATTACGTGCATCTTACGCGCGAAACATGACACGTCCCAGCTTCAATTTTTTAAACCCTGGAAACCCTGCTTTTGGCTATAACACAGGCACTGTAGTTACCGGAAACCCCTATTTATTGCCTAGCATTTCAGCCGACATTGATTTTTCTGTTGAGTGGTATCCAGGCAGCGAATCTTTAGTTTCATTCAATATATTCAATAAGGAAATCAAATCACTGATAGAAATCAGTGAATCTAGGCAACTCATTGACCCCATCTATTATTCAACGATTGAAGCCGACCCAGAATATGATCCGAATGTAACTGTCGATTTTAGAACTGTTCCCTATTTGCATATTACGCCGTCCAATGAAGAGGGGGGAACATTGCGTGGAATAGAAGTCATATATCAGCAACCATTTTCGATTTTACCATCTCCTTTTGACAATTTTGGCGCGACTGCAAATTACACCTATGTCAAAGCTGACAATAAAATCACTGGCCTGTCTGAAAACTCTTATAATTTCACGCTGTATTATGAAGAGCCACAGTTTGGCGGTCGTATTTCAATCAATACACGAGATGATTATATCATCCGCCTGCCAGGAGAGAACGGCAATCTAGCTGAAGGTAAGAATGGGCAAACTCAAGTCGACGTGTCGGCATTCTACAACCTAAATGACAAACTCAAACTGACATTTGAAATCGTCAATCTGACAGACGAATACGAGCGTATTTACGGGACAGGTGACGGCACGCTCAACCTTCCTCGAGAATATAACCATACTGGCGCGCAATACCTATTAGGTCTGCGCATTATTTTGTAGGGATAAAAATGAAACAAATTCAATTTATTAAGATTGCTTGCATGCTAACAAGCATGACCATACTGCCCTTTTCAGCATTAGCTGAAAACAACATTTTACTAGTTGATGATGGCTATACCGTTTCGCAAAGGTACGAGAAAAACAAGGAAAAATACCCAGAAATAGAGTGGCCCATTCTCTCCTTCCAGCCCGGACAGACAATACAATTCGACCTTGCTTACAAACAGACAGATCAACGCACGCTTCATGCCGACATATTCCGCCCGTCATCTGAAATAAATAATGGCGGCGCACTGCTACTTGTCCATGGCGGCGGATGGCGCTCTGGTAACAAGTCCCACTTTTACGCATTGGCAAACCTGCTGTCTGCTCGAGGTTATACAGTTATTTTACCAGAATATCGTCTATCCATAGAAACACCATATCCGGCGGGACTTCTTGATATCAATGATGCCATTCATTGGGCAAAACAAAATTGTGCTCAATTGGGTTTTAATGCCGATAAAATGGCTATTGGTGGTGCCTCATCCGGTGGTCACATGGCCTCTCTCATCGCGTACACATCAAACAGCGACATCTACAAATCAAAACCTGACTTGGATACGAGTTTGGTAGGTCTGATAGATCTGGATGGTGTGCTCGACTTAACCGACCCATTAGCCATTAAATACGAAAACCGTATGAAAGAAAAATCTGGCCTTGGCCTCTGGTTTGGCGGCTCAATGGAGAACAAACTCACAGAATGGACACAGGCCAGCCCCCTAGAACACATAGATGCAAACTCCCCTCCAACCTTGATCATTAGTAGCGGACAAACGCGCTTCACGACCGGTCACCAGAAAGTGCAAGAAAAGTTGGATAAGCTAGATATTGCAAATGACTTTTCAAGCTATGACGACATCCTACATACATTTTGGCTATTCGAGCCTTATGCATCTGATGTCGCTAAAAAAATAGACCAGTTTCTAATCCAGAATACCTCCATTAATTCCCCTAAATCACCAGCCTTCCAATCCGACATTCGCGGAGAATAACCTCATGCCAACATCTCGTCTTTTAGCTAGTTTCCCTCTTGTTGGAGCCCTGCTCGCTGCCTGCCAATCTACAAATTTACCTGAGGCCCAATCACTTGAGTTTTCGGTGCAGGAAACTTGCGAAGCGACACCCAACTGTTTCACAAATATTCAAGACGCACTGAACGCCGCATCAGCACTAAATAGCTCTGATTGGAAGACAGTGTCTGTCGCCGCGGGTGATTACTACGAAAAACTCACCATTCGAGATGCTAAAACCCGTTTAATTGGTGAAGGTATCGAAACTACACGCATTCATTACGATGCAGTTGCGGAGACCGCTGGGAAATTCCATCGCCAAAACTGGGGAACCGCAGGATCTGCTACTATAACTGTCGATGCAGAAGACGTGCACATTGAAGGTTTCAAAATTGAAAATACATTTGATTACATATCCAATGACAAATTGGACAATGATGACCCAAAACGCATATCAAACTCTCAGGCCGCCGCCCTATTGCTCGATATCCACAGTGACAAAGTCTATTTGAACAAAGTCACTCTGGAAGGCTATCAAGATACAGTCTTTGCCAACGGAAAACGAGCCTTCATATCAAATAGCTTTATTTCCGGAAATGTTGATTTTATCTTCGGCAATGGTCAATTGTTGATTGAAGACAGTGAAATTCAATCGCGCCGACGAGGCCAAGATTTTGAAGCTGGAGAAGTGCAATCATTTATCGCTGCTCCCTCAACTCAAATTTCAGATCGAATGGGAATTGTATTTCATACCTGCCGTCTAACACCAGAAGAAGGCTTGCCAAACCACTCGATCACCCTTGGGCGTCCTTGGCACCCTACTACCCGCTTCCCTGATGGGCGATATGCTGACCCCAATGCGATTGGCCAAGCCATTTATATCAACACGTTTATGGATTCTCATATTCATCCAGACCATTGGTCAACTATGAATGGAACCGCCAGAAATGGTGAGAAGACAGACGTCTTCCACCCTGAAGACTCAAGGTTTCACGAAGTAGGTTCTTATGGCCCTGGCGCAAAAACGTCTTTTAAAGGCACAAGCTATACCGACTTTCCAGACATGGCCGAAATCAATACAATCATGTTCGATGACTGGAACGAGTTTAAAAATAGGTTAGACGAATAAGCCAATTGCTACTGCATGCTCGGAAAAGAATTGGTTTCCGAGCATGCTCAAAAGCATTTTAGCTAAATCCTTCAATTTCGATTTTCTATTATTTAGTCCTGCTGAAGATTTTGGGTCCGGCTAAAATACTTTTTGGTTTCTCTTAGAACATGCGGTGATAACAGAACTGCCGACACCACTGTAGGAACAGCCATTAAAGCAAAACTAATGTCAATAAAGTTCAAAATTGCACCTAGAGAAGATATAGAACCAACAAACACTGTCACAACATAGAATATTGAATAGGCTTTACCCCCAGATTCACCAAACACGAATTTTGCACATTTCGTTCCAAAGTAAGAATAAGAAAATAGAGATGAAATACCAAAAGCTAAGACACACAGAAATAACAATCCTTTCCCAAACCCTGGGTAGGCTTGCTCGAATGCCATTGCTGTCAGCGTGACACCGCCATTTCCAGCCTCTTGCCAAACACCGCTAATCAAAATGGCAAGTGCGGTCATCGTACAGACAATCAATGTATCAATGACAGGTCCAAGCATCGCCACAAGACCTTCATGTACTGGTTCATTGGTTTTGGCATCACCATGTGCCATTGGTGCCGTTCCTAATCCAGCCTCATTTGAAAACGCTGCACGTCGAACTCCAAGCACAAGCAAGCCACCTAATGCACTTCCAAATACCATATCACCTTTATAAAATTGAGGTGCAAATGCGTCGGTAAAGATGAGCGCAAAATAAGTCGGAACTACATCAAAATTGATGACAATAACCCCGATCGCAAGAGCCACATAAAGCGCAACCATAAACGGCACAATAAGCGATGTAACTTCACTCACCCGCTTCAATCCGCCCAAAATCACTATCCCCGTGGCAATCGCCAAAGTGATACCCAATCCCGCGCTAACCCAGAGATCGTTTTCTATTCCCATGGGAATTGCAACCAAGTCATTCGCGGCTTGAACAAGCTGATTAGCGCTAAATAACGGCAGACAACCAGCCATACCAGCGAAGCAGAACCACCACGCCAAAAATTTCCATTTTTGTCCGAGTCCATTGATTATGACATACATTGGACCACCGCTAGCCTGCCCAGAACTATCAACGGTGCGAAACATAACGGCTAATGTACAAGTGAAATACTTTGTTGCCATCCCGATAATCGCAGACACCCACATCCAGAAAACAATACCAGGACCTCCCAGCTCAATGGCCACGGCAACGCCAGCTATGTTTCCCATGCCTATCGAAGCAGCTAGCGCAACCGACAGAGCTTTAAAGTGAGATACCGCTCCAGTATCAGATGTTTTATCATGCTTCCCAGACAGAACAGATAAAGCGAGACCAAAATGACGAAAGGGAAGCAAACGCGAATAAATGAAAAAATACAAGCCCGCCCCCGTCACCAAAATGACGAGTGGCCAACCCCATAACCAACCGGCTAGATCTCCTAAAAATTTATCGAGAAAATTCAAAACGTACACTCCGATTGTTCGAGATCAAGCCAACAATAACCCGATAAATTCATAGGGCCTAAATTTAATTCATGATTGTTAACTGATGTTCCGCTGTCAAATACGCCCATATATCCCAATATGGCGTTGCGAGAATAGCGTCATACACTTTTGCTGCTTCTTCGGGACGCCCCTGAAACAACATCCAATTTGCGACACCATTGGCAAGCGTTATGTCTTTGGCTGACCAATTGGATGCATCCGCTTCTAGGTCTATAACTTCTGCCGCAGTCCGTAGTCCCTTATACAACATCACTCGGTCATAATATGGATAAGAAGCGTCTGCTCCGGTATCAGCAGGAACATTCTCAAGTACTTTCTCTGCCGCTTCTACGTTTCCTGCCAAGTTATAAACCGTGTAGAGCCAATCAACGACGCCCAGCACCTCATTGTCATTCGAAGATGTCGCTAAACTATCTCTAAATGCGCTTGCAGACGCTTCATAATTTTCAAGCAATAGCTCGGCAATTCCCAAGTGATAGCCAATCCAATGTCTATACGTCCCATTTTCATGGCCATTTTTAAACTCGATTGCATCCGCGTCTAATGCATTATTGAGAGAATTGGCCAAAACTAAATCCGCACGCGCTGCCTCGACTTGTCGAGTGGTCAAATAACGGTGCGCCCGATGCCGCAATAGCTTAAAGGATTCTGGATATATCTTCAGTCCTTCAGAATAAGCAGCGATTGCATCTTGATATTGCTTATTGGCAGCCAAAAGCTTCCCAAGCTTCATAAAGTCATCTTCAGATAGCGAATCCTGTTCTTTAATCTTTAGAATTTTCCCTTCATTTTCTTCTTTTTGAGTTTCAGAGACAACCCTTCTCAAAAGAGGCTCTCCAGTAAATGAAGTCGCTTCCGTTATCTGTCCACCAGGCTCTTCAACCTCCGAAGGAGGTAGCTTTTCACATGCGGCAACTATAGAAAATGCGAGTATAGTTACAACCATATTAGCTTTTATCATAATACAATAAGCTTTCTATTAGAGACATTTAGGCTTTAAAAAAATTCGACACTGTCGAGCTCTAGCCAGAATTCAGAATTGGCTTCACCTTGACGGCCGAATGCGATTGCAGAGAGCTTGGATGTGTCAATTTCAACATTGTCATCGGGTTTGAAGTCCGAAAACAAAAACTCGACAGTTTTCCAATTTTTGTTGGCCTTAAAAGAAGCCAATGCCGCGCCTGATACCGAAGACAGTCGAGCATCAAATCGCCCATCTCCACGAACCTCAAATCGAACTCCTTTCATAGAAGTCGCATCAAGGGGAGCAAACGCTTCAGGTGAGAATGGTAGTAATACGTATGCAAAGGGTTGCTTCTTATGCGCAAACTCACCAGAGAAGTGCAGTGCGCTCCCACCTGTTTCACGCTCAATTGTGCCAAAAGATACTTGTGAGCGAGGGAAGTTCTTGTCGCGCAACAAAAGTCTAGCAGCATCATAAGCTGTAAGAGAGTCTTCGCCTTCAAAATCGTCAATCTTCTTCTTAGCTTTCACAGAAAGTGGCTGTCCTGAACCTTGAGGCTTCACCAATTTTCCCGATTTTACCAACGCCACGCCATCGACATAGACTTGATCGGTTTTTCGAATATCAGAAACACTCTCCCAAGGGCGACCATTCACAAGAATAAAGTCTGCACGCATGCCCTCTTCAATCGCACCGCGATCATTTCCGACACCAAGCGCCTGCGCCCCATGGAGAGTAGCCGCTATTAACGCTTCTGAGGGAGACATACCGAAATCAACAAAGAGTTCTAACTCTCTCAAGTCAGCTTCACCAAAATATGTTGAGTCAATCCCCTGATCAGTTCCGAGTGCAACTGGAATACCCTCTTGATTAAAACGGTAAAGATTAGCCCGAGAAAAAGCCTGACGCTTTTGCATTATTTCAACAGTGCGGGGATTTGTAATTTTCGCCATTTTGTCAGCGCGAAGCTCATATACAACTAAGGTAGGCGCGTAAAAAACTTCCTTATCAAGCAATAATTCAATCAAGTCTTCATCTGTAACATCGTCTTGAACAGCATGAACAATCGCTGAAACTCCTGCCTTAGCCGCTAGCTTCGCCCCGTTCACAGAAACTGTGTGCGTGAAAGTTGGCAATCCATTTTCATTGGCAACACCAACAATTGCTTCAAGAGCATTTGCATTTATGCTCGACTGATTGACACCATACCCATATCGCCAACCATCCGCGAACACCTTTATTGCATCAGGTTTATAACGCATTATCTTACGGGTCGCTTCTTCAGCGTCTTCTTTCCCGTAGACGGAAGCGGTCATGTTGGAATCACCCCACTCCAAACCATGACCGTATGGCACCCCCATCCTCGCAGTGAAAAACACATGAGGCGACATAATAGTCTCATGAAAGGCACGCTTAACCTGAAACGCTTCTGGAGATGTATGGAAGTCCGTAACTGTCGTTACACCAGCCAATAATAGATCGCTCGCAATGGATGCACGGTCTGCACCGTCCATATTTGTCCAATGTGTATGGATATCGATCAAACCGGGCAATAAAGCTTTGCCTTCTGCTTCAACGACCTGATCAGCTTTATCTTTATCAATTTGATCTTTTACAGATACGAACCGCCCGTCTTTCACCAAAACATCTTTTTGGGATGCCGAGCCTGATCGCACATCGAAGACCAGAGCATCATTGATCAAAAGCGTATCAGCAGCAGCTGGAGGAACCGAAAGCGAAGACAAAATACAGAATAGACCAGCCTGCCACATCGCTTTCTTGACGCCGCCACTTGGCACTTTGCGCTTCTTCATAAGCTTATTCCACTTCTTTTAGGTATTTGTCTCTAAGCATATCTTGTCGCGTAACAAGAGATTGTTCCTGTCCTGCGATATACATTTTGTTTAGTTTGGTCAGAGGCTGAAAAGGGTCGCCGCTCCATATCAATATGTCTGCTTTATATCCGACCGCTAGTTCACCAATCCCCGACATATTGAACATTTTAGCAGGGTTTGATGTGACGGCTTTTAGAGCACTTTTTGCTGACAAACCATGAGCAACAGCAATACCCGCATGGTAGCGTAACAATTGTGCGTCATGTCCATTGTAGGGAGCAACAATCGCAATTTGAACGCCGGCTCGATCTAGGATAGCAGCATTTTCCAATGTTGCTCCAATACGATTAAAATCCATCGGGCGGTTTTCGATAGCCTCAACAATAACTGATGTGCCTGCTTCAGCGAGCTGATCAGCAACCATCCAAGCTTCCGCTGCTCCATACAGAATTAAGTTGATATCAAAAGGCTCAACAATTTTTAGCAGAGCCTCAATATCTGATGCGCGATGGACAACAACAACCAACGGTATTTTACCTGCAACGACATCATGAAGTGCTTGCATATCACGTGATACCGCATCACTTTGCTGAGCAGCTTTAAGCTTGTCTTCCAACAGCAAAAATGCCGCGCCGCGCTGAACCTTTGCCTTTGTAAAATCAAGAATGACCGCAACTTTACTCTGCTCTAGTAAGTCTTGACCTTCACCAGTGTTGATGAACGCCGCCAACCCACCAAAGCTCAATTCACTCGCTCCAGTCTTGCCAACCCCAGGCATTACCACAGCATGGGAAACACCCCCCTTGCGGGCGACGGGAATAAGTGTTGAATTTCGATTTAAAGCATAGCTGATATCAACACCCGCACTAAAAGCCGATGTTGTCGCAAATGAATCATCCGCATTTGCACGATCCCACAACTCCATAGTTCCCAAATTCGTACCCGCTTGAATAAATCCAGAGGTAACAACTTGGTCAGTTGAGTCGACGACACGAGCATTTCTAGGAACCTTCAGATTGGGACCTATTTTCGTGATTTCTCCATCTTCAATTATGATATCAGTTGCAGGAGCATTGTCCGAGGAGGGAAACAATTTCGCATTTTTTATAATAATGGTTTCAGCATAAACACTAGAAAAACTAGCACTTAAACCCAATAATAAAAGCAGTATAATCCGTTTCATTAATCTACTTCCCCGCTTTGGCCGATCATAAAGTCAGAATGAGGCGGCTTACCTGACCGTTGAGCATATACCTGCTCGCCTTCAATAAAGACTCTCTGTGGACGTGAATACACATCAAAAGGATGAGACGACCACAAGACAATATCCGCCATTTTACCCGGCTCGATTGATCCTACTTTATCTCCGATACCAAGCTGATTTGCTGGTTCCTGTGTGATCCACCCTAGTGCTTTTTGTTCGGTGACTTCAAAACCAGCATCCTGCGCCAATGAATATGAAATAGCAGCCTCCATATTCATATGCTGAGTCAAAATAGCCGCATCGGAGTGCAAGACAGCATCTACGCCTTTATCTTGAAGAAATGCCACCAAAGCTTCGATAGAGTCATAGGCTTCAAGCTTGAAGCCCCAGCGGCGAGACCAAGTCGCCACACCAATACCTTGCTCTGCCAATAGGTCGGCGATTTTATAGGCCTCAACCGCGTGATGAAATGAGCTGATCTTAAACCCATACTCATTTGATATATCTATCAGGTTCGCCATCTCATCCGCGCGATAGCAGTGTACGATAATTTTATATTCACCTGCAATTGCCCTCGCCATCACGCCAAGGCGACTATCATCAAATTTTTTGTCGTCACTTTTGTCATAGTGCTGCTTTGCTTGACGCCAAATATCTCTAAATGCGGCCATTACCCCCATACGTGTGAAAGGGGTTTTGCCTTTCCCGCCATATACTTTTATTGGATTCTCACCACATGCCATTTTTAGCAATTCTGGTGCGCCTTCAAATTTCATTTCTTGAACTGTCGCCGCTGGGCGGTTTTTCAATACAACGCCCCGTCCGGCTACCAAATTTGTAGAGCCCGGCAATACAGCAAGCGTCGTCACACCGCCCGCTCGCACAAGGTCAAACCCAGGATCCTGCGGCCAGATCGCATCAGCAACTGAAATCTCTGCGGTATTTATGCCCGTTTTTTCATTTAAATCCATCGTAGCGGGAACAGATGGCGTTGGGAAATTTCCAATATGTGTATGAGGATCCACAATTCCTGGTGTCAGCCATTGGCCTTGCGCATCAATGATGTGTGCATTTTCAGGTATGGACAGTTTGTCTTGTGCCGCCACACGAAGAATCCGACCATTCTCAAAGACAATGCCGCCCTCTTCAATCACCGGCCCATTGGGTGAAAACACTTTAGCGTTTACAATTGCGACCGGCTGATCTTGCGCCAAAGCAGCATTCGCAGAGGCAAAAGACATCGCGGCGAAAGCCAAAATTCGAATTAAAGTGGATTTCATTTTCGTCCTCAAAACTTCCCTAAAATAGCCGCAACCTTGATAGAGGTTGCGGCTGTTAAACCAGAAAACTTGGCTTTAGAAAGTGTATGTCGCACCAACGAAGATGTAGCGACCTTGCGCGTCATACACTTGAGGATATGTGTTAGCACGCCCGTCGATTTCGTTACCACCATACCCTGCTAGTGACGTCAAAGGAGGATCTTGATCTAACACATTGTTTATACCGGCTCTCAAACCAAGGCTTTCGGAGACAGTATAACTTCCTGAAACATCAAAGTATGATGTCGCCTCTAGATCATTCACTAATGTCGGTGAAGTTGTGTATTGATCAACACTGGAAATATATCTCCAAGTCAGAACAGAAGACAGGTTTCCATTTGCCCACTCCAAACTAGTACGGTGGCTATATTCTGGAATTGGGTTGTTACATGCACCGCCATGGAAGCCCACACAGTCAATTCCATCATCTGTTGGTAGAGACTGAATGTTGTATTCATCTGTAAAAGTAGCAGCATAGTTTAGCTTCACATCACCCGGAACTGGTATGTTGTAATCTGCCAAACCAAAACCATAACCCATGCTAACATCTACACCAGACGTTTTAAGGCGTCCTGTATTGATAAGCGTACTTTGGATATATGACTCACCCGGAATAAGAACAAATGATCCCAAAGAGTCCCGTTGAATTAAGCTACAATAAGCCTCGTCACCTGTTGAAATACAGTTGTCGATTGCTTGGCTAGGCTCAATTTGAGAGATGAAATCTTCTACTTCGATAGAGAAATAATCTATACTGGCCACAAAGCCTGAAAGCCATGATGGCTCATAGACAAATCCAGCAGTCCATGTATCCGAAATTTCGGGGTTCAGCTCAGGGTTTCCGCCTGAAAGTGTACCAATATTGTTAGTCACATCAGGAATGGAGCCATATTGATCAGCTGTTACGCCAGTCAAAGCACACTGTGCTGCGGACAAATATGGTTCAGCCAACTCAGTTGATGCATCAAAATCACCCGCACATGGATCATTCTGACCATTTGGAAGTGTCGCTAGTGTACTACGACCAATATCTTGCGGACTAAACAGCTCAATCGGGTTTGGAGAACGTGTAGCACGTTGATACTGCGTACGAATACGAAGATCATCGATAGGTCTCCACGCCATTCCAACAGAATAGGTATTTTGGCCACCCGTTGTGTCATAATAGTCTGAATATCGGTATGCACCAGTCAGCGTCAATTCACGCATGAATGTTTTATCTTGTACCAGAGGTGCCAAGACCTCTGTGTAAGCTTCATAAACAGGCACTTCACCCGCAACAGCGCTTCTCTGACTTGTAGTCGTGTCACTGTCATCGGGAGTGAGGCTTAGAGAATCTTTGCGGTATTCAACTCCCAAAACCGTTTGAAAGCCTTCAGTCGCAAATGGACTTGTAACACCATAAACACCCAAATCACCTGACAAACTGGCACTGTATACAAGTTGCTTTGTGTCACCGACACGTAAAGTAGGAACTGTTATGTAGTTTGAAGCAGCTTCAGTAATTCCATTTGGAGAGAAAACATCAAATGGTACACATGAAGCATCCACTCCGTTGAGAGCTGAACGACACACAACATCCCCAGTCTCTGGGTCAACCACAGCATCCAATGCAAGTGTCACTTTAGATGTAGATACATCATTTAGCAGCAATTCATTATAATCAACAGATGAGGTTTGAAATGAAACTTCGTAGTCGAACCCTTCAAATGCTTTTCCTCGAATTCCACCAACAAAACGCTGAGTTTTCAAAGTGAATTCATTCACACGTGTGTAATCTGTATTACGGCGACCTATTCTTAAATCCGCCCGTTCAATACCATCAGCATCAATTGTCGTACTGCCTGCAGCACAAAATGTTGCTATCAAATCGCCAGTTAGATATGGATTATCACAATTGATTGAATCTGTGCGACCGAGAGCGAGCCCTCCTGGTCCGACCTGAGCCGAAGTCGAATTGTCTACGACAGAAAAATCCATGAATACAGTGTGATCATTGTTCAAATCATAATTTGCAAATGCACCGTATGAGTGACGTTCTCTTGGACGTTGTAGATAATTCCCAGCGGAGAAATTAAAAGCATCAGTTGAACCTGCATAATTGCGCAATTCACCAGTTTCGGGATCAACGACTAAATCGAATGCACCGTCTCCTGATCTGCTGAAACGTGAGATGGTCGGCATAGACCCTGAACCACTACATCCAAAATCCGTTCCGCCATCACGTGTCGTATATGGACACGCCGCGAAATCACGGTCTTCCCAACGCACAGCATTATCTTTGGAATATCCAAAATAGGCCGTTACATTCCCTTTTCCATTGTCGAAATTATTACCAGCAATGATGTTTAAATCGACAGACTCACCATCGAAAATAGAGTCCGCATCTGGCTGATTGTAATCAGACAATATACGTTCTGAATTAGAGTCATTATTTTCGGCGTAATATCCGCTTCCTTGAAGGTCTATCTGAACGCCTTCAAAATCACGCTTCATAATGAAGTTTACAACACCAGCAACAGCATCAGAACCATAAACAGCAGTCGCACCACCTGTCAGCACCTCAACGCGCTCAACCAATTGTGATGGGATTTGGTTCAAATCCGCAGCGACATTGATCGGGGATCCGTATGGTAGCCTCTTACCATCAACAAGAACAAGCGTACGGTCGGCACCAAGTCCACGAAGGTTCACAGTCGCTGTTGCGCCATTAACCCCTGATGATGCCCCTTGACCAGACATAGCTTGAGGAAGAGTTGCGAGTAGATCTTCAACACGAAGCACTCCGCGTGTGTCGATGTCTTGCTCTCCAAGAACAACGACCGAACTACTTGACGTAAGATTGGGATTCGCTAGGCGACTTCCGGTGATAACAATCGTATCATATTTAGTCTGCGGAACCGCTTCCGTTTCTTGTGCGAGTGCCGCTCCAGCCCCAAAAGCACCGGCGGCTATAAGGGACACGCTTGACGCTAACCCCCGAATTGTTTTTGACTGCATTTTCTACCCCTACGCAGATGATCACTAAATTTATTAAACCATCCAGTCATAAGTATTTGTATTCGAAACAAAAGCTTACAATGGTACATTCATACCAATACAACTGAATTGTCTCCCTATTGATCAATCGCCTGATGATCTTTTTGTCATCAATTCATATATGGCGACTGCAAATTCACTCGCCTGATAATGGTATATAATCACTAAGCTTCCGCTTTGAACCGGCTACCAGAACAGTGTTTTTACAATATCATCAGCATAGAAATTAATTATTGAGCTTGTAAATAGCGAATATCGGAATAATATACCAAATTATACCTGTATTTTACTATTTATTGGTATGTATATGATATATCAGGGGGATATAATGAAATTTGATGATATAGACAGACGTATACTCAAGACAATCCAAGAGGATGCGACACTCTCGGTTCAGGACATTTCAGATAAGGTTGGCGTTACAACTAACCCATGCTGGCGACGCATCAAGAAACTAGAAGATGAGGGAGTCATAAAAAAACGAGTCGCCATTTTAGATCCAAATAAAATCGGCCTTGGCATGACTGTTTTTGTCACTATACGAACAGAAAACCACAGCACATCATGGCTGGATATACTGTCTAAAGCCGTTCAAATTATTCCAGAAATTGTTGAATGTCATAGACTTGGAGGAAAAGAGGACTATCTTCTCAAAGTTCAAGTAGGCGGCATCGAACATTATGACCGCGTTTATAAACGCTTTGTCGATCTAGTACCTGGATTAAATGATGTATCTTCGACTTTCTCAATGCAAAAGATAAAATACTCAACAGCATTTGACCTCTCTGAAATTTGATTCTTCTCTAGCAAACGTCAGAATTACATCAGCCTATTCGAACCACACATATCCATATATTGGTATATTCATACCAATATTCATTACAATATTGAAAAATTTTGGGATTTAATTTTGATTGGCCTGCAATAGCATACCAATATTATAAAATTTAAATTCAGGAATTTTCGGTGTCTATTGCGTTAAAAACCCCACATTTCTCTTCTTCATGCCATTTAAGAGAAACTAGAAAAGAACGTCCCTATAGCCATCGCCAATGGATCAACGAGGCTATAGCAAAAATATGCGCTGAGGCAAAACGCGGCGGTGAAACCAGCTTAATTAGGCTGGATCTTCCTTTTGATAATGTTGATGTTTATTTAAAAGACGAAAGCACCCACCCATCTGGAAGCTTAAAACACCGCTTAGCCAAATCTCTGTTTTTATGGGGATTAAGTAGCGGCAAAATCGGCCCAGAAACCACAATTATCGAATGCTCTTCTGGAAGCACCGCTATCTCAGAAGCATATTTTTCTAAGCTTCTTGGCCTGCCATTCATTTCTTTTGTACCCGACCATACGGCCGCAAAAAAAACGTCCCTCATAGAATTCTATGGCGGGCAATGCAAACTTGTGCCAGCTCAAATGATTCACGAAGCAGCCATTGACGTTGCACGCTCAACCAATGGTCACTTTATGGACCAATTCACATATGCAGAGCGAGCAACTGACTGGCGCGCAGAAGATAACATTGCAGCCTCAATCTTTAGACAAATGGAATCTGAACGCCACCCTGTCCCTAGCTGGATTGTTGTCGGTGCCGGCACAGGTGGCACTTCAACAACAATTGGACGCTACCTGTCTTATGTCCGCCCAGACTGCAACACAAAACTATGTGTCGTAGATCCTGAAAACTCTGTGCTTTATGACTATTACACCTCACGCGATATCAATTTGAAAGTCTCACAATCTTCTCGCATTGAAGGCATTGGCAGACCTCGCGTTGAACCATCATTTTTTCCAGAACTGGTGGATAGAATGTATAAAGTTCCTGATGCAACATCTATCGCCGCAATGCTCTATTTGGAAAACCTCACAGGCCGCCGCTTTGGCGCATCAACTGGCGTAAATCTGGTTGGAGCAGTAGAACTAGCAAGAGAGCTTGAAGCAAAAGGCGAAAAAGCAAGCATTGTGAGCTTAGCCTGCGATAATGGTGAGCGATATTCCGAAACTTATTACAATGATCAATGGCTAATCAAAAACAATCTATTACCGCAGGAAAAATTCAATGTCTAAGCTCCAAACCACCCTTTCCGAAATGGGATTAGTGCTTCCTAAGCCAGCCACTGCAGTCGCAACGTATGCGCCATTTAATTGCTCAGGCAAAACGCTGATGATTTCAGGCCAATTAGCAAACGCAAACGGTCAATTCATTAAAGGAACTTTGGGTGCAGACCTCAACCTTGAAGATGGCATTCGAGCTGCGCAGCTTTGCGCACTCAATATTGTCGCACAAATAGGTAATGCCTGCGACGGAGATTTTTCAAAAGTCGAAAGCATTTTCAGGCTTGGTGCTTTTGTACAAACCACAAACGATTTTATTGACATTCCCCAAGTTGCGAATGGGTGTTCCGATTTATTGACAAAGCTATTTCCCGGAACCGCTCTTCACGCCAGATCAGCTGTTGGTGTTGCAAGCCTCCCCTTAAATTCAGCAGTAGAAATAGACGCTATCGTGATTTTAAAATAAGCTCCGCACAATGCAAAGCTAGGGTCGCTATTGAAGGTTCAACTCGCTACATTCAATTCATTTGGAAGCCACACAAATGTTGGCTTCCATTATTTGAAATCCCTCAGAACTCATCAAAATCACACACACGCACGCGAGTTATAGGCATATTCTAAGCGTTTAATTGCCCTTTTCTATGCCCATACAGACATATTTCAACTCAAGATAATCATCCATACCATAGTGAGAACCTTCACGGCCCAGACCCGATTGTTTCACGCCTCCAAATGGCGCAACTTCAGTTGAAATCAGCCCAGTATTCACACCCACAATGCCTGTCTCAAGTCCTTCAGCAACACGCCAAACTTGTGAATGGTCACGCGAATAGAAATACCCCGCCAAACCAAATTCAGTGTCATTTGCCATCTTCAAAACATCTGCTTCAGTTTCAAATTTGAAAACAGGCGCAAGAGGACCAAAAGTCTCTTCACGTGCAACAGCCATATCGGATGTCACCCCTGTTAGAAGTGTTGGCTGGATAAAACGACCTCCCAATGCATGTGCTTTTCCACCAGTAACCAGCGAGGCACCTTTGGAAACAGCATCTTCAATATGCTCATTCACTTTGGCGATTGCATTTGCATCAATCAGCGGTCCGAGTTCAGCACCTTTTTCATTGCCGGGAGCCACTTTCAATGCCGTAATAGCTTTGCTTAATTGTTCGACAAATTCGTCATGAACACCAGATTGTACATATATCCGGTTCGCACAAACACAAGTTTGCCCAGCATTTCTAAACTTGGACATCATAGCGCCTGCAACAGCAGCTTTAACATCAGCGCTGTCAAACACGATGAATGGGGCATTGCCGCCCAACTCCAAAGACAGCTTTTTAATAGTCGGCGCCGACTGCTCCATCAATAGCGCACCAACACGCGTTGAACCTGTGAAACTAATCTTAGATACATCAGGGTTTTCAGTCAGTTCCGCACCGATAGATGTTGAACTTCCCGTCACCACATTAACAACACCAGCAGGAATGCCCGCTTCCATCGCCAAAGCCCCCAGCGCTAAAGCTGTAAACGGCGTTTGTGTTGCTGGTTTAATTACCGCTGTACACCCAACTGCCAAAGCGGGTCCGATTTTGCGCGTAATCATAGCCGCAGGAAAATTCCACGGCGTAATCGCAGCAACCACACCGATGGGCTGCTTTAACACCACAATCCGTTTGTCTCGCTGATGCCCTGGAATAACGTCCCCGTAAACTCGCTTTGCTTCTTCGGCAAACCATTCGATAAAACTCGCAGCATAGACGATTTCACCTTTCGCCTCTGCCAAGGGTTTACCTTGTTCTTCCGTTAAAATCTCTGCCAATTCGTTCTGATTTTGTATGATTAAATCAAAATATTTGCGCAATTTGATTGAGCGCTCTTTGCCCGTCAAAGCAGCCCAAGCAGGCTTCGCTGCTTTTGCTGCAGCAACGGCTTGCGCCGTTTCATCACGACCAAATTTTGGCACCCTGCCTATCACTTCGCCGGTCGCTGGATTGTCTACATCAATCCAGCTGTCATTTGTTCGCCATTCCCCATTAATCAAGCAAGCTTCACGCTTTAATGATGCACTCATTCACTTCGTCCCAATTGTTATATTTTAATCTTCTATTAATAGAGATGTATTCGTCTTTTCCATGCAAAAGTCAAAGCGACATTCACCCCCACCCTGAAAAATACTAATGACTTTCATCCCACAAATAGAGATGGAAAAGCGCGACAATTCTCGAAATTAATTCATACCGTAATCGAAGAAAATGCGGCGAAAGCACTTAGATCGCATATCGATCTTTTCAGTCAGAAATCTAAGAAAATGTTATTGGTAGCAGGCCTTCATTTGCATTGACGTTTACGCAATCTGAGCGCCTAACGGTATCGACGCCAGCGTCTGAACATCTGGTGCCTTTGGAATCGTCCAAGAAATACAAGCCCCCTCACTTATATTCGATTCAATCCAAATTTGCCCTTTATGGGCCTCCACAATTGTCTGACATGTAGCAAGACCAAGCCCCGTCCCCTCTTTTGAACCAGTAGAAAGATCAACAGCTAGCGGGTCAAATGCACGAGAGACGAACTCTGGATTAAAGCCCGTTCCATTATCCCGAAAAGACAAACGCCAAGCAGATTTCTCTTCTTTGACCTTCAAATAAATATTCAATTGTTGATCCGGAATGCGATACTTTATGCTGTTGGACATTAAGTTTAAAAATAGAGTCTCCAACATTGATGCATCACAGATAATCTCTGCATCACCGTCTATTTCAATTCGACACTCTGCTTCATCTAAATCATTTTGTAGAAGCCTAGCTGAGGCATCAATAAGCTCCGAGACTCGATACGTTGAAAATTTCGGCTGACGATACGCTGTTTTCGCATTATCAAGCGTCTTTTCTATAGTCTCGATCAACTTCTCTCCACCTGAGATGTTGCGATTCAAATAAGTTTTTGCCCCTTCGACATTATCAGCTTCCAGCGCCTCAACAGCCAACTCGGAATATACTTTAAGGTTCCTAATGGGGGCCCTGAGATCATGAGCCATATCGAACGCAAAACGCTTTAGATGTTGATTAGCAGTCGATAAATTCGAACTTAGCTCCGTAGCATTACTTTGGTATTCCTCAAGCAACGCAGAAATCCACCATGTCAGAACAGCTCCAGCAACAATACTCAGCCCCGCAAACATAACAAAGAGCACGCTTACAGAAGCATTTTCTATACTTCTCGATGGCAAAGCAAGAATATAAGACGCGAGAGGAACTGCGACCAATACCAACAATGATCTGCGTAGAACTCTTCCTCTTAAGCTGACCTGAAAAACAGTCATGCCGATACCAAGGCGAGGATGCATAAGAACACACACAACCATAAACCACGTGATTAAAATCGACGTGTGAATAGCCATGGAGTCAAACGGTCCCGCGACCAATACAGCTCCATGGAAAAACAATAAATCCAAAGCTCTCAATAAGGATGTGCAACTTACACCAAGAGCAATAATCGCTATCGCTGTAGAAAAGAATTTAGCAAATGGAAAAAGCGCATAAGATAAACCAGCCAACATGAGAGCAAACTTGGTTGCGAGTGATGGCTCAAGCGCCCAAATACCCATCTCAGATCGGTCATTATCAAAAAGCAACAAAAACAACATACTGAGTGAAAGCAATGCACCAATTGTTGCTGAGACAATCACTCCAAAGCGACTAGACCGCAAGCTAAATATACATGCCACGCTCAGACTTATAATGCTAATCGCGGTAACAGGCTTCATCGAAGGCATGTCACTAAACACTGTTGTCAGTGTTGGAATAAAAGCACCCCAGCCAATTAATAAAACCGCTAGCGCAATAAACCCAATTAGTCCCGCATGTAATTCAAGCGATAAGAGCCAGCTTGGTATGCGATTCGAGCCAAAGGCTTTCGAATATCGTAACATCCCGTCTCCTATTGCTAATTAAGCCCCAATAGGCACATAACCTGTAGACCAATATTCCACCAGACAGGTGGCAAACTTCCGATAATCGTCGAGTGATCCAGGTTTCTCAAAATAGCTGTTACAGCCCAGCTGATAGGCGCGATCTATATCTTGTTGATATGATGAACCAGATAGCATAATCACCGGTGTTTTATCACCTTCGCCGCGAAGCTGTTTTAGAACATCAAACCCATTCACTTTTGGCATTTTAATGTCCAAAACCACAAGATCAATTGGATTGCTCATGATGTGATTTGCTGCAATTTCAGATTCTGTCTCAGCCAATATGCTGACAGCGCCCGCTGCATTCAATGCCAATCTTAATAACTCAATACAATGTTCGTCATCGTCAACAATAAGAATGCTTTGTACCTTCGACATAGTAACGGCTCACAACTGAAAGTTTCTTTTAATTGCTACATATATTTAGAGTGTTCAAGTTTACTCGCTCTTACCCCCAATCGGTTCGAGTGATTGAAATGAGTGCACAGACAACGCAAAAACGCAACTGGCATCCCAATTAATCAAAAGCCGATTGAAAGAGACAAAGTAAAAGTTTGCGCCTGCAAACAACAGTAATTGATCGCCGAAATCCATAGTCACCATTAACGCCTCCCCACCTACGGAAAGGCGTTTTATTGCTCTGTCAGCGCCTAATGCGACGGCTGGATCGGAATAACCGCGCACTCATCGCCAATGACCGCAGATGGATCTGCAAGCCCCGGAAGATTGATAATAGCACGACGATATCTTGTTAATGCGGGTGATCCAGCATCGGTTATTTGCGCGATTACATGCAAATTATATTCTGCTGGTGGCGTAAACTGATCCACTTTTGCTGTGCCAGCAATTTTCACGTGCGTATCTGCGCCCACCGTGTCACTTAGGGTCACCTCAGGTGCAAACCTGCCGCCCGCTTCACGATACCAAAACCAACGAATATCTAATGCATCACCATCTGGATCTGAAGAGCCGGTCGCACTTAGCACAATCTCTTCGCCCGGACAGGCATCAATATAGACAGGAGCGAAGCCATCCTCACCATTTAGTATAATTTCAGGTGCATGATTAGCCTGCGCAAAATCTGAGATCTGGCTCCATTGAATGCGTGAAGCAAAATCATTTTGAAAAGCCTCTCTCCAGCGCCAAATCGTCGCTTGAGGCGAGGAAAATGACTGCCCTCCATCACCTCTCAGACTATCAAACGTGGTTGTCCACAAACCAAGAAATGCAGCCATTTTTTCATAGCGGCCACCCCATCCCCCCCAATCAGGTCTCTCAGGATCGCTTAACCCATTCGGAATCAAATTCAAAAAAGACGGCGTATCACCTTCCACAATATAAGCTGGTGGCGGGTAAAGCTTTCCCAGAGGACCTTGATCAATAAT
The DNA here is from genome assembly GCF_000023785.1 of Hirschia baltica ATCC 49814. NCBI lineage: Bacteria > Pseudomonadati > Pseudomonadota > Alphaproteobacteria > Hyphomonadales > Hyphomonadaceae > Hirschia > Hirschia baltica. The sequence continues at coordinate 2,863,030 of NC_012982.1, forward strand.
ATGTTTTGAGAGCCAGTCCAAGCTTACGGTTTTCTGGTCCGCGCCGGGAACAGCTCTGGAAATTCCAGTCCATGTCGCAAGACGATATTGCGTAAAACCATGAACATCCGACACCCAAAACAAAGATGGAAATTGTGACCGTGCCCACGGACCAGCATCATCTTGATCAGAAATCGAATACACTCTCAATTTAGAGAGAAAATCCACTAACTCATCCGAACTTCGTGTTTCTCGCACCGTCCACAATGCTTGCGCCAAGGTTGATGCACCACCCCATACAGAAACCCAAACAGGCGCATCATCAGACTTATCAACCGTGTCGATAATCAATTGCGAAGCAGATGATTCAAAGCCTTCACCCACCCCCGTCATTCCATATGTTGGATGCCCCGTGACAATGTTCTGGCGTATGTAAATCGCGTCTGGATAACGCGCATCGTGAACTTTTAAATTTTCGAAGACCTCTTCATAAGCATCGACCCGCTCTTCAATCAATTGAGGGTTCACTGTGGCAGGCAAATGCCTTGATGTGACAGCAGCTATGCCTTTTAGGTCAATTTCATTCGTATACAGCAATAGCCGAACAAGAGATTCGGCATCGTCCGGTTCATTTCCAATATCTGTAAGTACAATTAATTGCGGACGAGCTGACTTTGTTTGTCTCTGAGTTTCAATCAGATCAGCCGGTTTTGGAGAAGCCGCACACGCCCCCAAAAGCAACATTGAAAATATAACGACTTTTGAAAAGCATCTCATCGGATTTATTCCTTTGGATCATTTAGGAAGTCAGACGCACCAAGCATCACATGAATCCTGTCCACATAACAGAAAAGCGAGCCTCTTCTTTTACAAAAGGCTCGCTTTATTCATCTGACTATAATTACCTATCGAACTGCGATTAGAACGAGTATGATAGTTGAGCACCAATATAGCGGTGACGGTTACGTGCAATCTGTTGAGCGTAACGACCACCAGCAAGTGGAGCCACAAAGATTTGTGGAGTGTACACTTCATCCGTCAAGTTTTGACCAAAGATGCTGAATGTGTAACGCCCATCATCAGATTGAACACCAAAGGAAGCATTCAACAAGCCGTAAGAATCTTGAACAGCATTTGGGTCTTGGTTGAGGTTTGTGAAGATTTCACTCTGCCATGTTCCGTTCACTTGAACAAAACCATCAAATGGTAAAGTTTCAAATGGAATTTCCTGCCGGATCAAAGCAGTAAACTTTGTATCTGGAGAATATGGAACTGACTTTCCGCTCAAATCCTGCGTACCATTCACACAGCCCAATGCTTCTGTTTGACCAAGGTAACACTGGCTTCCTGGGAATTCTTCAAACTTGGCATCAATAAGAGCTGCACCAAAATTAATACGTGTCAATTCAGTCGGACGATATACAAATTCAGCTTCAATCCCCTGCGTGATGACCTGCCCAGCATTGTCTAACAAGAATACAACATCATCAGTGTCTTGACGCTGCGCCTGGAAGTCATTGTAAGTCGTGTGGAATGCAGCAAGATATGTTGAAAGCTTTCCATCAAATGTGTTGAGTTTCAAACCAACTTCAAATGCATCCGAAATTTCAGGATCTACAGGCTGAGTTGTTTGAATTGTCCCAAGACTAAGATCAAAGCCGCCGCCTTTATACCCGCGCGAATAGCTTGCGTATACGGATCCCGCATCACCAAGCAGTCTACGAACACCAATGTTTCCTGTGACAGCATCATCTTCTAAGCTGTCTGAGATATCAAGCAATGTCCCAATATCACCCGGCAATGCGACATCACCTTCTACAAGCACATTCTCAGGATTTCTATACCCTACCCAAGAAAGCTCTTCACGTAATGCACGCACACCCCCGAAGACTGTCCAGTCCGGTGTTACAAACCAGTTACCGCTAGCAAAAGCAGACAAGTTTGTATTCTTTGCCGAACCATTAAACTGACCGCTTCGGTTTAGAAGGCTGTCACCTAAATTCCACTCCCAGCGACGCTTGAAAGTGCGATCAATTTCTGTCTGGAATGCAAACAATCCAACAAGAAAATCAAATTTTTCATACGTGGGAGACGCAAGTCTGAATTCTTGACTTTTTTGCGTTAGCTCAGTCGTACCATTGTTATAATTGAAGTTAAAAAATGGCATTGCCTGAGGCTCTTCAAACGGCAACTGGTCAATATCCAAATTGCTGTCGATAGTGAAATCACGCCACGCAGTTACAGATGTTAACTCGAAATCATTGTCAAAGCTGTAAACAGCCTTTGCAGACAAACCACTTTGTTCTGAATTACTGTAAACACCACCATTAATGTTAACCTGATCATTGTCAGGACCAACGACTACTGGTGCAATCAGGTTAGCAGCCGTTTCACCAGATGCCTCTGAAAAGAACCCACGAATTGTGTATGTCGGTGTCGCTTCACTATTACGGTGATCACCGATAAAAGTCACTTTCAAGGCATCCGTTGGATTAAACTCAAGTTTACCACGTGCACCCCAAACGTCATATCCGTTTAGTTTTTCGCCATTGTATACGTTTTCAGTGACTCCATCGAGCTGCTTGCTATATGCAGAAAGTCTCCATCCAGCAGTATCACCAATTGGCCCAGATAAACTTCCACGAGCCTCCAATTGACCGTCTTCTGCGACGAGCGCATCAAAATCGCCAGAAAAAACATCAGAAGGTGCTTTTGTCGTCACAGAGACAACACCCGCGGACGCATTTTTACCAAATAATGTACTCTGCGGCCCACGCAGGACCTCAACGCGTTCAATATCAATTAGGTCTTGAAAAGCCTGACCAGAGCGCGCCATCACCACGTCATCAACAACAACAGATACTGACGGTTCCACAGCAGATGAGAATACAGAAGTTCCCATACCGCGAATATTCAAAGAGCTACTTAGGTCGTTGCTTCCCTTTGTAAATGTCAAACTGGGAGAAACTTCTACGATAGAGTCCACAGCTCCAATCATGTTGTTTTCTAGATCATCTCCAGTAACAACATTTACAGCCACAGGTACTTGCTGAAGAGTCTCTTCACGGCGAGTGGCAGTCACAATAATTGTGTCCAAGTTTCGCGTTTTAGTTTCTGTCTCTTGCGTAGCAGCAGCCTCTTGTGCCGCAGCAGGCAATGCATAACTGACACCCAACACAATCGTGGACGTCATCAGAATTGATCTCAAATGTTTCATTCTATCCTCCCTTTGGACCTATTATTTGAATTTGCGTAACTCTTTTTCAGGACAATCCCTCAAGCAGGAGATTAAATGTAACGCGTCTTTTTGAGCTTAAATGCGAAGCTTGACCATCCATCTTAATTAACCCAACGCATTCCTACGCAACTCGATGATTTGAATATCTGAATATTCCTCATTGTGCAACTAGTTTTCCAATGCGGTATATAAAATGAAAGGGTAGTGTGGAGTATTTGCCACGGTTTTGAAAACCAACACGCTTTAAAAAACAACAAAAAACGCCCCCGCTAATTAGCAGGGGCGCTTCTGGGAGGTGCTCTTAAATCTGAATTTAAATTCAAGAGCTAGTGTGTTGTTTAACCGTTTCGATAGCTTTCACATGATTTTGAAATCCAAGGATAAGCAAAATAAAAGCTAAGGGTGAAAACACCAAATTTGTAATCGCCAATGAGTATGGCAGCGCAGCTGAATCACCAAAACCAATATCAGTTATCAAAGCCACAATTGTTGGCCCAAGCCCTGCTCCAAGTAAGTTTACTCCCAGCATGAAGATAGCAACCACCTGGGCCCTCATGCGATTGGGTGTAATTTCTTGAAGCGCGGCAAAACAACCGCCAAATGGAAACCCAGCACAGAAGTTCATCACTCCAATTAGGATAAGCGCTAAGGTCGGCGTGCTCATAAGTGGGTAAAGTATCGTTACCGGAATCAATGCACCAAAAGCAAACAGAGGGGCGATAAGGTTTGCACGGACATGACCCATTTTCTTTAGATAACTTGCAACGAAACCACCCAGTAAAGCACCACTCGCACCACAGAAAACCACAACTGGGCCATAAGCTGCACCTATCTGTCCCGCATCCCAATCGAATTTACGTTGAAAGAAAGCCGGTATCCAAGCAGACCCAGATTGACCAACAAGTATAAGAAATGCCAAGCCCAGAATAATACCAGCATAACTCTTCCAATTAAGACCAGCATAAGCTTTCATCTCTTGAAAACTCATGGAAGTTTCTGCTTTTTTCGTTAAACCACGCCGCTTAGGTTCTTTAACAAACATAAAAATCGCAGCTAGCAACATTCCCGGTGCTCCCACAATAAGGAAGGGCACCTGCCACGGATCTAACGTTCCCAAAATCGGAACAGTAATAGGCCCAACTTCATTTAGGTGCGTGATGATTGACCCACCAATAATCAAAGCAGCTCCACCACCTAGATAAATTCCAGTTGAAAACAAACCTAAAGCAGTCGGCAACCGATCTTTTGGAAACATGTCTGCCAATAAAGACTGGGCTGCCGGAGTAAATCCACCCTCACCTGCCCCCACACCAATACGCGCTAAAAGCAGCATGATATAATTTTGTGCCAACCCACAAAAACAAGTCATAACACTCCATAGAGATATCGCTGCAACAACGATATTCCGACGGTTCGTTGAATCTGCCAATCGCGCTATTGGAATACCAACAGCAACATAAAAAAGAGAAAACGTTAGGCCGTATAGGATGCTAATCAAAGTATCACTTACCTGAAAAGCCTCTTTAATCGGCTCAACAAGCATAGCTAATATTTGGCGATCAACGAATGCCAGAGAGTTAGCAAACGTTAATAGAATTGCAACAGTCCATGCCACGGCTGGCTTTGGCCAATCTGAGTCATGGCTCTTTACTTCGTCACTAGTCTTTTCAGACACCTGGCTCATTTTGGTCTCCTCCTTCTGGGTAAATTGCTAACCAACCCAGTTATTATTCTTATGTCAGCACAGCTAAGATATTGCATACAAAAAATTTACCATTGAAGAATTTATTTCATCATAGTGAAACAAATTTAGACCATCAAAAATTTCAAAACTCTTTTGATGACTTATCACGCAAAGGAGCCCCTACTGATCTCGAGTCTATGGAAATACAAGGGTCACCCGGTCAAACATTATCTGTTACATCTTTTCTCATAACGCTAATCACCAGAAAAAGTTTAATTGCAATCCTAGAGTGTTTTACTGATATTAAACCCAACACGCGTTAAACAGCATCTGGCTGGTTTTCTGGCATCGCCCTTTTAAACGCATCCAAAGTGAGACATTTCGCTTCGATTTCCATAAGACGCTCCCACTTCATAGAGGCACCGAAACGACGGGCGTTTACAAGCTGAGGAATAAGGCAAACATCCGCCAAAGTCACATCCTCACCAAAACAAAATGGTCCTGATTGCCTTTTGATTAAGGCTTCACACGCATCTAATCCCTCATTTATCGTCGTCGCAGCCCAGGCATTGACTTGATCTTCATCCAGCCCAAGAGCTGACAATCTTTGAAGAATTTTCAGATTTTGAATAGGATGTATATCGCATGCAATAACCTGCGAAAACGCCCGAACTCTAGCGCGCTCAATTGCATTATCAGGCAAAAGCTTGGGCGTTGGAATAATCTCATCCAAATATTCGCAGATTGCGAGACTTTGCGTCAAAACCGTATCATTGCTCTCTAATGCCGGAACAAAACCTTGTGGGTTTAGCTTCAGAAAAGCCTCACTATTTTGTTCATTTTTACGGAGTTTATATCCGAATTGCTCATAGGAAACACCCTTCAGATTCAATGCAATACGAACCCGATAGGATGCTCCAGAACGAAAAAAACCGTGAAGAGTATACTGACTAGTCAACGGGAGTTTCTCCAACTTTGACAGTACAGGCTGTAAGTCCGTCAATTGTCACCGAGATTTCATCACCAGTGACAACCGGTCCGACACCTGCAGGCGTTCCAGTATAGATCAAATCACCTGGCTCAAGACGGTAGAATTTAGAAATGTAGGCTACGACCTCTTCTACATCCCAAATCAACTCGGCCAAATCACCATCTTGCTTCACTTCACCATTTACAGTCAGCTTGATTGAGCCTTTGCTCATGTCGTGCACATCTGAAGCTTTGTGTAATAAACCAATTGGAGAAGACTCTTCTACATTTTTACCAGTATCCCAAGGACGACCTTTTTCTCTGGCTTCTAATTGCAGATCACGACGCGTCATATCCAAACCTGTCGCATAACCATAAATATAATCACGCGCAGAGTCGACAGGAATGTTACGTCCCGCTTTTCCAACAGCTATAACTAGTTCTGCTTCATAGTGAAAATTTTCAGTGCAAGGCGGGTACATAATTGTTGCACCAGATGGCACAATTGTTTCAGCCCATTTAGTAAAGAAAAATGGAAGTTCACGGTCTGGGTCACGGCCCATTTCCCGCGCATGAGCAGCATAATTTCTACCAATACAGAAAATACGACTTACCGGATAGGTTTCTCCACTAGTCGTTTCCGTTAGAGTTGTTTTTTTAGGTTCAAACACATTGCTCATGAACACTTCTCCCTATACAGGCCCAACTTTTCTTGAGCCCCTTTGTCAGAATAAATAAATAGGACGAGCTCTGAATCAGCGCGTAGCTGCAGCTCTTTCCACGACGGAATTGTAAAAATATCTCTTGGCCCGATCTTGAGGATTTTATCGCCAATTCGAGCTTCACCATGCCCACTAACAACTGTCGCGACACTACCATCAGAAGATTGACGAGTTTTGGTTTCAAAGCCAGCCGGCAACAACCGTACGTGCGCAGATATAATCGGCATAACAGATCCACCGGTTGCTGGATTTATGAACTCCAGAGCATGCCCGAGATGTGGATCAATCTCACTTCCTTCAGCAACACCACGTAGGGATTGCATCCAGTCTTGATACGGATAATGGAAAAGAGGTTGATGTACCGGCCTTGTATCTGCGGCACTTCCACTGAATGGACGCATATTTTTCCCGTAACGTTTTAGCGTATCTCCAGGAGGTTGCGTTTCCTTGTGTGCTTTTTCATCCAACCGCTCAGCAAATGCGGCATCAAATGATCGAACAGCGGGAATATCCAAACCATCCAGCCAGATCATATGTTGTTCAGTTTCATTTCCATGGTCATGCCATTGCCAAGAAGGCGTCAACACCAAATCAAACTGACTCATCACTGCTTTTTCACCGTTTAAAGCAGTAAATGCGCCCTCACCTTCAAGTACAAATCGCAATGCACTTTGTGAATGCCGGTGACTAGGTGCAATTTCCCCCGGAAGCACAAGCTGCAAACCAGCATAAAGGCTCGGCACTATCGCAGAACTTCCAGGCATATCTGGGTTTTCAAGAATGAGGACGCGCCGCTCTGCTTGCTCAGCCGTTATGAGCCCCCCAGCTTCAAGCAGATAATGCCGCATTGAATCAAAGGACCATTTATACACGCGTGCAGGCGATTGTGGTTCAGGAGTAACGAGGCCTGCGAGCAGCTCCCATAAAGGCAAAAGATGTTCTTGTCCCATCCTTTGATACAATTGCTGCATGCGGGACTGATTTTCTGCCGTCAGTTTGGAAAGAGACATTTACATTCCACACATAAGTCTTTGAAGCCATCATTATGATCAGCTCTTCAAATTCACTATTGCGGTATGAATTCCCCAATGTCAAACTCTAAATCAATTCACCCATCCCAATCTCTCACTCACTCTTTTACATGCTGCGCGCAATTCTTCGCCTTCTTCATCCTTCTTATAGACGGACGAATCTGGCTGGAGGGACGTTGCAGTCAAAACAGCGCGACCCTGAAGGTCAAATATTGGAAATGCCGTCGCCCTTAAGCCCGGTATCATTGTTCCATGCACTAAAGAGCACCCATCTTTACGAACACGTTCACGTATTGCTTCAACTTGGGAATGATCCATCTGAGCATCTGCCAATTCATGATATAAAACACCAATCAGCTCTTGCTCCGGCGCAAATGTCAAAAACACATGCCCAGTTGCCGAATACAGCAAAGGCAAAACACTGCCGACAGAAAAAGATGTCATTACAGCCGGCCGGCCCATATGCCAGCGAATAACAGTTGGTCCTTGTGGCCCAAGAGCTGCTATTTGAACTGTTCTTCCTGTTCGAGCGACAAATTGGCTTATTTCTGAGTCTGCCTCACGAATTGGGTCGGCCTGCCCTAAAGCCGCCAAACCGATTTTAATGGCACCTGCCCCCAGATCATATCGGCCAGTCGCTTCATTCTGATGTGCCATTCCTGACTCAATCAGACTGACGAGATAGCGATGGGTCTGTGAGGGGGCCATTCCGCATTGTTCAGCAACGCGCTTAAGCGTTGCTGGCTCGCCTATGCTAGCTAAAGCTTCAAGGACTCGGACACCGGTTTCAACGGATTGAATACCACGCCGTTTATCTTGATTATTATTTGATTCTTTTGACATTCGTAGAAACATATTCCTTTGTTTTGCAAACGTCTATCAAGAATTATCTAATGATCATTTACGCCTCAGAGAATTGACTAACCAACAATAATATCAATATTTTAAATGCTCTAGACCACAAAAGGCGTCTACAGGCGAAACACCCTCAAATGCGACCTCTCCAAACAAACGCGGCACCAACTGGCGTTGCACCTCTGCTATGGAACAATAAGCATTTATGTAAGTTTGATAATTTGGCGCATCAAACAAATAATATGGCTGCCCAAAAGAAACAATTATTGTAGGAATTTCCTGATTGAATTGCGCCATCCCATTACGTGGACTACCGTGCAATTTTGCAAAATCCAAATGAATATTGGATACACTTGGCGTGGCTTCCTGACCGATCAAATACACTAAAAGATCCGCATCTTCAGCCGTGGGGAAATTGTCTTTATCAAATCCTCTTACCTCACACCCTCTTGCAGTTAATTCCGCTTTAAATGGATCGTAATTTCTCTCTGGCGCTCCCGAAAAAAAGCTCCAACCTTTATCTTCTACAACCACAACTCTCTTTTGCTTGATTGATTTTAAAGGCAATAATTTCGCTGTGTCTTTGACAAGGGTAATCCCTTTTCCACACGCCTTCTGTGCAATTTTCATGTGCTGATCAGAGCGCAACATACCCTTGGTTTCTTCAAGCACTGGAAGTCTTTCTAGACTCGTTTTGGTGTGAAGCTGCAATTTGGCTTTCAGCGTCAGCATTCGCCGAACAGCCTCTTCCAACCGCCCTTCTGATAGCTTTCCTGTACGAACGCCATCAAGCATAAGTTTCATATCTCCAGCGGGATCTCTGCTGAACAAAAAGGCGTCACATCCATTTTCAATAAAAGCTGGTACTGCTTCTTGTCGGCCCAACCAACTTGTCACACCGCCCATCACAGTGGCGTCAGATACGATAAGCCCTTGAAAACCCAGCCTTTCACGTAGCAGGACACGATTTAACAGATCAGACACAGATGCCGGCTGAAATGCACTTCGTCCTGCATCTGGAATCAGAGATCGAATAAAAGATGGGAGCGCAATATGCGCGGACATAATGGTCATGACACCATCATTGATCAGCGATGAATATATACTCCCAAATGTATCCATCCAATCGTCAAAATTTTGAGGATTTGCTGTCGTTACAAGGTGTTGGTCACGCTCATCATAGCCTTCACCAGGCCAATGTTTAGCGGTGGCAGCCATGCCGTGCTCCTGTAGGACACGCACATAAACACGCGCCTGCTCTCGCACTTTTTCAACATCACTCCCATAGGAACGCGTCCCTACCACCGCATTGCGAAACGCAACATTGAGATCAACTACCGGCGTAAACGTCCAATCATACCCCAATGCACGACTTTCAAGAGCAACCAACTTTGCTAATTCTTCTGTTAATTCAAGGTCATCGCACGCAGCTACCCCTAATTGGTTGGGAATATGCGTTGCGAATGGATAGCTAATCGAACCGCCCTCAATGTCACCAGTAATAATAGGAGGAACACCTTCGCTTTCATCTAATAACCGCCTTGTTGCACGCAAATGCTGCTCAAGATTATGACAAGGAAAACGGTGAATACCACCTGGCGCAATGGCGAGTAAGTCATCACATTCAGCATCTGTATCGTATCGACTTGATAGCACAAATAATTGCGCTATGCGTTCTTCCACACTCAAACTCGTGAGGGTTTTGTCTACCCATTTTGTGGCTTTAGTATCGAGACTCAGTGGGTTTAGTGTGGGTTTCGTGTTCAATTTCTTCATACCTTCATCCGCCCATTACTAAAGTGAGCGCATCAGGGTCACCTGCGTAAGATGATACCCTTAATTCCACATTCTCAAGCGCTGGTAATTCTCGCTTTTTCACACTTTCATTCCAAAGCGCCAAAGCTTCAAAAGAACATGTCACGTCTACAGATTGAGAAGTACCTGCATTCACTTTCACAGGCGCAAACCCCACCAAAATCGACTCATTTGCATGCTGTCCCGTTAAACGTTTTCCATACACTTGAACGATATGAATACCATCTCGCGAACCGGTATTTTCAACTGCAATTTTAAGGGCCGCTTTTTCTGCGTCCAATTCTTTGATTGTTGCATTTGAAATGACAAACTCAGTGTAGGATAACCCAAATCCATGCGCATAAGCAGGCTCGTGATTGTTTGCATCAATCAGGCGCTGACCATATAAACGACCATATTCAATTGCTGTGGCGTCTTTGTCGAAAAATGGCAGATCTTTAGCATTTTGGGCAATAGCATATGGCAAATGACCAGCTGGATTCACATCACCGGAAATAATATCAGCCAGTGCATGACCTCCTTCCATACCCGCATACCACATCATCATCAGAGCCGGGACATCATCTCGCCACTCATCCATGAGCACAGCACCAGCAGCAATGATGGCCACAATTGTTTTAGGGTTTGCCGCGCTTACTTTTTTAATGATTTCCCGATCAACTTCCCGCAATTCAAGCGAGGAGCGATCACCACCAACAATTTTCATAGCTGCATCATCCGACAGCTTACTCGCCGCCAACTCAGCCATTTTTTCCTCAAAACCTTCTGGTGGTGGCGGAAAATTCTTTTTAAATTCAGGGTTTGAGCGCATTTGATTGCCACCAAAAAACTCCCCCTCATCTCTATAATCATATCCAGCCACAATAATGGCCACATCCGCATTTTTAGCAGCGAGCTCAGCCGCATCTGGATTATCTTCTGAGACCAATTCTATCTGCGCATCTGGATACCGAGCACGTATTCCCGCTTCAGGTGTCACATAATAAGGTGGTACGACCCGCGATGATCCGTGATCCCCCATATTCGGAGCATTCGCCAAACGCCCAATCAAAGCTATGCGCTTCACATTAGATGATTCAATTGGAAGAACTGCTCGCCCTTCTTTATCCTCATTTTTAAGCAGGACCATAGATCGACTGGCAACTTCTCGGGCCAATTGTGCTGCTGCCTTATTGGCGATTAAAGCTTCTGGATACCCATCTTCCAAACGTGCTGCATAATGCTTCAACTGTATTTTTAAAATGCGCAGACAGGATTGCTCTACTGTTGACCAATCTGTCTCACCGCTTTCAATTTGCGTAGCCAGATATTGTGCTCTTTGTTGGATATAAGGTGCCTCAAGGTCCAAACCAGCATTCAGTGACGCCGCGCTATCACGCAACCCCATGACAAAATCACTGATGACAAAGCCGTCAAACTTCCAAAGCCCCCTTAAAACATCTGTCAGAAGGTAATTATGATGACCTGCCCACTCACCATTTATGGCGTTATAGGCGCTCATGACACTATCCACGCCTTCGTCAATTACTTGTTTAAAATGAGGTAGATACACGTCGTGCAAGTCTTCTTGGCTGACGGAAACATCAACTTCAAAACGTTTATTTTCCATGCTGTTGAGTGCATAGTGTTTCACACATGTCATGGTGTGCTTTTTCACGCCCCGACAAAGGGCTGCGCCAAAACTTCCTAATTGATAAGGTTCATCCCCATAGGTTTCTTGAACACGTCCCCACGCCGGATGGCGCGCAAGGTTTATACAGATTCCACCAAAGAAATTTCCGCCGCGCGCCCGAACTTCCTGACCGATAACATCACCAATTTGTTCTTCAAGCTGGACATCCCATGTGGCCCCTCTCGCCATAGCCACAGGAAAAGCCGTGCCTTCACCAGACACACAACCACGCGGACCATCGACAAAGTGAATTCCCGGAATACCAATTCTATCAATCTGGCCCATAATATAAGGACGAAGATTATAGCGGGTGGTCATCATTTGCATAATGCCATCATGAAAAGGCAAATCACCGTCCAAAACCCAAAGTCGCTCTTCTTCGGTGAGCAAATCATACAAAAATTTAGCTTGCTCAGATAGCGATGCTCCCCGCTTGACTTCGTCTACGGCCTGATCAAATGGTTTTGTCATCGCTGCATCTCTCCTATTATATGTCATCATGCACAGCTTCGGCTATGCTACCAATTCAACCCATTTATTTCACAATGGGGAATTAATGTCATATATGGATATATCGCTATAATCAATTTAGAATAAAGACAAGATTTAGGAGCACGAGCTGCTGCAAGACAAAAGCTCTTTATATCTACCTTATAGTCATGACAGCCGCGTACGAAGAAAGCTCACTAAAAAATACACTCACAGCTTTTAAATTCAGCACATTATATTTCTAGATCATTTAAAGGTATGCTCGTCCAATTACCGATTGAATGAAGCTAACCTGCCAGAGCAGACTATGGTCGAACCTTTGCAACGACACGGCGATGCAACGTTTCGGGTAAAAATGAAACTATCCAAGCAATCGCTTCATAATGGGCTTGTAGCCATATCGCGTGGTACCCACCCGTTTCAACGCATGAATAGCTATGCTCTATGCCTTTCCAATCCACTCTGTTTTTTAATGATTTCACACGAACCAAATGCATGCATTCGCTAATATAGGTGACAGATTGCGCCTTCATGTCCTCAATAGAACTCGCAGCACCTTTAAGACTAGTTACCGTGTCATTGGAGGTTCTGTCTGCCGAAACTAGCGAATTTGGCACACCCAGCATTGTTGCTTTTATTGCCATATCCACCGCCCCAATTCTGCCCTGCAAAGGACGCATACCTCCAACTGTTTTCAAGTGATTTATATCGCCAGACAAGACCATGCCAACGGACTTTGCCATCCGCCTATTTAGCAAAGACTTGTTTTCGGTATGAAAAACAATTCCGACATCTGTAGAGCCCTGAAAACTATCATCTACAGATTGCGCAGAGACGTAAAAAACTGCGACTCCGATAACGTCTAGCAACAGCAAAAATATCACAAGCTTTATTACAGTTTTCAACGTCTCATCCATCCAATACATACCACTTCAATGGTAATATATCTGATTTCCTCAACATTGAAGAGTAATTTTAACTATAAAATCTTAGTATAAACAACTATTAGACAAACCTTATGCGCCTTGCCTAATTCCAATAGACGAATGAAGTGTATTACTTTGCACCATTTCCAGTCAAAACGACTTGGAATGTTTTAAAAATTACGAGCACATCAAGCCAAATGGATAAGTTGCGCACGTAAAAGAAATCATATTGCAGTTTCACATCTGCATCTTCAACACTTGTGACGTGGCCTTGATGAACTTGCGCCCACCCTGTAATACCCGGGCGCACCAAATGACGGTAACGGTAGAAAGGGATTTTCTCTTCATACCAGCTGGACAAGCGCATGGCTTCAGGACGCGGTCCTATCCAACTCATTTCGCCTTTAAGAATATTCAAAATCTGCGGGAGTTCATCAATCCGATTTCCACGGATTTTACGACCAATTTTCGTAATCCGGTCATCATCACTCTTAGTCATCTCACTATTGCGATTGACCTTAGTGGAGTCTTGCTGACGCATAGACCGGAATTTATAAATCGTAAAAGGCTTACCACCAAACCCCATGCGTGTTTGTTTAAATATTGCAGGCCCAGGGGATTCCAGACGAATAGCAATCGCCACAACAAGCAAGAGAGGCGATAATAATATCAGAGCCGATAAAGCCAAAAACCAATCAACATAAAGTTTTGCCGGCGCATAAAGTGTCGTTGGTGCTAGGGAGCCAAATTTGTTCTCCGCCAAATGATCAACAGGCATACGGCCAGTCAGCGATTCAATTACCTGTTTGACATGAAATATGGGGCGTCCACGCAATGCATTATCTGCGATATAGCGTTCCCAATCTTCATCCAAACTTTCATTCAAATCGACAACCAGAGGCAAATTTCCACGCTCTTCTAGGGATTTAACTTGAACTAAATCAACCCAACCTAATTGTTTGAGCAAGTGCGTACGACCGCCATCTATATAAGCTAAACGCAATCGCGTGACACGTTTTCTCAACAAAAACAAAACCATAAACCATGATGTTGTCATGCCGAAACTAATGACAAACTGATAGCGACTGTAATCCAGCCTTAAGAGAAAAAACATCACAACAATTAGAACATACCCAGCGACAAAGCTTGGGAGAACATACTGAACTTTACGGATACCTGGAAAAGACGTGATCTTATAAAAGAACAAAAAACCTAACAAAAATGCCAGAGTGGTTCCAAGAAGAGAATTATCATAGCTCGCAACCTGATCCGCAAACTGCTCCCAACGCCCCCTCATGAGAGCGGGAGCCACAACGGCGAGGAAAAGACCTGAAATGAGTTGAAAATGTAAGCGGGTTATGTAACGAACAACGCGCTTCCATATACTCCCCTTGCCTTTTGTGGAAAATCCATAATTAGCTAATTCTGCAGAAACAATCTCGTTCATCATCTAAAAAGACAAGCAATAATCTGCTTTATCTTCCCCCAACATAATTATCTCAAAATATTAAAATATAAGAATTTAACCCAAAATTCTATGTATCGTTGAATTAGAATACAGCAAGAACCTCGCCAAACCAAGTAATGATTTATTAATCATTGAATTTTGGCACCTATGCGGACCAAATTGCAAATGAACAAAGTCGCTAATGCTCATTCTAATTTACTAAAAACCGTGAAGATACAAGGTTAAAATCATTTCAAAAGAATTAGCTTATCCAAGTTTAGGGATATGCATTTTAACAATTTGGCAAATACGTTTTGCCTTGATGTTTTATCTTTTAGCGCGAACGGGACTCTTCATTTTGTAGAAACCTGTTGAAATTTGTGCCTATTTGCACCAAGAGGGTCATGTTCAAACATGGGTGGGATCAGAAATGACACTAAAGATAGTACCGGCTATTTTATGTGGTGGTAGCGGAACGCGGCTTTGGCCATTATCACGCTCACATGAACCTAAACAGCTTCAAACTCTGTTTGGTGAGCATTCTCTCCTAACCCATACTGCTCTGCGGATGAACGCAACCCCAAATAGCGAAGCACCGTTGATTATCTGTTCTCAGGCATATGCAGCCGAGGTTGAAAATCAACTATTTGAAAATGGTATCCCTTCAAGCGCTATCCTTGAAGAACCCATGGGACGCGATACTGCCGCTGCGGCTGGTATTGCAGCTCACTGGGTCAATGAAAACCTTGGTGAGGATGCAATCCTCGTTCTGGTTCCAGCAGATCACTATATTGAGGATATGGAACATTTCCATACTGCAATTATTGAAGCTGCTCAAACGGCCCAACAAGGCAATATATGCACAATAGGCGTCACCCCTGATCGTCCAGAAACCGGCTTTGGTTACATAAAACGTGCTTCGGAAAAGCTCAAAGAAGCGCCAGGTTACCCCGTTGAAAAATTCGTTGAAAAACCTGACGCTGAAACCGCTCAAATGTATATTGATAGTGGAGATTATGTCTGGAATGCAGGTATTTTTGCCGTGCGTGGTTCAACCTATTTAAATGAACTATCCAATTTTGAACCAGACATCTATGCTAAAGTTCTAGCAGCATGTAATTGCGCTCGCACAGAGACATCACCTAACGGCTATAAACACCTTCAATATGACCCTCTCTTATTTAGTGCGATAGAAAAAAAGTCGATCGACTACGCAATCATGGAACGCACAGAAAATGCCGCTGTTGTTCCTGCCAAATTTGGTTGGTCAGATGTTGGTAGCTGGGCAAGTGTACGCGAACTCGGCAACATGGATAAGAATGGCAACAACCTAACAGGCGATGTCCGCATTGTAGATTCTAGCAATTGTCTCGTGCAAGCTAGCGGCCGCGTCGTGGCTCTAATCGGAATGCAAGACGTTGCCGTCATTGATACACCAGACGCACTACTGGTTTGCCACACTGAGCACGCACAAAGTGTGAAGAAAGTGCACCAAGCTTTAGAAAAAGATGGTCACTCCACTGCACTTGGACATGGTGCAAGGTCCAAATCTTTTGCCTCTCGCCAACGTGGCTGGGCGCGCAACTGGTTGTTCAACCAAGCTCTACCTCTTTGGGCTGATATCGGCCTCGACCGTGAATTTGGCGGTGTTTATGAAGCGCTTAATATGGAAGGCAAGCCCCTCCACGACATGGGGCGCCGTTTCCGTGTCCAAGCGCGTCAAGTTTATGCTTTTGCCCACGCCCATGAAATGGGCTGGAAGGAAGGCGCTCACGCCCTTGAGTCTCCTCTCAATTATATGCTCAAGCATTGTTGGTTAGAAACCGGCGGTTGGGGACATATTTATAATCGCGATGGTTCTCTGCTCGACGGGCGCATAGATACTTATGATCAAGCTTTTGCTCTGCTTGGACTTGCATGGGCTTATAAAGTCACAGGCGAAAAACGCGTTCTTGAAGCGGCGACCAAAACAAAGGAACTTCTGTTTAATCGGCTCCGTCACCCAATTATCGGGTTCGTCGAAGGCATACCTGCGACTACACCCCGAAGAGCAAATCCGCATATGCATTTGTTTGAAGCTGCAATTCACTGGATGGAATTGTTTGGTGATGAACAAATGGCTGATTTAGCTGAAGAAATTTTCGAGCTATACACACAACGCTTCTGTGTTGATGGATTATTGCGTGAATATTTTCACGAAGACCTGACACCATTGCCTGAACGCGCAAATGAACGATACCGCCTTATTGAACCCGGACATTTACTCGAATGGGTCTTCCTATTGCGTAAATATGCAAAAATGACGGGACGCAAGACAAACACCACCGCTGTTTTAGAAGCATTTAGCGACACTTATGGGATTGCACCCGAAACCGGACTTGTCATGAATTACTGCTATCCAGACGGAACGCACCCAGAGAATGTAAATTCACGTTTATGGCCGCAAACAGAATATATCCGACTGAAGCTCTCCAATGACTCTTTACCAGAACAGCGTAAAGGTTTGGAAATGCTGGAGCGTTTGAAAAAGCATTACCTCAATGTGAGTGGCGAAAACATGGGATATTGGCATGATGAAGTAGACGGTGCAGGAAAGGTCATTTCCAGCAATTCACCAGCCAGTACATTATATCATGTGCTTGGGTGCCTGATGCCGCTAATTAATGAAAAGACAGCTTCTGACTAAGCTAAAATACTCCAATACAATAGAATTTGATAACGCTATGCTAGTTTTAGACCTACATAGCGTTATCAAATCTATGCTATTGTTTTTCTTTAAATAGCTTGTTTTTGAACACTATTTCCAGATATTTCCGCTTTTCCATCAAGCAATAACATACCACTGACACCCAAGAAGCTCTCTAATTCAGTCAGCATTTTTGTGAATTCTTGATTACTATAACCAATCTGCGAATCTTGATCAGAAACTTCTTTAGCTTGTGCTTCCAATTTTTTAGCTATGGACGATAGCGCTGTCGCCCCCATTTGCTTTGCACTGGATTTTAGAGAGTGGGAAGGTCTTACGATTTCTTCAATTCGATTGTTTTTTAATGCTAACCTGATCTGCTCTAGCATTTCTTTTGAATTCTGAATGAAAAGCGGCACCATCGTATCGAACTTGTCTTTCAATAGTGATCTTGCTTCTTCCACCGCTACTTCATCAATAAAATCAGACCTCGACATGCCAGCAGGCATAATTGGAACTAGTTTTTCTACCGTCTGGAGCGTATGGACAGGCGCATGTTCCTGTGGAGTCGTTTCCTGTGTTTCTGAACTCTCATCTGATTTGGACTTCTTAAACAAATTAAACATTTTCTGCTTCAACTCCTCTTTTCGCACTGGTTTCGTCATGTAATCTGCCATCCCGGCATCTAGGCATCTTTCTCGATCTCCCTTCAGGGCATTAGCCGTAAGAGCCACGATGGGCAAATCCTTTGAAATTTCACCAGAAAGCTGATAATCGACAATCTTGCGTGATGCTTCAAATCCATCCATGACCGGCATTAAACAATCCATCAAAACAATATCGAATGGCTTCTTTAGCGCCATATCAACGGCTTCCTGCCCATTAGATGTCAAAACAAAATCACACTCGAACTCGTTCATTATTTCTTGAATAAAGATCTGATTGATGAAGTTGTCTTCCGCGATGAGCACACGCATACCAGCAATATCTATATCATCTGGTTTCACAGTTTCATTTTGATATTCGGCTAACTCAGGAGGGATGACATCTCCAAATTTAAATTTTGACCAAATTTCCGCGACGTTTTGCCGAAAGGAGCTCATACGAATGGGTTTTTCAATCGCAGCACTAAATACCCCGCAAGCAAAACTATCATCCACACCATTGCGCCCTGCTGCCGACACAAGTATCAAACAAGCATCAGTAATCTGGCTGAGTTGAACCGCTAAAGTTTCGCCATTCATTGAAGGCATAACATAGTCAATCAATACCATATCAAATTCGGATCCGTTAGCGCGAGCTAGTTTCACGCTTTGGATGGCCTCACTACCAACTGAAACGCAATCGACACTCACGCCGGATGCTTCCATTTGGGCTCGTAGAATTTCCAGAGAGACATCACTATCATCGACGATCAACACACGCTTAAGACCCAATCGTTTCAGATCTAAATCGGCAGAGGGCTTCACTTGCGAACGTTGAGTTATAACCTCAAACCAGAACGTAGATCCCTCACCTTCAACACTGTCGACGCCAATTTTACCATTCGCAAGTTCAATAATGCTTTGACAAATGGAAAGGCCCAATCCTGTTCCGCCAAACTTACGCGTTGTTGATGTGTCAGCTTGACTGAATTTTTCAAAAATTCGGCTTTGGGCTTCTTCTGAAATTCCAATCCCCGTATCCACAACCTCGACACGAAAACGAATACCATCTTCATCAAGACTTTCATCAGGGATTTCAAACACCTTGACTTGGATTGAGCCGGTGTTTGTAAATTTGATTGCATTGCTAACAAAATTATCCAACACCTGCCTAAAGCGAACAGGATCCAAGAAAACATTTGAAGGCATATCTGGATCCGAAAAAATCGAAATTTCTACACCTTTATCCTGTGCTCGCATCGCGAATAATTGGCCGGTTTCATCAATTAATTCAACAACATTGCAATCAACTCTCTCAAGTTCCATTCGCCCTGCTTCAATTTTGGAGAAATCCAAAATATCATCGATGATACGTTGCAGCGAATTTCCAGATGACAAAATTGTCTCAGCATAAGATTCAATTTTCTTAGACGGTTTTGCACTCAGAATAAGCTCAGCCATTCCCAGAACGCCATTCATAGGTGTCCGAATTTCATGGCTCATAGTGGCTAGAAAGTCTGACTTAATTTGATTAGATGATAACGCCAATTTACGTGCTTTAACCTGATCATGTAGCACACGCCTCATTTTGAGCAGGTAGATGAACATTCCACCAATCACCAAAACAAGCACAATAAAAAGACGCGTTATGCCGGAACGATGCGCTTCGTAAAAATACGCTGATGGAGAAAAACGAAAATTGAATGTATATTCTGAATCTTCAGCACCACTGTAAACTGGCGTTATCACTGGCTCTAATTGACGCTCTAGCAACGCACCCAATATCCCCGGAGGAGAAATATTTGGTGCTGGAACATTGTCAGCTGTTACAACGATGTAATCGGCATGATCTCCACCTATTTCCTTTTGAGCAACACGAACGCCCTCAGGAAGATTTACGATGTGAATAGACACGCCTTCAACTGCACTATCAATTGCCATAGGGACGATGAAAGCCATATTTAATTCATTGCGCGTTGTCGTTGAATCTAAGGAATGATCAAGGCCCATATTTTGTAATTTATCTATACCAAACTGGAGACGCCCCGTCTTAAAGGCTGTCAAAACCAGCGGATATAAATAATCATCGACGTCAATTATCTGACCATAATCGAGCCCCCTTTTTAGAGGGTAAACATTATCAACAGTGAAGCTTCCATCTTCGCCCTTCGAAACCCACGACAAAGAGCGAGTTTGAGTATTAGTTTCGACAAGTTCAGCATTGAATTCTCTAAATTCATCTTGTGACACAAATTCCGACGACGTCATATATCTCCCAATATATTCAGCAATTTCAGCATGCCGACGCGTACGAGAGTCTTTAAGCAAGATTTCGAGCTTCGTTATCTGGTCAAATTGGCTCTCCAGACTATTCATATGCTCTTCGCGTGCAAATTCTCGCACACCCCACATAATAAAGGCCGCAACCAAAATAAAAATAAGAGTCTTTGTTTTTGAAAAATCCACGCTCATATCACCACTCCAAACTTTCACCTTGAGTGATGATGGCAACGGCCTTATTGCCCTTTTCATTGTACTGAAGCTTATCAAAGCTGCTCATTGCAGCCAGAGCAATTCCTCGGCCATGACTGTCACCAGCGCGGGAAGGATCAACGCGAACGTATTTTTTCCAGTCGAAACCTTCGCCCTGATCTTCAACTACGAGATAAATACCGTCCTGTTTTTTAACAACAGATGCGACAACAACGCGATCAGCATATTTTGGCAATAACAATCTGCGTTGGACCTCAGCCTCCCAATTATTGGCTTGAAGCAAGGTGTATTTATTTTCATAGCCAATCTCAAGATTACCATGTTCCACAGCGTTGATGAGAAGCTCAGAAACACCCGCCACCACTCGCGAGGGGTCGGGAAAACAACTCGCTATAAACCCGCTCAATTTGTTGACATGCTCAAGGTTTTTAAGTTCGAAACGGAATGACGTCATCAAATCAAAGCCAGTTCGATGCTTTGAAAGTTCTGTTTGAACTTTTTCTCGATTTTCCACTTCCCGAACTGCCGCTGAGAGAACAGATCGTAACATTTCTTCTTTAACTGGCTTCGTCAGATAGTAAAAAACACCTGCATTAAGCCCATCATCTATCGCATCATCGGAGTCTGTCCCCGTAATCATTATCACAGGCATATTCCGCAATTTTGGCTCGGATTTAATACGCTTAACCGCAGTCAACCCATCCATTACCGGCATTTCGCGATCCATTAAGATCACATCCACACCTTCAGGATTTTCTTTAAGCTTGGTTATCGCATCCAAACCATGTTCAGCATGAACTACCGTATGCCCTTCTTGAACAATCTGAGCTTCGAGGAAGGTCCGTGAAATCAGATTATCTTCAACAATCATAACCTTTGTTTCACGAGACAAAGCCAGAATATCGGAACGTTTTTGTTCTTTAACCTGCGTCATCGGTATTATCTCTCTGTAAAGGCTGTTTTCAAGGAAACATGGATTGGCTTTAGTAGATATTGCAGGATAGTCTTTTCACCCGTTACGACATCGGCCATAACTGTCATTCCAGGGAGAATCTGGTTACGCGTATCCGCTCCAACAAAAGACTTATCCAGAAGGATTGTTCCTTTGTAGAAACGCCCGCCATTGGGCTCCGTGAAGGTGGCAGCTGAGATGTAATCCAACTTCCCATTCACAGCACCAAATCGAGAAAAATCGAACGCGCTAAACTTAACCCGAACAGGCTGCCCGCGACGAAGATATCCAATATCTTTCGGTGATATCTTGACGTGAACTTCTAGCGTCCGGTCCTGAGGAACAATTTCCATCACTGTTTCTCCGGCGGTTAAAACCTCACCGACAGTGTTTACCGACATTCCTTTCACGCGCCCAGAAACGGGAGCCACTATATTCAACCGCTGAATACGTTCATTGAGCTTGTCGACGGCATTTTCATTTTGAGAAATTTCCGACACGGTAATATTCAAACGTTCAAGCACTTGATCAGATTGTGTCGCCTGCAACCCAGCAATTCGACTTTCATATTCATTCATTTCCTGACGTGCGAGCCGTAATTTATTGTTAAGTGCAGCCACAGAGTCCTTTAATTTTGTGAGTTTCAACTCTTCTTCCATTAGTCGAACTGCTGGAAACAGCCCCTTTTCAGCAAGCGATTTACGATTGTCATAGATCTGCTGAGATATTTTTAGTTTTTCAGTTTCGCTTGCTTTTTGAGACAAGAGTCCACGCTCTAGTTCATGCTTCTGCTCAAGCTGACGACTAACTATTTGAAGCTCTTGCTCACGCGACACCTTCATTGATTCAAATGATGCTTGCTGATCAGAGTATTTCAATGCGCTCAGATCGAAGCCAGAAAAATCTGGTTCACGCTTTTCAATGAAGGCCCTAAGGCGCTCCGCCTGTAGTTGTAGAAAAACTTGCTTAGCAACAAGAATTCTATGATCTTCATTTATCGCTTTAGCGCTGATAGATACGAGCAATTGCCCCGCTTCAACCAAATCACCTTCTTCAACGTGTATTTTGTCAATAATCCCGCCTTCTAAATGTTGAACAAGCTGCTTTTTACCTTGCGGTATAACCTCACCTGACGTCCGTGCGACCTCATTAATGTTAGTGAATGACGACCACACCAAAAATGCGAGTATAAGCGAGGACACTAAAGCTAAGGTTGTACGCACAATGTAAGGATTAACTGTTTCCTCCAATTGGACTGCTTGCGAAAGGAAACGCATTTGACGGTCACGCCGATCACGTTTCAAACGAGAAATAAGATTAAACATTATGCGGCCTCCCCAGCAGGCTTTTGAATATTGGTGGATTGAGTTGTGTCACTAGATTGCACAAACGGCTTTTCGCGCCCCTTGAGATTAATGACCGTAGTCGCCATATTAATGAAATCAGTACGATAAGTGCTTAAGAATACTGTTTGCTGCCCGCGGACGTCCAACAGGTATTTCTTCAAATTCATACCTAAACGGTCTGACAGAAGCGAATTTGGCACCTCATCTATCAACAGAATAGAAGCCTCTTGCAAATAACCTCGCGCAAGTGAAATTTTGAAAGCCAATGAGGAATTCACCTCCACTTGGCCTTTCGTGCCTATTTGAGTTTCCAATCCTTTAGGTAGTCGATTGATTGTGTCTTGCGCGTCAGATAGAGCAAGTACACGTTGTATCTGCTCATCTGTAGCGTCTGGACGCACCAATTTAAGATTTTCCAAAATACTTCCGCTGTATAAAGTGGGTGTTTTCGGAACATAAGCGATCTGTCTTCTAAGGCTATTTGCTTCCAATTGACGAATATCAAATCCATCTATTCTGACGGCACCGCTTTCCGCCTGATAAAGCTTTTGCAATAGCTTCAAAATACTGGCTTTTCCGCCTCCCGTCGTTCCAGTGAGGGCGACAAAATCTCCCGCAGCGACACGAAAAGACAGATCTTTAAAGACGTAATCTCCAGCCTCTCCATATTTGAAAGAGACATTGTCAAAAGTGATCCTACCTCTAACGCGCGGAAGTTTGGCGGCGCTTGGGTTTTCCTCAATTTCACTACGAACTTCCATCAGATCGTTGATCTGAAGAATACTATTCCTAATTTGTTCAAGTCTTGGGACCATGGAACACAGAGAATAGAAAGGTACGAGTGCACGCCAAGTCAGGACCATAGACGCCACCAAAGCACCAGGGCTAATTTGCCCTTCCCAAATCAAGTGCACACCAAAACCAATTGTTGCAACAGACGATATGAGAGTGATTGCATGTGCTAAAGTCTCGACGACAGAGCCCAGAAACCCCATATCAAAATGTAGCATCATTTCTCGGCCAGAAACATCACGAAACTTTCGGATCCACTTTTCCTGAAGCCCTTGAGAACGAATTGTATCTATTTTCTCGTATGTCTCGATTGCAAATTGCTGTCGCGCAGAACTCGCTTTCGCTGCGATGCGAATAATGGTCTTTATTTTATTTCGTACCAGCCAAAATAAGACGCAATACAGGCCAATAGCTGCAACCGGCACCAAGAATAGCGGGCCTGCGACAAAATACAAAACAACAATCGACAAGACCACAAAAGGAGCATCAAGAGCTGACATAAAAGCTGGACTGCTGAAGAAATCTCTCGCTGCTTCAAATGTCTTAATTCTTGATATTTGCGATGAGACAGATGCGTTTTCAATTATAGATGGCGGCAATGATAAAAGATGAGAAAATATTCTGTTACCTACAATATTATCTAGGCGCCCTGATACCCAAGATAAACCAGACGCCCGAACAGCTCTAAAGGCACCATCAAAACACATAGCCGCAATTGCACCCACGCATAACATCGGAAGTACATCTGGCGCAGCAGAGGCAATCACCCGGTCATACACGAGCATAATGTAGATAGGGATCGAGATCGCAACGAGATTTAGAAGAAACCCAACAACTGAAACCTGAAACAAAGTCCCGTTAAAACGGTTTGCAGTCGCGATAAACCAGCTCTTGCCACTCCCCTTACGTTGGAAGTGAGAGGTCGATTGCCTATTTTCCTCATAACGTCGAAAGATCCAGACTACGCCGTTCACATCATTTGAACGCTCATCTAACTCCTGCGTCTCGGGATCAAACACCAAAACCCCATTTTCATCCTTACGAATGGGAAGAATTGGTTCTTCGTGGCGGTTCACCATTAAAGCTGGGAATAATCGGCTGTCTATTCTCTGAATGCTATCAACATGTTTTCGGCCGTAAAAACCCAAGTTTGCAATAGTGTTTAACACACCTTCCATTTTCAAAGGTTCTTTCGAAAATGGAAGCGCTTCCACGATACGGTCCACAGTGATTGTAGGTTCAAGTTCAAGCAACAATGCTAGGAGTGTTATCTCCCAAGCACCTGGAGATTCAAAATTCGTACGGCCCGATAGAAAGATAGCTGATGCGAGCTTACTAATCTCAATTCTAATTTCTGCCGATTTGGTCAGGAGTTGAACATTTTGAGTAACCTCGGACACTAGCCATACTCCTTCAAATTAGTGAAACTTTGAACTTGTCGCTGCCTTCCACCTGCTTCCAGCCGGCCATTCACCAGATGGTAGTGTCTGTCTGTTAGCGCGCGCAGATTTTCATCATCGGAGCAAATGATCATGGTAACTTGAGATTTAAGGCGCGCCAAAAGCTTGTAGACTGTCTGATAGCCCTCAAAATCCATGGATCTGTCAGCATTATCAAATAGAATGATCCGAGGTTTTTCAGCTAATGCACGCGTGATTGCTATGCGCTGACTCAACGCTGGTGGTATTGCATCGCTATAATTGCCAGTGACAATCGTATCAAAACCACCCGGTAATTTGGCGACTTCAGCATCGACTCCCAAAATACGAGCAACTTGGTTAACCTTAACAGGGTCAGCTAAACCGAAAGAAGAAATATTGTGGCGAATACTTCCGCGAATGAGTGAAGGAGATGTAACTAAGTGCCCAACATGCTTAACGCGTTCTCTTGCCTCATATGTTCTGATATCTTCTCTATCGAGTATCACTTTGCCCGTAGTCGGCGTGAGTGTTCCTGCAATTAACTTCATCAACACCGACTTACCTGCACCATGTACTCCGGTAATTAAGAGTGAATCACCTCGTTTCATTTCAAAACTAGCGTCATCAATGATAGTCTTACCTGTATTTTCACAGACAAAACTCACATTCTTTAATTCCAAATTACCTTCAGATTCACGTACATAGGCATTATTTCTCGTCAGGGTTTCTGTTTTTTCGCCTGCTAGAATCTTTTGAATGTTAGCCTGTGTAATTTTGAAAGCTTGATAGCGCGTCCAGAGCGACAACCCTTTCTGAATAGGCTGCATAAGACGACCGGAAAGCAGAAGCGCTGCGATGAGAGCACCGTTTGTCATTCCTCCTGACAACACCATTCCCGCGCCAAATGTTATAACTGCGATGACCATGATGTTTGCAAACAAGCCACCGGAATTATGCGTCATAGACACATGGCAGCTAAGATCGTAATGCGCCCGTGCTGATGCTGCCTCCATATGCTCATAACGACGCGAAAACATCTTCTCAAAACCAAATGCCTTGAGTGCATGAATGCCTTCAAGTGCCTCAACAAGAAAGTTGAAACGTTTATCGTCTGCATCTTCCAGCTTTTTCAGATAGAATTTGTGCTGGCTGCCATTGAATGCTGTTATGGCTCCGAACAAAATTAGGATACAGATCGGAATTAAGACCAGAATACCGGATATATAAGTTAGTAAAACCAAGTAAATTGGCACAAACATCAACTCAACGAATGTCACCAATTGCTGGCCTGTATAAAATTCCCTTAGTCGCGCCAATGTTGAAAGATTGTGCAAGAACTCTCCAACCCCACCTTTACGCGTATTATTTGCACTAACATTGATGAAATGATCAACAAAACGGACCATCATTCTGTGCTCATAGGCAGCACCTGAACGTGTCAAAACGTAGTTACGTGCAATTCGCAACATAGTTTCCAGCATTATCGCAACGACAACACCAACTATGAGGACCACAATCGTTCCAGTCCCTTTGTTGACCAAAATACGGTCATAGACCTGCAAAGTTGTAATAGGCAGCGCAAGCGATAGGATGCATATCGCTAACGTACTTAAGATAATCGAGCTGGTATTTTCCCGGAAACTTTCAATAAAAAGAACATCATCCTTAGATCGCTCGCCTCTAAAAACACCAGCACGCAAACTAGAAATCTTTTGAGAAAAAGCTCCCCAAACATTAGATAAACCCATCTCCGCCCCCACCAAAGTTTAATGAGAGCTGTAACTCTCCAAGCCCTTCACCAAAAGATGATTCAGGCTCAGGAAGCTCGCTATCTCCAGCTGATGGACCGCCTACCAAATCATCAAACAAACCACCCACACTCACGCTTTCTTCGGTCCAGCCATCAAATGGTGCCTCTGCTTGAGTATCCTCATCGCTGCCTAAAAATAGCGGGTCTTCCAGAACGGTTAGACCTTCTAAATCTTCGCCGACCACGACATCAAGTGCAGCTTCTAACTCTTCGCCAAGGGCTTCAACGCTTGCGTCAACATCCACATCAAGAATGGCATCATCAGAAATAACTTCTGCAACTGCGTCCACATCAATGTCGACATCGCCAACAATAGCTTCGACAGGATCAAGATTAACATCCACATCAAGGTCAACAATGTCCTGACCCGCAAGGTCAACATCGCCATCCACTGTCAGATCTTCATCTGAAGCGTCTGGATCTGATGGCTCGGAACCATCCGGTGTTAATAGGTCGGAGAGAACATCTTCGACTGTTTCAACAACAGGCTCGACAACTTCTTCGACGACTGACTGGCTCGACAATTTCTTCAGCTACCGCTTCGACTGTTTCTTCAACTGCTTCAACAACCGGTTCGACAACTTCTTCAGCCACAGCCTCAACATCATCACCGGCGTCTTCGCCGATCACCACATCAAGTGCAGCCTCTAACTCTTCGCCAAGCGCTTCAACGCTTGCGTCAACATCCACATCAAGGATGGCATCATCAGAAAGAACTTCTGCAACCGCGTCCACATCAATGTCGACATCACCAACTATGGCTTCAACTGGATCAAGATTAACATCGACATCAAGGTCAACAATGTCCTGACCCGCAAGGTCAACATCACCATCCACTGTCAGATCTTCATCTGAAGCGTCTGGATCTGTTGGTTCTGAACCGCCCGGTGTTAATAGGTCGGAGAGAACATCTTCGACTGCTTCAACAACGTCTTCGACAGTCTCTTCAACCGCTTCGACGACGTCCTCAACGACCTCTTCAACATCGTCAAGAATTGGGTCAACTATCTCGTCAACAACGTCTTCAACAACCTCTTCGACATCGTCAAGAATTGGGTCAACTACCTCGTCGACGACGTCTTCAACGACCTCTTCGACATCATCAAGAATTGGGTCAACTATCTCGTCGACGACGTCCTCAACAACCTCTTCGACATCATCAAGAATTGGGTCAACTATCTCGTCGACGACGTCCTCAACAACCTCTTCAACATCATCAAGAATTGGATCAACTATCTCGTCAACGACGTCTTCAACAACCTCTTCGACATCGTCGAGAATTGGATCAACTATCTCGTCAACGACGTCTTCAACAACCTCTTCGACATCGTCGAGAATTGGATCTACTACCTCGTCGACGACATCCTCAATAACTTCTTCAACATCGTCGACTACCTCTTCGGTGTCGTCAACTTCATCTGTATCCTCATCATTTGTTGTATCATCTTCCGCTTCTTCATCGTCATCATCACTGTCTTCAGAATCAGTCTCTTCGTCTTCATCAGACTCATTTTCAGACTCGTCAGGTGTTATAGGACCTCCATTCCCAGTATCAGGATTAGTGTCTGACTGCCCATTTCCTACATTAGTATCCGTAGAAGTACCGCCTCCACCATTATCCGACCCCTCAGACGCATCTGGAGTATTATTATCATTCGGCTGAGTAGGTAAATCGTCTTGATTTCCTGAATCATCACCTTCAACATCTGCGATATCTTGTGCTTCGTCATCGACGACTTCATCTGCGTCTTCGTCGTCATTCCCGTCAGAATTGTCTAAACTTCCCAACGGATCAAAAACATTTGAATAGTTCGGACTCTCTGAGCCTTTGGAGAACAATGACGCACCGCCAGGGTTGGACATTTGGAAATTAGATGCACCCGTCGAGCCAACTGAATTATTCACATAATCATCGGCAACACCAGGTGAATTTCCTAAAGAGCTCTCAGCCGTCGATAATTGTGTGCCATCTAGGTTTGTCGGCTCAACGCCCTCACTCCAAGACACATTAACATCGCCAAGATCAAACATGTTATTTAGTGACGAAATATTTAGGTCGGGCATACCTTCGCCCAACGCCCCTTCATCAACCTGCGATGATTGAAGGCTGGCAAAACTCATATTACCTGAGCCAAGTATGCCTTCAGATGCACCATCAACATCTTGAGCACCATACTCATCAGCATCCAAACGATGTGCAGAGATACTTAGATCACCATCTACACGTCCAGGTAGGTCTTCCGGATTGGTCGAAATTTCCGTTTTGTTGTCCACCACAATAGCCTCCAAAGCAAAGCTTCTATCGATAGCATGTGGGTTTCTTGTGTCCCTTCGCTATACTTTAGACACAGCTTAATAAACGGAAGGTTGTTATTTGGTAAATTTACATGGCGTCAAACTAAGTTTTCAATTAATCATAATCAAAAATAACAAGAACAAAAATAGTGTTTTTTCGTTAAATCAATTTCATCAAAGTACAAAGCAAATAAAAAAACAAAAACAATACTAATATTGATCATATTAATAGGAATATTATATTATCTATACTTATATTCAATGAATATATTTTAGATATATACATAAATAAATTTGCAATTAAAATATAGTGATAACGCAATCACAATTTCACACCACAAAAACACTACTAGAAGTACATGCATAAAATCATGAAATTTATAGGTTATTTTGCAAACGGCAGGTAACTACCAGATAACGAATTCATAACCTTTCGATCAAATATATATGAAATCCAGTCACAGTAATTGCAACTTTAAGAAAAGCACGAATTCACAGCGAAATCCTCCTTCCAAAAAGTAATTTTGCACGAATTCGTACGTAAATTTACGGAATTACGATCAAAATTTATGCTTTATTGGATGGAGATAGCGAGAATTATCAATGTTTCTTGTTAAAATGAGAAACTAAATTCTATTGAAAAAACGGATTACCCAAAGCGGGCCCACAAGATTGCCGCCAAGCTCGAGCCAACCGCCAGACTAGCCAAAATATCAAGCCACCCATCAATCATCAATGCGGATATAAGCCCAACAAAACTCAACACAAATAGCGCAAAAGGTATGCCAAATATTCCCCTGAGACGCCGCAGAGCACTCGGCTTTTCTTGTCTTGTTTTCACTGGCCAACCTCCGACAAGGTTTTACGCCTCACACCAGAACGCCGCCCCGCCTCGGCTTTGGTCAACCATAGATAAAGCCCACTCAGCAATACAATAATCGTTATTATGTCTAAAACAAACCAAACAAACTTCAGTATAAACCCACCATAATCACCAAAATGCAGTGGTCGGGATAGCGACAAAGCCTTTGTATACCATGGCATTTCTCGCAGCCCCGCAACCACACCTGTACCAGCATGAACTAAGACGGGCACAATGATATTCTCAGTGAGCGGTGAATTGCCGTGAAGGAAAACAGCATAATGCGTGGATGTTGAAAATCTGCTGCCCGGAAACGCGACAAACTGCAATTCCATGTCCGGCGCAAGTAAGACCGCTTCTTTTACAGCAATATCTAAAGATGCACGCTTTGTTATACTTGTCCCATCTTCATTTTTAGTCACTAGATCAGCAAGTTCATGGGCTCGCCAAGTATCTATGATTGGTCTCTCCAACGTATTGATCACACCTGTAAGACCAACAACAAGCACCCATGCCAGCGTAACAATTCCAAACAGATTATGATAATCTAGCCATTTCAACCGACTTGATTGGTTGCGCCGTAAAGTTCCAAATTCCAACTTACGCATAAAAGGCGCATATAGAACAACACCAGAAATAACCGCCGCAACAAACACAACGCCCATAGCCCCGAGAAACAACATACCTGGCAGACCAAGAAACATATCAGTATGCAGCTGTAATATGAATTCCATGACACTTTCCCCTCGATCCGCAGGGGGAACAATATCTCCGCTGGTCAGATCAAAGGACGCAAAATGCATCTGCGAAGCTGGGCTATTTTCATCTGGGCCTGTCGTAACATTTACGACTGGTCTCTCAATATCAAAACTCATGAATATTGGAACTTCACCCGGTCGTTCAGCCAATGAAACAGATAGGATTTCATCAAGCGTCAGATACGGCCCATCGGGGTTAGCAGGCCGCCAAGTATCTGGATTTAGAGCATTATCTATCTCATCATGAAATATAAGCGGGAGCCCCGTTATACACAGCATAAGTAGAAAGAGAGTGCAGACAAGACTCGTCCATTTGTGAACCCAAGTCCACACTTTTATCGTCGAAGCCTGCATCCCCGTCATTGTAATGTCCTAAAAGTCGATTGAGGCCGATAAGCTAATTGTACGTGGATTACCTAGTATCAAATAATTCGCCCCTGGATACCCACCTGTTGAAGCCCAATAGGCTTCATCTGTAATATTTTCGACCCGTGCACGTAGAGTAACAGGCTGAGCGCCCACTTCTAAAGCATAACGAACACCTAAGTCTAAACGAGTCCAACCATCAATCTGCCTTGTATTTGCTCCATCAGTATATTGCTCACTCGTATAGACAATCCGTCCATCTAAAGTCAGCCCAGAAATTGCTGCCACATCCCATTCAGCATTCAGGTTGGCTTGCAATTCAGGAACACCAATGGGTGTATTACCTTCATTTAGACCATCTTGCGTGCGGGAAAGTTTTGAATCAAGAAGAGTTGCTCCCCCGATAAGACGCACACCATTCACTGGCTCCCCAAACACACTTAATTCCAAACCTGAGTTTTCTTGTTCACCAGATGCAGTAAACACCTGATCTACAACGATAGTATTGGGGCGTGTAAGTTGAAATAAAGACAGCGTCGCACCAAAATCTCCACCATCATATTTGGCACCGACTTCTACCTGCTCTCCAGTAAATGGCTCTAACACCTCACCGGCATTTCCAATGGCAACACCACCACTTGTCGCAGGCGCAATTTCACCCGGCTGAAGGCTTTCTGCATAATTTCCATATACAGAAAACTGATCTGTTGCTTTATACACCAAACCAAATGCAGGCGTGATCTTGCTGTCTTCATAGCCAGACAAGTAAGCACCACTATTATAATTAAAACTTGCTGTTTCAATATTCTGTTGCCGCAGTCCAATTGTGGCCAACACCCGATCATCTAGAAAAGATAAAGTATCCGCAATTGCAAAAGATTGGTTGGTCACCTCTTCTGTTTTTAGCGGGCTAGCAAGGTCTCCACCGATAAAATAATCTGCCGCAGGCGCAACAACTGCAATCTGCGAATAAAGGTCTGATGCAAATGTGTCGACAAAGCTAGAAAATGCATATGCGTTTTTTGATTCCAAATTCACAGAAGAAGCAGAAATCGCAATGCGGTGGCCCACAGGTCCAGTATCGAACTCTGCACTCAGCCCTGTATCAAATGATACAACGGCATCTTCACGTGTGTTATCAAAACGGTAGGCAGACAAAACCCCATCTTCAGTTGCTCTAGGGTTTGCCAAAACATTGTCTTCTTCACCATTTCTGGCACCAGCACCAAGCCAAACTTTTACATTGCTTGTAAGATCATATTCCCCACGCACTGCACCGTATAATTGCTCTTCACTTGTATATGTCCAAGGTTGAGCAAAATTGACGTCAGCATCTGGCACAGCAGGTATATCGCCCAATGGTGTAACTTGCGGGCGCGGTGCATCAATCTGATTGTCTTGATATCCAAGATCAGCAGAAAAACGGAACCGCTCTCCCGCATAATCTGTTCCTATGGAAAAAACAGAAAGATTGCGGTTTTGGTCCTCAACCGACGTTTCTCCGTCGCGTAATGCCGCGTTAAAACGCACCCCCCCAATCATTGTTTGCACCAAAGCGTTGCCCTAGATCAACTGCAGCATAGCCCTGCCCTGCAGTTTCATACCCAAGGGTCAACCGCTGAATTCCACCATCTGGTGCACGCTTAGGAACAAGGTTGATCGTTCCGCCGACACCACTACCACCAGGAGCAGCACCATTGATAAACGCGCTAGCACCGCGAAACACTTCAACACGCTCAAGCGATTCTGCCGCTACAGATTGTCTAGGCAGTACACCATAGACTCCATTCAACGTAATATCATCTGAATAGACTGGGAAACCGCGTAGAATGTAAACTTCCTGAAAATTACCAAATCCCTTCGCCACGCGGACAACGGGATCATTTTGCAACACATCCCCAACACTTTGTGACTGCTGATTTAGAACCAATTCAGACGTGTAAGCTGTACCTGAAAACGGCGCATCAAGATAATCTAGGTTACCAAGTAGGCCCGCGCGCCCTCCGCGAGCCACTTGCCCACCAGCATATTCTGAAGTCAGTTCAACTTGTGAACTTCCGGTGATTGTTACAGTATCCATCGTCAACTGGTCATTACTGTCAGAACTCTCCTGTGCAAATGCGTATGAAGAGCAAGTGGTGAGCAAAACACCAGTGACCAAAACTTTCCAGCTTATCGGTTTCAAAGTCTATTTCTTTATTGAGAATAATTCGCAGACAGTGCTATATGTGGAAACCATACTCAAGACAAGCCTATCTTTGACACTAGAGGCATTGAGTTCATAGCATCACCCCACAACTGGAAGACCAGCCCCTGCCACTTTGAACAGAGGCTAAATTTCACTTTCCTAAAATCAAAGCAAACCTTTGACTTGATCTTATTTAGAATAATTCTAAAGTGTATTGGTTGTGTTATCTCTAAATGGTGAGAGTTATGAATCTTCGTGACCTAGAATACGTCGTTGCAGTAGCCAACCTCACGCATTTCAGCCGCGCTGCAGAATACTGTAATGTCAGCCAACCAACCTTGAGCTTGCAAATAAAAAAGCTAGAAGATGAGCTAGGCGTTGCTATTTTCGAACGTACGAATAAGCAAGTTTTCCCGACAGAAGCCGGATTGAAAATCGTCCAACACGCTCGAAAAATTCTTGCCGATACTGCTCAAATTAAGGAAATCGCAAAAACAGCACAAGATCCATTTTCGGGAACATTTCGACTTGGTGCTTTTCCAACACTTGCCAGCTATTTATTTCCCAGCCTTGTACCAATCCTAAGCAAAATAATGCCTTTGAGCAGATTAGTTCTGTTGGAAGAAAAGTCCGACACACTAAAAGAAATGCTAAAACAAGGGCAAATAGATGCAACTTTCCTCGCACTACCATTTGAAGAAGATGGCTTTTTCGTTCAACACGTTTTCAATGACCCTTTTCTAATAGCGGTCGCCCAATCACACAAACTCGCAAACAGAAAATCTATCGATAAATCAGCCCTGCTTTCTGAGCGTTTATTGCTTTTAGAGGAGGGTCATTGCCTGCGTGATCAAGCTCTAGATCTATGTCAAATTATGGGCTCAACCAATGAACCAGACTTTCGCGCAACAAGCCTTGAAACACTACGACAAATGGTAAGAGCAAATTCTGGAATTACTATTATGCCAGAAATAGCTATCAACGAAAACAAGCCAGATGGCATCTCCTACATTCCTTTTGCTGAGCAAGTACCCTTTCGTTCTATCGTATTAGTTTGCCGGAAAAGCTGTGCACGCAAGCCTGTGTTTGATCAAATTGTCACCAGCATGCTGGAATGGCGGGAAACCACACCCAAGGCCTAACTCACCCTTAACTGATCACACATGCAATCAGCATCATAGACACAGTCTATCACCATCATAGAAACAATCACTTTTCCAAACTATCGCAAAATCTATACATTATATTGCTGAGACCCTCACTACATTTCGTATGTTTTGCAAATAATCGAATTAAAAAGAGACGTCTCCTAAATGAAAAATTCTCTGGGAGGAACCAGGTCGACCGACAAATTTCTGTCTCATATTTCGGTTGATGGAGGTTCTGTTTTAAGGAACTCAACATGAAAAACACATTGAAAATAGCCCTGCTCTCCACATGTGTGGCTTTCGCAGGATCAGCCAATGCAACACCCCCAGGCTTCAACGGAATTGGGATGGGTAAAACGCCCATCAGCAATGATGTCGCTCCCAAATCTGTGAGCTATTGGTGGCCTGAACAAGTAGACCTTTCCCGTCTCCGTCAAAATGATTACAACGCAGACCCTGTCGGCGCGCAATTTGATTATGCAAAAGCATTTGCACAAGTTGACCTAGATGCCCTCAAAGCTGACATCAACGGCATTCTCACGACTTCTCAGGACTGGTGGCCCGCAGACTATGGCGTCTATACAGGGTTCTTCATCCGCATGGCGTGGCACAGCGCTGGTACATATCGTTCCGGCGATGGACGCGGAGGCGCAAATGGTGGCCAGCAAAGATTCGAACCGCTTAATAGTTGGCCTGACAATGCAAGCTTAGATAAAGCACGCCGCCTATTATGGCCCGTTAAACAAAAATACGGTCACTCTGTTTCTTGGTCTGATTTAATGGTGTTGGCAGGAAATGTGGCATTAGAAAATGCTGGTTTTGAGACATACGGTTTTGCTGGTGGTCGTGTGGATGCATGGGAACCTGAACTTGTTTACTGGGGTGCAGAAAGCAAATTCCTCACATCCGATAAAAGATACTCTGAAGATGGTGAATTAGAGGAACCACTTTCTGCAGCTGAGTTAGGTCTGATTTATGTAAATCCTGAAGGACCACACGGAAGCCACGACATCATGGCGGCTGCAAAAGACATTAGAACGACATTTGGTCGTATGGGTATGAATGATGAGGAAACAGTTGCCCTAATCGTTGGTGGCCACACACTAGGAAAAGCACACGGTGCACACAAAGCTAGCGAGTGTGTCGCTGCTGAACCAGCTGCTGCTGGCGTGGAAGAACAAGGCTTAGGCTGGAAAAACAAATGTGGAACTGGAGTCGGCCCAGATGCAACCACATCAGGACTTGAAGGCGCATGGACAGCATCACCAGTCATGTGGTCAAACAATTTTGTTGAGAATTTGTATAATTTTGAATGGGTTAAAACAACAAGTCCAGCTGGTGCAACACAATGGGTTCCAGAAGATAAAGACGTCAGATTTGTGCCTGATGCATTTGACCCTGAAAAAATTCACCAACCGATAATGTTCACGACAGACTTAGCATTACGTTATGACTCTGAATATGGGAAAGTCACTGCAAAATTCCTTGAAGACCCTGAATATATGAATGAGGCTTTTGCTAAAGCTTGGTTTAAACTGACGCACAGAGATATGGGACCAAAAGCACGCTATATTGGCGCTGAAGTTCCAGAAGCAAGCTTCATTTGGCAGGACCCTCTTCCAACTGTCGACTACAAAAACATCAGCAATAATGACATCAAGAAACTAAAACAAAAAATCCGTGATACAGGTCTCTCCAACACTGATCTAGTGAAAGCGGCTTGGGCTTCTGCTACAACCTTTCGTGACACAGATTTACGTGGCGGTGCCAATGGTGCACGCGTAACGCTTTCCCCGCAAAAAGACTGGGATGCAAATGACCCAGAATCTTTAAACAAAGTGGTTGCCGAGCTATCCAAGATTGAAGATGCTTACAATGAAAAAAACACTAAGCGCCAAGTATCTTTGGCTGACCTTATTGTTTTGGGCGGAGCAGTTGCAATTGAAGATGCAGCAAAAGCAGGCGGCGTTTCAATCAAAGTTCCATTCACATCTGGTCGTGTTGACGCAACTCAAGAAAACACAGACGTAACTACTTTTGAGATGCTTAGACCAGCTGCTGACGGGTTCCGTAACTACTACAGTAAGTATGCGCGCCGCTCACCATCTGAAATGCTGATTGACCGTGCAGACATGCTAACCCTTACAGTTAAGGAAATGACTGTATTGGTAGCAGGTATGCGTGCGCTAGATGCCAACTCGAACGGCGTAAAACACGGTGTCTTCACTGACAAACCAGGCACGTTAAGCAATGATTTCTTCATCAACCTACTCGACATGTCGACTGAATGGAAAAAATCAGAGACAGACGATGGTGTGTTTGAAGGATTTGACCGCACATCAGGCGATAGAAAATGGACTGCTACGGAAGTTGATCTTGTATTCGGTTCCAATTCTGAGCTTCGCGCTGTTGCTGAAGTATATGCCTACGACAATGGCCAAGAAAAATTCGTCTCGGACTTCATTGCTGCTTGGACAAAAGTAATGATGCTAGATCGTTTCGATTTGAAATAGCGTCAAAATTCTCGCAGCTAGCCAGCACAATGTTGGCTAGCTGCACCTTGCTCTTATTGCAGCTAACTCAGAGCATTGCTCGATAAAAACACTCTTAATTCTTACCGCCATAAAACTTGATCGCAACCATCACTCAAGTTCACTCAATAAACCGAATATGTGCGAGCAGACAGAGCTTTCTGAATCACATTCGCAAGCTCTAGGTCTCGTTCTGTTACCCCATCGGCATCGTGTGTCGTCAATTTAATTTCAACACGATTATAGACATTTTGCCATTCGGGATGATGATCAAGCCGCTCAGCACCGATTGCAACTTCTGTCATAAATGCCCAAGCCGCAGCAAAAGTCTCAAATTTCAAATGAGTAGAAACCGATTTCCTATCAGGCGCGGCAGACCAACCAGCCTCAAACTGCTCAAGTTGTGCGATTATATCTACATCACTCATTACGGCTTGCCTCACTCTCTATAAAAACTCGAGCAAGATAATCAGAAATATGCTCAATTTCTTTTGAATCTAAACCGGCTATATTCACTCGACCACTCGCCGGCATATAAACACCATATGCCTCCCGAAGATGGTGTGTAGCCTCCGCATCAAACGGGAGTTGACTAAACATCCCCTTCTGGGTCGTTAAATGCTGGAATGTCTCATTTCCCGTTTTTAAAACTAATTTTTCAGATAATTCTTGTCTCAAACCTTGAATACGTCCCCGCATCTGGCTCAGTTCCGCTTCCCAAATTTCTCGCAAGCCATTGTTGGAAA
This sequence comes from Hirschia baltica ATCC 49814, assembly GCF_000023785.1. Taxonomy (NCBI): domain Bacteria; kingdom Pseudomonadati; phylum Pseudomonadota; class Alphaproteobacteria; order Hyphomonadales; family Hyphomonadaceae; genus Hirschia; species Hirschia baltica. The sequence continues at coordinate 2,900,895 of NC_012982.1, forward strand.
GGATTGTTGCAACAATAGCAGCTCCGTGCGCCGGTGGCATAGACCACGCTGCACGAGAAACATCAGCTACTTGAGATGATACCGACGCCACTGAGGATGCCTCTTCACAAATAGCAAGGAAACACCCCACACGCTCTCGATATAAACCAAAATTCTTCGAACAAGAGTAAGCGATCATCACATCGTCCGCAGCCTCAATAAATGCCCGAACACCTTCCATGTCTTCGTCTAGCCCCTCACCTAAACCATGATAGGCAATATCAAGCATAACGGCGAAACCTACATCTTTAGACAATTGGCCCAACGCACGCCAATCATCTACAGATAAATCCATACCTGTCGGATTGTGACATGGACCCTGAATAATAACGCCGTCGCCTTTCTTGATTTGCGAGAAATCTTCGAACATTGCCTCTCGATCCACACCCCCAGTCTCAGAACTGGCATATCGATATTCTCCAACATCAAACCCCGATGATTTAGCAATATTAATATGGTTGGGCCATGTCGGCGAAGAAACCCAAATCTTACTGATACCCAAACGCGACATCAAATTCATTCCAACATACAAAGCACCACATCCCCCCGGTGTAGTGAAAGACAAAGTGCGCCCTTCTTCACGAACAAGAGAATTATCGCCTAAAATCACATTTTCGATAGAGTCACAAAAATCAGCATTTCCTCTTGGCCCCTCATACACTTTCGTCGTCTGATCGTTCAAATACCGTAATTCAGCATTCTTAACCGCCGACATAACAGGCGTGACACCATTTGAGTCTCGATACACGCCAACACTCAAATCGTATTTAGTTTCACGCGGATCGCTTTTATAAGCGGCCATTAAACCCAACAATGCATCCGGTGGGAGAATTGAAAGCGAAGAAAATTTTGTGCTCATCTGTGTGTGTTGCTCCCAGCTTCTATCTATTATCAGACAATTCAACAGCGGTTACTGTTTGATCAATAGCACCAAAGACTGAATGTCCAGCCGCATCCAACATTTCAATACGCACTGTATCTCCTGTCTTCATAAAAGGAGTCTCGGGATTGCCTGTTTTGATTTGTTCGATCATTCGTATCTCAGCGATACAAGAATACCCAAGCCCGCCTTCGCTTACGGGACGCCCAGGACCTCCATCTTCGTCTTTATTAGAAACCGTACCGGAGCCAATTATTGTTCCTGCTATCAATGGTCGCGTTTTGGCGGCATGTGCTACGAGCTGCGCGAGGTTGAACGTTGCATCAACGCCTGCATTGGCGCGCCCGAAAGCTTGCCCATTATAATCGACACGCAATGGCAGATGTACAAGACTATCTTGCCACAATTCACCCAATTCATCGGGAGAAATTGCTACCGGAGAAAATGCACAAAGCGGCTTTGATTGCACAAAGCCAAACCCCTTTGCCAATTCTGCTGGAATAAGCCCTCTAAGAGACACATCATTACACAATAAAATCAGCTTTATATGATGACCTGCTTCTTCTTCGGCAACCCCCATGGGAACGTCATCAGTAATAACGCAAACCTCTGCTTCCATATCGCAGCCCCACGCGACATCACCTAATGGAATGGCATCATACGGTCGCAATGTAGACCCAGACACACCTTGATACATCAAAGGATCAGAATAAAAGCTCTCAGGGACCACAGCCCCTCGCGCCTGTCTCACCAGTTCAACATGATTGATATAAGCAGACCCATCTAGCCATTGATAAGGTCTAGGCAATGGACTTTCACACTGTTCTTGATCAAAAACTTTCCCAGACACAGACCCATCTTCCAAAGCATTCGCTAATGCTTTTAGTTGAGGCTCAATAATCGACCAGTTTTCTATGGCGGCCTGTAGTGATGGCGCAATGTCTGTCGCTTCTATGCATTTTGTCAGGTCTTTAGAAACAACAACAAATGTCCCGTCTCGCTGATCGCTAGTAAGTGTTGCAAGTTTCATAATTTATTCCTTAGGTGCATCTGGTTGAATTTCAGGGCGCGCTTTTTTAAATGATGGCAAAGCGCAACAATGCGCGTCAACGCGTTGAATAATCGGAAAATTAGACAAATCCGTATTCCATCGATTTGCATTATAAATGAGCGGGATGAGAGCTATCTCAAACAATGTCGGCACACCAAATGGGAGTATGTCATTTTCCCAACCAATCACACTTAATCGTCTTTCAATCGCTTCCAAAGTTCGATGATTCCAAGTCTGTATCCATTTTTCAATTTGCCTCTGATCGGCTCCAAACTCAGATTTCAAATATTGAAGCACTGGCAAATTGTTAGGCGCATGGGTTTCAGAGACAATCGCATAATATAATTCGCGCGCAATCTGAGCTTTTGCTTTATCCGCAGGTATAAATGACGGTTCTGGATAATTGATTTCTAACCAGTCAAGAATTGCTGGAGATTGCACCAAAAGTACATCACCAGCTTCTAAAACAGGCAATGTTTTATGTGGATTTACAGCAGCAAAATCATCAGATTTATTCTCACCGCACTTTAAATCCACTGCAGCATAGTCATAATTCACCCCTTTAAGGTTAAGTGCAATTCTTACCCGATAGCTGGTGGACGAACGGTAATAGCTGTACAATCGCATCAGCTATCTCCACTTTTGCTTCGTGCAAGTTCATGCAACCATGCCGCGTGACGTGGTGCCTTCTTTGTCAAAGACCATTCTTCAAGCATTGGACCCGCAACCCGCGCCAATTCCTCATATTGCTCTTTCGTCCCTATATCCGCAGCTAATTCAATGCGGTGCTGATTGGGATCAAAAAAGTAAATCGATTGGAATACGCCATGATGCGTAGGTCCTAAAACCTCAATTCCCAAGCTTTCCAAATGCGCTTTAGCAGACACCAATTCTTCCACGCTCCCCACCCTAAATGCAATGTGTTGCACCCATTCTGGCGTGTTGTTGTCGCGGTCCATTTCAGGCTGCTCAGGAAGTTCGAAAAATGCGAGGACATTGTCATTTCCCGCATCCAAGAAGATATGCATGTATGGATCATATGCCCCCGTAGATGGCACGTGATCTTCCGCAAACGCTGTCGTAAATTTCATGCCTAGAGCATTTTGATAAAACTCAACGGTTTCTTTGGCGTCTTTGCAACGATAAGCAGCATGATGCAGTCCTTTTAAAACTGGCGAAGACATTATTTTGCACCTTCTGCTTCCAGAACCCCTCGGTTAACCTGATCTCTTTCAATACTCTCAAATAATGCTTTGAAATTACCTTCTCCAAAGCCATCTTTGTAGTCTCCTTTGCGCTGAATAAACTCAAAGAAAACGGGACCTATTTGCGGCTCAGCAAAGATTTGCAACAATAATCGCGGCTCATTCCCTTCAGTCGTTCCATCAAGCAAGATACCTCGCGTGCGCAACTCTTCGATAGGCTCACCATGTCCAGGCAAGCGCCCATCCAGCATGTCATAATAGCTTCCTGGAGGGGCGGTCATGAACGGAACGCCTTTAGCTTTCAACCTATCCCAACAAGCAACCAGATCATCACATATCAAAGCAATGTGTTGAATCCCCTCGCCATTATATTGGCGCAAAAACTCTTCAATCTGACCTCCGCCAGATTTACCTTCTTCATTCAACGGAATACGGATTTTCCCATCAGGTGCGGTCAATGCCTGCGATGTCAATCCAGTGTATTCACCCTTGATATCAAAGTATTTTATCTCACGGAAATTAAACAGCTTTTCGTAATAGCCAGCCCAATAGGCCATACGCCCGCCGTAAACATTGTGCGTTAAGTGGTCAATGAGTTTAAACCCACACCCTTCAGGGTGGCGCTCAACGCCTGGTAGATATTCAAAATCAATATCATATATGCTGAGTTCATTGCCACCTTCATCATATCTGTCCACCAAATAAATGATGGAATTACCGATGCCGCGAATTCCAGGGATGTGCAGCTCCATCGCGCCTGTTTCAACCTGAATAGGCTCTGCCCCCTGCTGCAAAAGATAGTCATAGGCTTTTTTTGCATCACGAACGCGAAACCCCATTCCGCATGCGCTAGGTCCATGCTCACGAGCAAAATACCAAGCCGCCGAACGCGGCTCATAATTTGTGATTATGTTAATGCCTCCCTGTCTCCAAAGATCAACATCCTTGGATCGGTGGCTTGCAACCCGCTCAAAACCCATTGTTTCAAAAACGGGTTCAAGGAGACCTCTTTCTGGTGCCGAGAATTCTATAAACTCAAAGCCATTCAGACCAACTGGGTTTTCAAACAAATCTGTCATTTTAGTTTCTCCAGAATATCATATTCGCCTAAACGGCATCTTTTTTGGATTTAAAGTAATTCAATGTTCCCCGATGCAGCACTTGATCTGTCTCAATTAGATCATGCGCTTCTATGGCCTCGAGAGATTTAGTTGCTGCATACAGATCACCAAAATCTTGGTAGCAAGCTTCTAAAAGCGTTTCGAAACTATCAATGACAAAATAAGTCTGTTGATAATCATCAATAATGTATTTTGTTCTCATCACACGCTCGAGATCCAACATCACTCGATTTGGCGAGAAATCCTCTAGCGAGAACACACTTTCATTCGGTGATGATGCTATTCCAGCGCCATAAATGCGAAGACCATCGTCAGTCTGAAGCAGACCAAACTCGACTGTATACCAATAGAGGCGCGCAAGATTCGGCAATTGCCCCAGCTTGAGAGCGCGCTGCCCACCCTTGCCATAAGCTTCCATAAACTCAGCGAAAACAGGTTCAGCCAGCAAAGGGACATGTCCAAACACATCGTGAAATACATCCGGCTCCTGCAGGTATTCAAATTCCTTCTCAGGACGTATAAAAGCACCGGCAGGAAAGCGCTTATTTGCCAAATGATCAAAAAAGACATCGTCAGGAACAAGATCAGCGACGGGTACAACACTCCAGCCGGTCATTTTTTCAAGTCTATCCGATAGCTTCCCCATATGAGGAATGCCCTGCTCAGATAATTCAAGAGATTCCATTGCTTTTAAAAAAGCATCGCACGCTCTTCCGGGGAGCACCTTCTTTTGGCATTCAAACAACCGATCCCATCGATTGTGTTCAGCAATAGAATATGTGTCCCAAGCCTGATCTATTGTGTAATCACTGTTCTTATCCGCATTTGAATAGCGGTTTTTTTGTTGAACATCGGTAGCCATTTTAAGCCTCCATGACGTTCATTCATTGGAGCAAGCCTTCTTGGATTTGTCCGTTCTTTCTTTATTGCATTCCGACAATATTTGAAATAATTATTTCAATAATTAGATTTTTTTGAAACATGGAGCGCACATATGTCTTTCTCTGCGTCAGATAGGACTTTTCTGAACTTACTGCAAAAAAACGCAATCATCCCAAAGAATGAACTCATTGAACAAGCCGGCATGTCTGGCACAACACTATGGCGCAAAATTCAAGAATTTGAATCCAATGGCCTCATTCGGAAACGCGTCACTCTTTTAGATCCAGACATCGCAGGCCTGAGTGTGTGCATATTCGTTTCAATCAACCTAGCCAATTACACACCGGAAGCGCGCACAAGCTTTGAGCAATTTGTCGAGCGTACTCCAAAAATTATGGAATGTTTTTCAGTTACAGGGTCATACGACTATACACTAATCGTGCGGGAGGAATCAGTCAGTTCCTTTGAAAGACTATTAATGCATGAAATTTTGACTCATCCTTCAGTCGCCTCTGCAACATCGCAAATCGCTCTTAAATGCCAAAAATACTCGACAGAACTCCCCCTATAGGACGCAGGTATATTTTTCTAATTGACAAACGAAGGGATAATTTATCTCAGAAAAGCCCCGTGCTCGAATACACTATCCTCAGAAGAGTTGTGCAAGACAGTCTTAGGACTATTCCTTTCTGATTGGGAGTGAAACATTATTTCTAGTGCTTAGCAGCCTTCGTTTCACAAACTAACAGGACAAAACCTATGGCTTTCAAAATGACAAAAATGCGCACAGGTATAGCCATATCATTTGTTCTGGCAGTTTTCACCATATCTTGCTCTCCAAGAACCAACACAGTTTCAATCCCTGAACAAAAACCCCCTTCTTTTTCAATTAATTTAAAACCAGAACTCAATGAGTCTGGAGAAGTAGAAGCAATCTTGGTAAACTCGATTGTAGAAGGAAACCTCAATGCTGGCGAAGAGAGGCTCAAGCTTCAAATACCTATCACTTACGTCAGAGTTGAAGGTATCGCCGAACGCACAAAAGATATGAAAGTGAATGATGCAAATGGCATTGTTACCTTTACTTTCGAAGATGATGCCAAAGCACCCGGTGGTTTTCCCTACTTTAGAACTTGGACTGCGACCCGCGAAATTCAATTTCCAATCAGCATATCCTACCGCTCCTTGGTTCAACCACCTAATTCAATAGATGGCCCCGCATTTGGCATACGCCCCGCATCAGGAGGTGTCAGCGGCGCAGGTTCTGGCTTTCTATTGGTGCCTCTAAATGTCGACAGCAAAACCAATTATATAGATTGGGACTTATCTTCATTTGACACAAATGCGATTGCTTCCACCACGTTTGGTGATTTTTCAACACAATTTAATGGCGTTCCCTCCGACACTCGCAATGGATGGTATATGGCAGGACCTGTCAGCCACTTTCCTGACGATATCACCAAAAGCCACATGAAAGGCTTTTGGTTAGGTGACTTCCCTTATGATGTTACAAAAGAAATGCGTTTTGTTACAAAAATGCACGCTTATCTAAGTGACTTCTTTTCACATGATGCAACCGGAGACGATTATCGTGTCTTTCTTCGTCAGTTGGATACTCCTCCTTATGGAGGGGCAACGGCTCTAGGTAATTCTTTCATGCTTTCAAGAGGTCCAGCTGAAGAACACGAAATCGGCAAAGAAGGCCCTCGTTTCACCTTTACGCATGAAATGCTTCATATGTGGGTTGGCCATATGGATGAATCCCATGGTGATAGCACTTGGTTTATCGAAGGGCTCACCACGTATTACGAATACACCACGCCTTTCAGGTCTGGAAATGAAAGCCTGGAACACTACGCAAATCGCCTAAATACGCTGACAAAGAGATATTACGCCAACCCCGGTAGAGCAATGAGCGCTGATGAAATTGTTCATATTGGTTTTGATGATAGTGAAGGCGATATCAGACATGCCCCATACTGGCGCGGCGCTTTGTATTTTGCTGACCTAGACGCCAGAATTCGCCATGCCTCAAACAACACAGCTTCACTCGACGACCTCATGACAAAAGTCTTTGAATTACGCTCGAATGACTGGAGTTTGAACATTGAAAACTGGGCAATAGAGGCCAACAAATTTACACACGAAGATGAACTTAAAATCGTTAGAGACGTCCACATTAATGGTCAGCTATTTCTTCCTGCACTTGATTCATTTGGGCATTGTGTAAACGCAGTGGAACATTCCGATGCAGAAGGTCTCCCACCCATTACTTGGGAAATATCCCAACACATAACCGGACCAGAGTGTTTTTCTTTGATCCCGCCCCAAACGCGGCCCGAATAGCGAAATATTATGTTCGATGACCGAGAGAGCCTCTAAAAAACGCATAGAAAAACCTCTTACCACCGAATAATTTATTTGGCTAAACAACGCAAAAACAAATTGAATTTGTTTCTTTTATCGTTCGAATTTGGGTCCAGGATCAAAAATACGTGTCTAATTCCAATAGCAACTACAATACACCTCTCGCTCACTGGATAAGAGACATTCTGGACATTTCCAGACAGTCAAAACACCCAATACTTCCTCTATTTGAAAGTTCTATTCCTGAGCCGACTTCATTTCTATCAGAGATAGTACGCGATACATTTGCCACCGCCACGCCCCAAAACTACAAAAGTGTATTTTCTAGAAATCACCCAAGTTTGGAAAACTGGTTGGCATCAAGATACGATATTCCCAACCAGCATATTTTATGCACTTCAGGCGCAAGCGTTGCAATTAATTTTATAATGGGCGCTATTTGCAAGCAAGGTGATCATGTTGTCATCGAAAACCCTTGCTTTGATATTTTTCGATCAAGCGCAAAAAATGCCGGCATCACATATTCTTCTTTCGAGCGCAAAGCTCCAGAGTTTGAAATCACACTTCCTGATATTTTAGACAAATTGGAAGCCAACACAAAAATAGTCATCATTTCAAATCCACATAACCCCAGTGGGGCCTACACCCCATTGCAAGACTTGCAAGGGTTAGCGCGGGAACTTGAAAAGCGTCAAATTTATCTGCTGATAGACGAAGTCTATTTGGACTATAAAGAACAATTCTCTAATGGTTTAAAAGTTCAAGAACACCCCAATATCATACGCATTGGCAGCCTAACCAAAAACTATGGTTTAAATACACTCAGATTTGGTTGGATCTTCGCAGGCAGTCAAACCCTGATACCCATAAAGAATTATGTTCGCGAACATGATATGACGACATCGAAATTGTCTCATGCAGTTGCAGCCCAAACTCTCCTGCGGTCAAATGAACTGGACGCTCTAAGACGTGATATCGTAGATACAGCCACACCCGTCATGAAACGCTGGCTCACCAAAATGAGTGAATCCAACCACATAGAAATGAGCACAGATCTGCATAGTTGCATTTGTTTTCCCAAATTGATCGGCATTGAAAATACAGTTGATTTTAGCTACTGGCTAGCAAACAATCACAATGTTGCAGTCATACCCGGAGAGTGTTTTGGCGCTGCTGGACACATAAGAATTGGCTATGGATGCACACCAGAAATTCTCAAAGAAGGACTAAAGCGCCTTTCTGAAGGTCTCATTGCCTTTAAAGAAAACCACTCAGTCTCTTCTGCACAATCCGTTCGCGAGTTTAACTCTCAATGAAATCAAGCAAAACAACATTAAGTCGGGACATAGGCCTGTGGGGTGTTGTCTCCTTGGGTATGGGCACAGCAATTGGTGTCTCGATTTTTTCGATCATACCACCTGCTTATTCCTTAGCTGGGCCGGGCATGCTCATTTCCATGGCGCTTGCCATGTTCCCGATGATCATATTTGCTTTAATTTATGCCTTTATGGGGTCTGCCGTCCCTGTGACAGGGGCTTCATTTGAATGGCCCCGTCGATTTATCTCACCCTTTGCAGGTTTTTTCATTAGCTGGTTACGCATTGCTGGCAGTACGGCGGCCTTAGTAGTCTTAACAATGGTACTGGTCAGCTATATCGGCAACGTTATAGATCTTCCATCAAAACCGACAATATTTGTTTTTTTCCTCCTCGTATTTCTCATGAATATGATCGGAATATCCGTCGCCAATTTTGGACAAATGCTGATGCTCTGCATTCTATTGTCTGCGTGTACACTTTATTCAATCACGGGCATTCCAGATATTCAGATCGAAAACTTCACCCCCTTCACACCGCAGGGCTTATCCGGCACCTTGGCTGCGATACCTCTAATGATTTCTCTCTTTCTCGGAATAGAAAGCGCAGTCGAAGTCGGTGGAGAAATCAAAAAACCAAAGAAAACGATTCCATTGGGCATTGTTTTGTCAGTGTTATTAACATGCACTGTATATTTGATTGTCGCTGTCGTCACTATTGGTGTGCTCGGACACACAAACCTACTCGCGACGCAAACGCCTTTATTGGATAGCGCACAAATAAGTATAGGCACCTACGGGAAATGGCTAATTCTTCTAACTGCGATCGTCTCAATCGGAAGCTCGATTAACGCCACATTCATTATCCTGACACGCTTCTTATACGCCATGGCCAAATCAGGAATGCTTCCGTCAGCACTTGCAAAGATAGACCCTAAAAATGGCATACCAAGAAATGCAGTCATTTTAACTTTTGGACTATGTTGCTTGGGTCTCTTTACACCTGACAGTCTTATTTTTCTATTCCTTGCAGTAAACATCCCAACACTTCTAAAATATGCCGCCATATGTTTAAGCAGCATTCGATTGTTAAAGCTTGAGCCTCAATTGCACGACCAAGCTTTTTTCAAACCATCTCGCAAAGTTATTAAATCACTTGGTTATCTGGGCGTTATTTTAAGTGTCATCATTATCATTTTAGGATTCCAAACAGATTATAGACCTTTTCTCGCCCTGCTAATCTGGTCTCTAATTGGAATACTTTATTATGTAATTTACGGACGTAAAAACTACCTCAGCACGCCTCGTACAGAGCAAGAATAAGTCTCTTCGATGAAGAGGAATTTTTATGCTCCAAGCAGGAATTGTCGCATATTTGTTGCAAAGCCACCGCTTCAGGGCCGCAAATAAGTATAAAAAAACCATCGACAACCTCTTAGCGTGGATAATTAAGGGCAACCAAAAAGCTAAGAAACAAGCCACACAGCTACCTCAGGGGATAATGATGAGCCAGTCTATTTTTCTAAAAAGCATGTTCTCTACATGTGCTACAATCGCTATGCTACCGACCGTACTTTCTCCACTAGCTGTCGCACAGACGGCCACAACGGATGAAGTCGTTGAAACGACAAAAATGGAGACTGTGACGATCACTTCCAGTCGTATCAAGCGATCAGTGGCATCAACACCATCACCTATTACGTCTATAACTCCAGAAGTCTTTTCAGACCGAGGCTACAGCACTGCATCAGACTTGCTAAATGACCTGACAGCGCTTGCTCCACAACTAAATCAAGCCGATGGAAGCGGTGATGCCTCCGGTAGTGGACAACAATATCCTGATATCTTTGGCTTGGGCGCTGGCCGCACACTTACACTTGTGAACAACAGACGTTTCGTAACCACATCTAGTGGGCTTGGCGAATCTCAAGTTGACGCCAATATCATCCCAACAGGTTTGATTAAACGGGTCGACGTTGTTCAGGCTGGTGGTGCCGCCGTTTATGGTTCAGACGCTATTGCTGGTGTTGTGAACTATATTTTGAAAGATGACTATGACGGTTTGGAATTAGACCTTCAATATGGTGACACTGAGCAAGGTAATTACGAGCAAACATCCTACAGACTAACTGCAGGTAAAAACTTCGATGACAATCGCGGTAACATAGCTATCAACATTGAAGGCTCCACCTCCCCAATCGCGCGCTTCTCTGATTTTGACGCCTCAAACCGCTCTCGTATCACCCTCGCCAATCCTCTGGATACAGGTCCAAATGATGGTATTCCGTCAGTTGCTGAAATTCTTCCAGCCTATTTCTGGAATTTTAATGGCAATGGCGTCGTCTATAACACGCCTGCACCGCTTACCTTTTTTCAAACAAACATTGATGGTTCTCCGATCCAGTTTGGATCAGATGGCGGCCTCACTTCATACGACCCAGGAAATGTTGTCGGCATTCCATTTGCCGAAGGTGGGCAAGGTACACGTTATTCCGACCTTGTAGGTCTGCGCACAGGTGTCGACAGAATTACAGCCAACCTTATTGGCCATTATGATATTGCATCAAACATTCGCTTAAATGGTGAGTTTTTATATTCTAAAACAGACGCGGAAAGCATTGGTCAAGGCTATGTTAGATCTGTACTAAACCAAGCTGACCCATTTTATGGGGCAATACCTTTCTTTGCCACCAACGCATTTTTGACAGATGAAAATGTCGCCGACTTAAGTGCTGCCAACCCAGCCTTTGGTTTTGGTGCACCAATGTGGTTGTCACGTCATTTCTATGATGACCTAGCCCCCTCAAACCTGACAAAAAATGAAACCAACACTGCGCGTCTCATGCTTGGGCTTGAAGGTGATTTTGATGCCGGAGATCGAAATTTCTACTGGGAGATTTCAGGTAGCTACGCTGAAGTGAGTGGTAGTGAAAAAGCTTGGGGAGTCGATTTCGCAAAGTTCAATAAAGCTATCAACGCAGTCGATGATGGAACTGGCACAGCGGTCTGTAGCGTAAATGCAGATAGTGATTCAACAAATGATGATGCAAGCTGTGTCGCACTCAACCCATTTGGTGCAGGCAATATTAGCAGCGCAGCTAGTCAATATGTATCGGTTATGACCGGTAACACTTACGAAAACGAACAAATGGGTCTGTTGGCAACAATAGGCACACAAATCATCGACTTGCCCGCCGGTCCTATTGATGCAGTTCTCGCATATGAGCACCGTCACGAACACGCCAGATACACACCGCTCGAAGCAAACCTACTTGGACTTGTCGACACTGGCACACCACAAGAGGCAACCTCAGGATCATACGGCACGAATGAATTCTCAATTGAAACACTCGTCCCTATTGTAAGTCCAGAAATGTCTATTCCGGGTATTCATGCTCTAGAGCTGGATGGTACATATAGATATGTAGAAAACTCGATAGCAGGTAAAGAATCTGTCTGGAGTGCGGGACTACGTTGGGAAATTCTTGACGGCATCACAGCTCGTGCAACAAAAAGCCGAAACTTCCGTGCACCAAGCTTAGAACAGCTCTTTGCTCCAACATCAGTTGCACTTTCCAGCATTGGTAACGACCCTTGTGATTCAGACAATATCAACGCCGGTCCAAATCCCGCTCTTCGCCGTGCAAATTGTGAAGCTGAATGGGCTGCGAACCCGCAATATGCTAATCTAGACACATTCCAAGACTATTCTGAAAACTTCACCTATGCATCCATCACTTCGGGTGGAAATGCAGAACTACAAAACGAAGTTTCTGACACAACAACATATGGAATAGTGTTTGATAACTTCCTAGTATCAGGCCTATCGCTATCTGTAGACCGAATAGAAATTGACCTTGAAGACGGATTGTCCGCCTTCACGACAGAAGACTTTATGGCTGCCTGTTATGACAGTGTTGGTCAAACCGCTGATGTTTGTTCTGCCTTTACACGTCTTCAAGCGAGCACAGATTCAACCATTCAGGCAGGTTCGGTAATATCTGGACGGACAACGACATTTAACGCTGGGCAAGTCGTTTTCAGAGGTGAAGTTTACTACGCAAACTATAGTTTTGACTTAACTGATATCGCTAAAAGCTTATCTGGAGAGTTTTCGTTTGGGGTAGAAGCGACACACGTGTCTGATTATTCAACGTCCGTCACAGGAACAACATTTGTTTCAACAGATGGAACTGTTGACCAGCCAGACTGGTCCGCAAGAATTGATGCTGGATATGTTAACGGCCCATTCCGTGCGACATATAAAATGAGCTATCTGGACAGTGTCCTAGCTGAAGAAGGTGCAACGATTGAAAACAATCCAAACCACCTCATCAGCTCAAACTACACTCATGACTTATCAGCAGCTTATGAATTGCAAAATGGTTTGACCGTTCGCGCTGGTGTTAAAAACATGTTTGATGAAGCACCTTCTTACCCATCATTGAGCTATGGTGACATTCTAGGTCGCCGTTACTTTGTTGGACTGAACTATATGTTCTAGCATTTCGTTAGCTAACAACTTGAAAATGAATGGATTAAAATGAAAAAACCTTTCTTTTTCTTCACGGCAATTATAGCCGCTACTTCAATGTTCTGGAGCTGCAATGCAGCTCCAGTCGCGGATGCCACCAAAGGCAATGATGCAACACTGCATCGTCAATCCGTATACGAAACTTCTGTTTCAAAAACCGGCATATTCGGAGATAAGAAAATCTCCTATACAGCCGCATTAGAAACAATCGAGATTCAAAAAAATTCCAAAGAACTCGGGGCAAAACTAGTTACGATTTCTTACGTTGCTGAAAATGAAACCGCAAAGACGGAACGCCCCGTTCTTTTTGTTTTCAATGGCGGTCCAATCTCATCGTCCATACCACTTCACATCGGGGCAACAGGCCCTTATCGCGTTGCTTTTGACGATGATATTTCTATCAATGTAGAAAATGCAAAACTCATTGAAAATACATATTCCCCTCTAGCTGTCGCCGACCTTGTCTACTTTGATCCAGCCTCAACCGGACTTAGCAAAGTATCTGAAGGTATTGATCCACTCGTCTACACCTCACTTGAAGCAGACGCTCAACAATTTGTAGACTTCGCAACGACTTGGTTACAGCTGCATAATCGAGAACAAGCACCGATATTTATTGTTGGAGAAAGCTTTGGAACGATGCGCGCCGCATTGGCCGCCGGCATGCTCACAACGCAACACCCAGACATCCAACTTGAAGGTGTGATGCTGATGGGACAAGCCGTCAACATTATAGAATACGCGCAACGCAAACAAAACATCATTAGCTATGTCGCTTCACTCCCCACATTAGCTGCTGCCGCATGGGATTTAGATGTTGCAGATAAAGCTAATTATACATTTGAAAGCTTCATAAACGAAGCCACATCCTTTGCGGACAGTGAATATTTAGCAGCTCTCTATAAAGGCAATCTGCTCTCAGCAAACGAAGTACAATCGATTTCAGCCAAGCTAGAAAAATACACTGGCATCCCTGCGCAATTTTATGTCGACAACAATATCCGCATAACCAAGCAACAATACCGTAGCGAACTTTTCAAAGACAAAAAACTACTCCTTGGAAACTCCGATATCCGGTATTCACGCTCAATTGATGAAGAAGGTCCTGCTGATCCTTCTAGAGTGATTTATGAGCGTTATATCAAAGCTTTTACATCCTATTTCCAAGACGTGTTTGGTTTTCCATTGCCCGACTCATATGTGAATGGTGAATATTTTGGCGGCCTGCCAAGTTGGGATTGGATAGATGTGTCACCATTTGGCGCGTATGCATATGGGGATCATTTAAACCCAGCATTTGAAGCCAACCCTGAGTTTCGTTTGGTCATTTCCAACGGCTATCATGATGCGCAAACCACTGTTGGTGGTGCACGCTATGCAGCAATGCAATCCGATTGGCCCAAAGACCGCGTAAAACTATCTTTTTACCGAGGTGGCCACATGGCTTATTCAATAGAAAACTCAGCCAAACTATTCTGTGAGGATTTGAAAACCCTTATTACAGGTGAACAAAGCAATCTCGACGAGACATTATAAATGCGCGTTTTTTCTGCTAAAGACGTAGAAACTCACCTAACCTATATCGATTGCATCCGCATAATGCAGGATGCAATGATCAAACTGTCATCGAATGAAACACGCCAAATGCTCCGACAAATTCTGCCTTTAGGTGCAGATAAAATGTTTGGTATTATGGGCGGTACGTTAGGCGATTTCGATATTTTTGGCTCTAAGCTTGTTGCCGTTTCCCCGAGCCGAACTGACAAAACATCAGGCTCTCATCAGGGCGTTGTCGTTACTTTCGATAAAGACACACTCGCCCCCACTTGCATCGCCGATGCGAGTGCTATCACCGCCATTAGAACAGCAAGCACTAGCGCCATGGCAACCAATCTGCTTGCGCGCAAAGAAGCAAGTATTTTGACTATTCTAGGCACTGGTGAACAGGCATTTCATCATGCGCTAGCTATATTGGAAGTCAGACAAATCAATGAAATCCGTATTTGGGGCCGCAGCCTTCACAAAGCCGCGCAACTTACTCAGAAAATAGAGCAGCTTACAGGCATAAAATGCACCCCGTATCAACACGTTGAAACCGCATGCGCAAAAGCTGACATAATATGTACAGTTACGAGCGCTTCGACGCCTATTCTACACCAACACCATGTCTCCAAAGGTACACACCTGAACGTAGTAGGTTCAAGCTTTGATGGACCACGTGAAATAGATGACGCACTTGTATCTATCTCAAAATTTATTGTTGATTCAAAAACTTCTGTAGAAAGCCAAGGCTCCGAATACAGGCATGCATTGGCAAATAAAGCAATTTCAGAAAACCATATTCTCGGAGAAATTGGCGAAGTGGCCTCTAAAACATTAGATGCACGAACAAGCAGTGAAGACATCACCATTTTCAAATCTCTAGGACACATCGTCCAAGACATTGCAGCAGTTGCTTATATTGCTGAAAAAACAAAGGAAGTTACGCAATGAAACTGCTTCAAATATTTAGTATCGGTATCTGTGTATTCCACCTAACAATGCTGCCTACTTCCCTTGCTCAAAATCCCATTCCATCGTCTGAAATTGTTCCAACTTTTAAAGGTGAGCCCTCCCCTTATAGCAAGATAACTCAGCACCAAATTAAAATTGGACGCGACAAGGTCTCCTATGATGCAATTGCGGGAGAAACTTATTTAAAAGACACAGCAGGCAACACGACAGGCAGCATTTTTAGCTTCAGCTATATTCGAACAGATAAAGTCACTGCAAACCGTCCTGTGCTCTTTGTTTTCAATGGCGGTCCAGGTTCAGCATCGTTATGGATGCATATGGGGGCACTTGGCCCCAAGCAGCTAAAATTGGACAAAGATGTAAACCCCACAAATGTCCCACCCTTTGAAATCATTGATAATAAAAACTCACCTTTAGACTATGCTGATCTGGTTTTTATTGATCCTATTGGGACAGGCTTTAGCCGTCCCCTCAATGGAACAGATCCCAAAATATTCTGGGGTGTTGATGAAGATGCGGATTCAATCGCTCAATTTATAGAGCTTTGGCTAACGCAAAACAAACGCTGGAATTCTCCCAAATACGTTTTAGGAGAAAGTTATGGCTCAACACGGGCCGCGATTTTGCCTCGCGCACTTTTGGGGAGTCCTTTTCCTCCCGGTGTAATGCGTGGGATCACGCTAGACGGTATTATTCTTCTAGGCACAACTTTGGACAAACACAGCGCAACAGCGCCTCCTAAAGCTCAAAATGAGATTTTAAAAGCACACGCTTTGCGTTTGCCAGGCATTGCTGTCACCGCCGCTTTTCATGGTCTGACACAGCCTGAAGAAGAAATCGAAAGCTTCTATAATCAAACCCTTGAATTCTCAAAAACGACCTATTTTGAAGCTTTACTAAAAGCAGATAACGGCACTCTTTCGATAAACGAAAAAGAGCTAATCCTACAAAAATTGAAAGAACTAACGGGGCTGACCGAAGAACAAATTGGCGATGATCTGGTCGTTACAGAAGGTGAATTTTCCAACACGGCATTGCAAAACAAAGGCTTACAAGTTGGCCTCTATGATAGTCGCTACACACTTCCTCTCGTCAATTCAGGACACGACCCTGTTGCAGATGACGCGGCAATGACGCAGTATGTTCCTGGATTTGTCGCTGGTTTTCATATGTTGCTGAGCGAACATCTCGGTGTAGAAATCGCGCGTCCTTACACTGCAATTCGCTGGAAAGACCTGCTACCTTATTGGAATTTTGAACGCGGATTTACACCAGTCCCTGCAAAGAATAGCGCGCAGGAACTTGCTTGGTCTTTACGACGCAATAAAGATCTGCGCGTTTTTGTAGCCTCAGGATATTATGATCTGGTAACAACACCGGCCGCCGCCTATGATCAAATCCAGTCTGGCGGTGTTCCTCTCGATCGAGTGACCTTTAAAGAATACCCATCAGGTCACATGCTTTATCTAGGTGGAACATCTGAAGCTTTTAGCAAGGATTTGAAAAATTTCATTCTTCAGAAATGATTTTTTATTGAGCATTTCCAAGAACATCTAGGAAATGCTCAATGTCTGTTGAGGTGTTAAACACTGACACACTAGGACGAATACGGTGTGTCGATATAGATGTTGATATACCTGCATCCTTAAACCGAGCGCCAAGCTTCTCTCTTGCATCTTGGTAGGCAGCTGCAACAATCGGGGTGGATGTACCTTCGGGTGTAATGACATCAAATCCACGCGTTTGCATGCCCTCTACCAATTGCGCCGTAAGCAAATTTGCATGTGATTGGATCTTATCAACACCATGCGCCAGAATATACTCTAGCGATCCATTCAACTGAGCAGCAGTTACATGGTTATAAGTTCCCAGAGCAAACCAGCCAGACGTATCATCAGAAAAAGCGTAATCAACAATCGTGTCACTTGGTGGATCAAAAGGATATATGTGAGACTTGAACTCACTCATACCATAATAGCCCCAATTTGAACGCTCAAGATGTGCACGCCCAGCCTTGCTGGCATATAGAAAACCTAGACCGAAATCTCCCATAAGCCATTTATAACTGGCACATGCCGCAAAATCCACGCCGCTTTCACTAAGATCTAATGGAATACAGCCTGCCGCATGGATTATGTCTGCGTAAACCAATGCACCTCTGGAATGAGCAAGATCACACACAGCCTTCAAATCATGCTGAAAGCCATTAAAAGTTGAAACTAAAGACAAGGCCACAAGCTTCGTACCCGGTTGAATAGCTTTTTCCATATCTTCCATATGAATTTTATTGTCACGCGCCTTAACCCACGTCACCTCACAGCCCTTTTTCTCAAAATCTGCATAGACTGGTAGAGAAGCGAAAAAGTGCAGTGTATCCGTCACTATTTTTGCTCCTTTCTTTGGCAGACCTAAAGAGCGCAAAATGGCTTGTTCACCAGCTGTCGTGCTTTGAACATAGGTCAAGTCAGATGGATCAACATTCACAAGTTTGGCAAATTTCTCGATGGGCGCTTTTGTATTCAGATGATAGTCATCGCCAGGAGCAAACGTCTTTTTATGCGCCAAATACGCATCTATTTCTGCTTGGGATTGACGCAGCATTGGATGTTGTGAAGCGGCATTTAGATAGACGGTTTTACCTAAATCAAAACTATGTCGATCGGGAAAATTCGTCACCGTTTCGTTAGCAGCGTAAGCTTCACTATTGGCCCCGTAAGCACATGCAGAAACCGCACCAGCAAGACCTGCTGTACTCAGTGTTAAATAGTTTCTACGAGTCATTTTCATTGACCTACCTCCAGTGTGTTACCTCATCATAAATCTCGAAAATGGTGATGAATTGTCAACTTTAGAGAGCTGGTTCTTTTCTGGACATAAACATTTCCAAATACGTGAATACACCGCATAATCATTGCCACAACAGAGTAAGTGGCAGGATTTTGGAATAGTAGTTCTGCGTTTTAAAGACGAGAATATTCAAATGGATATGATCTTTCGAAAAATAGTATTGAGCTGCCTGTTCAGCGTTTTGCCACTATCTGGAACGACAGCTCAGTGTGAGACACCTGAAGAAGTCACCCCCCCCCGATCTTCTTCAACGTCGTGAAGAAAGACATATCCTACCCTTTGAACACAGAATTTCATGTGTCAATCCAGTGGGATTCACTTGAAATAGGGCTCGTTGCAGAAAGAGACCCCCCACCCTTTCTCTCTGCAACGAGTTACCTTTTAAATTCAAAAAGCAATGACAACAAACGCCCCATTATATTTTTCTTCAATGGCGGTCCGGGCGCATCTTCCTCCCCTCTCCATTTTTCAATGGGACCATTTACCCGCAATAAAACAGATAAAACAAAGCCTGCTTTCCCGCTTAATCCTGACTCATTGATAGACACTGCAGATCTTGTTTTTATTGACCCGATCGACACGGGATTTAGTCGCTCAAATAGTGACGAAGCTGCAGATAAATATCTAGACATCAACAATGATGCCGAAGCAGTCGCTTTATTCATTCGCACTTGGATAAAAGAATACAAAAGAGAAGACGCACCCATCTTCATTACAGGACAAAGCTATGGCGGCTTTCGTCTCGGTAAATTACTACCCTATCTGGAAGAAGTGACCCCAGCCGGTTTGATTATGGTTTCCCCAATGCTCGATGGCAGCCTCTCAAACTATGATCAGGCTTTTGTTTCAACCCTCCCCGCTATGACAGCCACAGCATGGCGCTATGGCAAGTCCGCATTAGATCTCCCGCTTGAAAGAGACGTCTTCGATCGCGCGCAAGAATTTGCTGAAACCGAATATCTTCTAGCCCTCCAAAAAGGCGACAAGCTTCCTCAAGATGAAGCCGAGCACATCGCACAAACCCTCAGCAAGCTTACAGGTTTGGATAAGGCCGCGATCTTGTCTCAAAATCTGCGGATAGATACCCAATATTTCCTAGAAAACCTGCTCGCAAAAGACAATAAACTGATAAGCCGGTTAAACACAGCAAAAGCCGTCGTCAAAAAACCTCCGCAACGCGAAGACCGACCAGACGCTGCAAACGATCCTTCATTGGCCCTTGGCCGCTCAAATGTAATCGCAGCGCCTGATATCGCAGATTACCTAAAAGAAAAAACTGGGATTGAATTTGAAGACGATTATAGATCTTTGAATTTAGATGCTAATTTTGGTTGGAATTGGTCCTCCGGTCGCGCCTATTCTCCCACGCTTTCAGCGATCAAACCTTTGCGTGACTATCTAACAAAGCACAACAAAACTCAGCTCTTAGTGTTTACAGGAATGCGTGATTTAGCTGTGCCAGCAGGTACAGTAGAATATATTCTCGATCATTCTGGGTTACCTGCAAATCAAGTCGATTTTCAAATCCTTGAAGGTGGTCATTCCCCGTATGAAGAAACAACGCAATTTCCTATATTTACGAACCTAATTCGCGAGCTCGTTCGCGAAACCACATCTGATAAAACTTCCCAATAGAAAGACGGCTAATGCTCAAAATGTCCCGTTTGTTTGTGACCATCGGCGTCATTGCTATGGCCCCTTCCCTGTCATATGCGGACGATAAACAAAGTCTCAGCATCATGTCTAATGGTGAGAATGTCGGATATGTCAAAGCCAACACCAAGGGCGATACCACCACAATTCAATTCCATGTCGATGATAATGGTCGTGGCCCTAAGTCGAAATCAAAATTGACACTAAATCAAAATTTAGTGCCCGTTCACTGGACACTAGAAGGCACGAGCCTCATGGGCGGCACTGTTGATGAATGGTTCCATATTACAGACGATACAGCGCAATGGAAAAGTCAGGCTGACGACGGCGAAACGACGCTTAGCGAGCCCGCTCTATATCTAATGAATGATGGCACACCATGGGATGATTATGTCTACGCAAAAGCTCTTTTAAAAGACGAAGATCATAAAATGCCACTGCTTCCAGCAGGAGAGCTTACACTCAACCACCTCGCCAAACGCACTCTATCTCACGATGATTTAGAAGTGGTATTCGATCTATACCGCCTTTCAGGTGCCAATTCGACAGGCTCACTCATTGCGATAGATGAAAGCGGCGATTTTTTTGCAAAACTCTCAGAATCCGGGTCCATTATCAAAGAGGGTTATGAAGCTTTTT
Source organism: Hirschia baltica ATCC 49814 (assembly GCF_000023785.1). NCBI lineage: Bacteria > Pseudomonadati > Pseudomonadota > Alphaproteobacteria > Hyphomonadales > Hyphomonadaceae > Hirschia > Hirschia baltica. Next base: position 2,921,942 of record NC_012982.1, read on the forward strand.
CACAAGATTTAATGGATATCGCACGTGAGCAATCAATCGCACATGCATCCCAACTCGCAAAATCCCTTACCAACACATATGAAACAGGCTTTGCAGTTGCAAACATACATATTTATTCACCAGAGTCGGGTGATTTAAGCAAAGCATCGACTGTGTTTGTAAAAGACAACCGCATTGCAGACATTAAAGCCTTTTCACCCAATGATATCTACACAAAAGCCTACCCTGTATTTGATGGCGCAGGCGGCACACTTATGTCCGGATTGACTGATATGCACTCGCATACAAGCCTTCAAAATGGCCTTTATTATCTGGCTGCTGGTGTCACTTCCACGCGCGATATGGGAAACCAAAACGAATACCTTCAAGACATTATAGAAAAAAAGAAAAGTCATGACGTTGCAGGCCCTCGCCTTATTGCCCGTGGTGGATTTCTCGAAGGACGAAGCACATATTCTGCTCGTTACGGGATAATAGCCGATACTGAAAAAGAAGCAGTTGATGCTGTTAAATGGTATGCTGACAATGGCTATGATTTCATCAAAACCTATAACTCGTTCAATCCTGATTGGTATGAAGCTGTCGTTGCTGAAGCACACAAACATAATTTACCAATTGTTGGTCATGTTCCAGCTTTCACACATCCAGACCGCCAAATCGAAGCTGGATATGATGAAATCACCCATATGAACCAATTAATGCTCGGCTGGTTGCTTGATGATGGCGAAGACACACGCACCCCTCTTAGACTAACTGCTATGGCGCGCGCCTCCAATCTAGACTTAGAGCAACCAGAAGTCCGCAGCACACTAGAAAAGCTAAAAGACAATGATGTTGGAATTGATACGACAGGCGTAATTCTTGAGCTTCTAATGCTTAGTCGTGCCGGAAAAGTCCCAGCCATTGCCACCGACTATTTCTCGCATATGCCTATTTCCTACCAGCGCAATCGCAAACGCTCGTTTGTGAAGCTAGAAGATGAAGGTGCAGATCAAGCCTACAAAGACGGCTTCCAACGCATTCTTGATACGATCAAACGGCTATATGATAATGACATTCGCTTGCTACCCGGCACAGACAATGGGACAGGCTTCACCATGCATCGTGAATTAGAATTATACACTTTAGCTGGCATTCCAGCCAAAGACGTTTTACGTATCGCGACATTAGACATTGCAAAACATGTCGGTAAGGAAAAAGACCTCGGTTCAATAGAGATTGGCAAACTAGCCGACTTCGTATTACTGCCCGGCAATCCTATAAAAGATATCAAAGCGATTAAAACACCTAGAATGGTTGTTGTTGATGGAAATGTTTATTTCCCAGACGAGATTTACAAAGCGCTCAACATCATTCCTTTTTCGACGCCGCCAGCCCGCTTGGATAAAGCTGATCAATCACAAGCATTGAAAACAGAAATCCAATACACGCCCCTACCGGGCGCGACACAGGCATTGATAGAGTCAGGAAAAATTCCTTTTTCTGGTGCAGTAACAGTTGGAGACGTTGTCTATTTTTCAGGTCAAATCGGCGGTCCCAATGGCGGCGCTGAAGACTTTAAAGACGACGCTCGTCAGGTTATGGATTCCATTTCCGAAATCGCTAAACACGCAGGCGTTACAATGCAGGACGTGTTCAAATGCACTGTCATGCTAGATGACATCAGCAATTGGCCAGACTTCAACGAAGTTTATGTGACGTATTTTACACCGGGAAAAATGCCAGCACGCAGCGCCTTTGCAGCTGATGGATTGGCGCTAAATGCAACCGTCGAAGTCGAGTGTATGGCTAAAGCAAACTAGGAGAGTGGAAACTCCCCTATCGCCTACAAAGCCATAGAGCCACGCACTGGAATAGCCGTGGTAGACTTGATTTCTCCTAATGTCGCCGTTGAATTTATGTTTTCAACACCTGGAAGTTTTAAAAGGAACTCCATTAAAAAATGCTGATACCACGACATGGATTTGGCTTGGATCTTCATCATAAGATCCATTTCTCCAAAAATCGAGTAGCACTCCATTATTTCAGGCGTGGTTGCAATTTTGCGCGTGAATGCTTCGCGTTCGGTATCAGACAAGCGTCGCATTTTTACAAGCGCAAAAATACGCAGATCATATCCAAATTTTTCGCGATCAAGTATCGCCACTTGGCGCTTGATATATCCCTCATCCTTCAAACGTTGAAGACGCCTCCAACACGGGGATTGAGACAGCCCAACTGCATCCGCCAGCTCCACAGTGGAGAGACTGCAATCTTTTTGCAATTGCTCCAATATTTTAACATCAAATACATTCAACTCTTCACTCATACGACATACCCTATATTAAAAAACCAGAATATACGCATACTTTATCCATCAAAATCCTATAAGTTTCAAATTATCTGAATTGAGTCAAAACCGACCTAAGATTGAGCAAGTTTACACGCTATATGACTTTTATAGTCACACCTAGAATGAGAATGTCCCAATGAAACCTATGCCGATCACAGCTTTGTTCGCCTTCTTATTACTCGTGACAGGGTGTAATCCAACTGCTCCTAAAGACACGGACTCGGGCAATATTGCCTCGCCTCACATAAATTTGACGCTCGCACCTCAAGCACGTGTCGATGCCCCAGACACAATAGGTTCTGTCCAAATCCAACTTCAGATTTCTGGAAAAACATTCCAGAAAGATGCACCTGTTTTACAAATCCCTTTAGTGTCTAGCAATGTGGATACAGTCGCAACAATCGTGACTGATTTAAAAGCAAATGATGCGAATGGCCCGCTGACTTTGTCAGCTATGGATAAGACTTTAGACGAGCAAAATGCCGGTGATGCTGTCATAGGCGGTAATTCAAGGCTCTGGTATGCTGATAGGCAACCTGATGGTCCAATTCATGTAACTTACACTGTTCCTGCAAATGCAAGCCTGCCGCCGCGTGGACCAGCACCGCCTTTCTCATTTCTAAGTAAAGATGGTGGGACATCAGCGGCAGGACATGTCTTCCTCATTTTACCACCCGGTGATGATTCCTATCAAACCGAAATAGATTGGGATTTAACCGCCGCTCCGCCCGAAAGTCGCGGCATTAGTTCAATCGGAGAAGGACATGTCAGCGCTGAAATGACTGCTGTGACAATGCGTATGTCTTTCTACATGATGGGGAATGTTCAGACCTATCCTGAAATCGTGCCTGAGAATGGTTTCTTCTCTGCATGGTATGGCACACCACCATTCGATGCAGAAAATCTCATGCATTGGACTGCTGATCTATACACACACTACAGCGCATTTTTCGGTATGAAAGAAGTCCCTCCTTACGGAGTATTCTTAAGGTACAATCCCGTAAACGCAGGCGGTGGTGTTGGTCTGCACCATTCCTTCGTCACAACTTTTGGCGAGCAAGGTGACACCACTATATCAGGACTAAAAAGCACATTGGCCCATGAAATGTTCCATACATTTCAACCTTTCATCGAAGAACCAGGCGGACTTGAATCCTCATGGTTTGGCGAAGGACTCGCCGTTTTCTACCAAGCGCGCCTCCCTACCCGCTTTGCAATGATGTCTTCTGAAGACTTCTTGGCAGACCTAAACTTCGCCGCCTCCAGATATTACACAAGCCTGATGGCGGAAGCTCCAAATAGTGAAATTCCGAAAAAATTCTGGCTCGATACGCGCATTCGGACACTCCCGTATGATAGAGGCATGTTATATTTCGCCACGGTCGACCATGAACTGCGCACCCAAACAGAAGGCGAAGTCACATTAGATACCCTGATGCTTAAATTACTTGAGCAGTCAAATAATGGGCATGCGCTAACTAATTCAGATTGGGAAAAAGAATTAAATACCCATTTAGGACCATCAGCAGTCGCAGAATTTCAAGACTTTCTAAACGGAACTCTTATCGTTCCCGACGCTTCCGCCTTTGGTCCCTGCTTCACCCGAACACAAGTTCCACTTCGCAGATATGAATTAGGGTTTGATCCAGCCGTATTGAGTGAACCCACACGCATTATCAGAAACCTCGTGATAGGATCTGCTGCTGACCAAGCTGGGCTCCAAAATGGTGATGAAATTGTACACCCTATTCCACAAGACCATATTCAAGGCGAACAAACACAGGAATTAACAGTTACAATCAGGCGCAATGGCGATGAATTCACACTGAGCTACTTACCACGTGGCGAGACAGTGGATGCTTATCAATGGATCAAAAACCCAAACCATTCAGATGAAAATTGCGAGCTGTGATCTCGGCGAACAAAGTTTCTAAATTTAGTGCGATCACAATATCGCACTAAATTCAGAAACACTGATAATTTGGATTAAAACGACGTTTAATCGACCAATATAGATCGATCAATTTTAGAAATACTATTTACGCCGGCCAACGTCATTGTCACTTTCATGTCCTGCTTCAGGAAATCAAACATTTGCGTGACACCAGCACTGCCCCCTGCAGCCAAAGCGTACAACCATAAACGCCCGAGCAAAACACCATCAGCTCCTAAAGCCAGCATACGCACGACATCTAGTCCAGAACGAACCCCGCCATCAGCCAGCACAGTAATTTGATCTCCGACAGCTTCAGCAATTGCTGGAAGCGCGTGTGCCGTTGAAAGCGCTCCATTGAGTTGGCGGCCCCCATGATTAGACACAACAATGCCGTCCGCACCGAGCGCAACAGCTTCACGTGCATCTTCAGGATCAAGAATACCTTTGATGATGAGTGGGCCATCCCAAGCACTACGAATCCATTCCAGATCTTTCCACTGAATGGAGGGATCAAAATTTTTGCCCAACCAGCCCATATAATCATTGATGCCAGCGCCCTGGCCTAGCGCTGCAACCAAATTACCCAGAGTATGCGGTCGACCAAGCAATCCCACATCTACTGACCATGCAGGCTTGCCAACAGCCTGCATAATTCGCCGGATACCTGCATTCGGGCCAGACATACCAGAATGCACATCCCGAGCACGCGAACCAGGCACAGGCATATCAACTGTAAAAACAAGCGCTTTCGCACCCGCCACTTTTGCTCTCTCAATTATATCGAGCATGACTGAACGGTCACGGATTACATATAGCTGAAACCAAAAACGTTCTGTGGCAGCAACAACCTCCTCTATCGAACATATGGAAACTGTCGATAAACATGCCGGCACTCCTGCTTTGGAAGCCGATGAAGCTGCCTGCACTTCACCACGCCGCGCAAACATACCGCTAATCCCTACCGGTCCCAACGCGACAGGCAGATCTTGCTTCTGTCCTAAAATCTCAGTTGAAAGATCAATAGACGCAACATCTTTTAGAACACGCTGACGCAGAGCCACTTTCCGCAAATCAGCTGAATTGCTGAGCATTGTATCTTCGGTTCCCGAACCACCATCGGCATAATCGAACAGAAAACGTGGGACTCGTCGACGCGCAGCTTCTCTAAAATCAGCTGTTGATGCAATTCTCATGATTTATCTTTATAATAAGCGATATGATCGGTTAGGCGATATATGTTTTCCATTGGAAACCAAGTTCCATCCGGTCCAGCGGCCGGAATAGGTTGCTGAAATTTTTTCATCAACTCTCCCCATTTTTGCACATGGGGATTTTTGGAATCAGCTTCAGCTTTCACATTCTCTGAAAAATTGTCTGCAACATCCATTATCATAAACATACGATTTCCGGCACGAAAAATCTCCATATTCTCGACACCGAAATCTGCAATAGATTTTACAATCTCAACAGGAACATTACCTACTCTATGCCATTTTTCGTATGCAGAAATCAGCTCTTGGTCATCGACAAGATCAAGCGCTAAACAAACTCTTTGTGACATAGCGACAACTCCCAACGTTTATGAATTAGACCAACCACCATCAATAATGTGCGTCCCGCCAGTCGTGTATGATGACTCATCACTTCCCAGATACAAAGCTAGATTAGCAATATCATCAGGATGACCCAGTCGACCAATTGGCTGACGCGCTATAAATTCCGTTCTTGCCTTTTCCGCATCACCTGTCGCAGCAAGACGTTCATCCAAGGATGGAGATTGCACCGTCCCCGGACAAATTGCGTTACAACGCACACCATTGCCAATGTAATCTTCTGCCACTGATTTAGTCAGCCCGATCACTGCTGCTTTGCTCGCGCCATATACAAAGCGATTTTTCACACCGATAACGGAACTCGCCACTGAAGACATGTTGATAATTGAACCACCACCATTTTCGACCATACTTGGTAGAAATGCGCGGATCATACGGTAAGCAGACTTCACATTCAGATCGAAGGAAAAATCGTAATCTTTTTCGTCTGTCGTTAAAATCGTACCTGCATGAACAAATCCCGCACAGTTAAACAAAATATCTGTGTGTTTGATCTCTTTGGCCAATGCTAAAATCGCATCTCCATCCAGCAAATTCATAACATGCGTTTCACACCCTTCCAGAGTTGCCAGAGTGTCGGGGTTCAAATCTACTGCTATTGTCCGCGCGCCTTCCGCAGCAAACAATTCTGCCGTGGCACGCCCAATCCCCTGACCTGCAGCTGTAACGATAGCGGTTTTGCCTTCTAAACGACGCATAATTTAAATCCTGTGATTATGTTGGAATAGGTGCATCTGGCCGAATAAGCTCGGAGGCTCTTAATTCTTCCCAAAATGCTTTATCTATGGAATGGCTCATCAATGATTGAGTTGATTGAACGCGTTTAGCACTGCCCATGCCCGGTATGACTGTCGAAACTTGTTGATGGGCCAGCGGAAACTGAAGAGCTGCAGCAGCTAGTGGGACACCATATCTCTCACAAATATCTTCTATGGCAGCGACACGTTTGATGATATTTTCTGGTGCGTCCTGGTATTCGTAAATATGAGGTCCATTGCCGCGAACACCTTTGGCTAGAATCCCACTATTATAAGGACCACCGATCACAAGCTGCGTGTTTTTCTGGGCGCACAATGGCAAAAAGCTGTCCAGTGCGCTCTGCTCTAGCAATGTATATCTGCCGGCAAGTAATATTATATCGAACGGCGCGTCACTCAGTGCTTCTTCACACACTTCCCATTCATTCACGCCCAGCCCAATCGCACCCACAACACCAGCGTCGCGCAGTTCCCGCAGAGCGCGATAACCGCCTTCCATGAAATTACGGTAGGTTTGCGCATGATCTTCGCCATGCGTAAAACGTCCTATGTCATGCACATAGAGAATATCTATCCGGTCACGACGTAATCTTGTTTTACTCGCTTCGAAAGAATGCATGATTGAATCATAGCTATAATCAAACACGCTGTAATATGGTTCTGGAGAATAAAACGCCTGACGCATCTCAGTGAGGTCTGTTCCGTCAGGCACAGGATCCAACCTGCGACCAACTTTGGTAGATATGATAATATTTTCGTCGGCATCATATCTTTCAAGCGCTTCACCTAGTCTTTTCTCAGCAAGACCAAATCCATAATGCGGCGCGACATCCATATATTTGATGCCCGCATCTATGGCTGCTTTAACGGTCGCCCCTGCTTCTTCATCGGACACTTGATGAAATAAATTCCCTAAAGAAGCACACCCTAATCCAAGCTGCCCCAAAACGTCCCGATTAAATATAATGTCTTTATTTGTTTTGCTCATAGAGCATCAATTACAATGATATCTCTATTAATGCAACTGATATTTCAACAAGCTTTGCTTTAAATAAACCCGAGTATTCTCTGCATTGCAGCATGGAAATGATCCGCTACAGCTGCCTCGGCCCGATCAGCATCTCGTGCGACACATGCCTCCAGTATTGCAATGTGCTCTTTTAAAGAACGAAGCGCCAATGGCTTAGTAATAAGGCGCTCTAATCGAATAAGGACGACATAATTCTTAAGCCGACGTCCAGTATTCTCGATCAGCGGATTATTCATGCTTGCTATGATATTGCCATGCAGACTTTGCTCAAGCCCCTCGATACGCTCTAAAATATCTTGATCAATATCATTCTTTTCAATCAGACCTACAACGTCGCGGTGCTCTTCCAACAGGTTTACAGCGGTTTCAGCATCGCCCATTTCAGCGAAATGGCGCACAGCAGCCTTCTCTATAAGTGTCCTAAATTGATATGTACTGCGTATTAGCTCCAAATCCGGTTTCAAGAATTGGATACCTGAGCGCGGATGAATTTCCAGCACACCTTCGGCCTCAAGCACACGCAACGCATCTCTTAGCGGTTGAATAGGCACACCCAGTAACTCAACAAGCTTGCTTTGAGATACAAAAGCCCCCACCGGAACTATCCTATCAAAGAGTCCTTGTAATACGGCTTGATACGCTACATCGCTCAGGCTCTCTTTTTCTTTGCCTTTAATTACACCAGCATTTTTATCCAAACGGTTATTTTTACGACCACCCATATTCATCACCCCTTGCATTCGGCCTGTATCTGTCATATCTATTTACCCGTCTGATATTTCAATTCAACATCTTGGGACATTATAGTCAAAATCATGCCACTAGTCGACTACCGCATAACCCGTTTCCAATTCGCTCGTGATCGAATTGTTGGTGACAGTCAAGTTCGCGCATCTCATGTTCATGTCGCCACTCTCGAATTGATCGATTCAGAAGGACATGTTGGTCTTGGGTTTGCTCAGTCATTATTTCATCCTTTACCAAGTGAAGAAGAACTGATTCGCACATTTGATGAAGAAGTTTGGCCAAATCTAAAGGGGCAACCGGCAATTGCACTGGCTCATCAGGTAAAACGCCCGCGTGGTGGACACTTAAACCGCTCAACGCACCCTTTTGGTGAAGCTATCCAGCATGCGCTTTGGGATGTCGCTGCCAAAGCGGCCAATCTTCCGCTCTGGAAAATGCTTGGAGCAAAACGTAGCAAAGTACGCGCTTATGCCAGCGGTCTCGACTACCATTTATCAGATGATGTGTTTTGTTCTCTTTTCACCCAAGCTGCAGATCAAGGCTATACGGGCTTTAAAATTAAAGTGGGTGCACCAGAAATAGAGCGCGACATTCATCGCCTCGACCTTCTTAAACAAGCTATCGGCCCAAATGCCAAAATAATGATTGATGCAAATGAGGCATGGTCACCTAAAGAAGCCATTCAAAACCTTGATACAATTCGCCGAGCTGGTCATGAAATTTACTGGCTAGAAGATCCTATTCTGCGTTTTGATATAGAGGGTCTAAAACTCTTGCGCGAAACTGCAGGAAATACACTTATAAATTCCGGTGAATATCTAGACGTTTCAGGCAAGCGCGCTCTTATTCAAGCTCACGCAACAGATATGCTGAATGTCCACGGACACTTTACTGATGTTATGCGCATAGGCTGGCTAGCTGCCGATATGGGTGTCCCCATCACAGTGGGCAACACATTCCTTGAACTTGGTGTCAATGTGGCTTTGGCCCTGCCAGAAGTAGAATGGCTTGAATACAGCTTCCAGAATTTTGAACATCTCGTAGAGACACCGTACAAAATTGAAGATGGTTTCATATACGGATCTGAAACTCCGGGCCACGGTCTCGTCCTATGTGAAGACGCGCGCCAGGCATATCGTCAGCCAATTATAATCGATAATACTCAATTAGGCCCAGCCCCTGCCCAGCAACGCTTGGCACTTAAATAAAATAAAAAATGCGGGCAAATATTGGGAGGAAACAAAATGTCAAAAACAGATGCAACCGGCGAACCCGGTGCCACAATTACAGCTGCTGATTTTCAAGACAGCATGTATGTAAATGGATCAAGAAAATGGGTACTTCTAATAAGCTTAACCAGTGTTTTCTTTCTATTATTTGCGCTTTACGCTGGCGTCTTAGCGGTCCTGCTGCCCAATCAGATTCAATCCATTAATCCTGATAACAAATCAGCAGGGCTAGCATTCGTCTTCGCTGTAACATCTGTCTTTTCCACATTGGTCACCCCGATGGCTGGTGCATTTTCTGACAGAACGCGCACACCATGGGGGCGCCGGGCACCATGGATAGTCATAGGCTCACTCGTTGGAGCTGTCTGTTTGATTTTAACCTCACAGATGTCGACTATTCCGATGATCACCCTATTTTGGGTAGGTGCCACAATCGCTTTCAACAGCATGCAATCAGCCGCAAATACATTGATCGCGGACAGATTTGCACCAGCAGAACGCGGAACAGCTTCTGGCTTTATCGGCGCAGGCATGACATCGGGCCTTACAGTTGGCACAATTGTCGCCGGCCTTCTAGCAAGCCAGCTCGTGCTTGCTTATTCTGGATTTGCCATAAGTGTCGCAATTGCATGTTTGGCATTTGTATTCATTAACCCTGAACCCAAAACAACTTTACCAAAGCCCGATGCTTTCAACTTAACAGATTTCTTGAAAAGCTTCTGGATCAGCCCACGCAAACATCCAGACTTTGCTTGGGCATTTGCTGGCCGTTTCACCATCTATATGGGATATCAAGCAGTCATCACCTATATGCTTTATATATTGCAAGATTATATCGGACTATCAAAAACCGATGCAAACACCACCATTGCAACACTTTCAACGATCACATTTTTTGCGCTTGTATTCTCTGCCTTCAGCTCAGGCTTCCTCTCCGACTGGCTAGGGAAACGTAAGCCTCTGGTTTTTGCAGCAAGTATCATTATGGGGTTAGCACTGACCGCCCCTCTCATTCTGCCAACTGTTCAAGGCATGCTTATCTATGCTGCTGTTATCGGCTTGGGTTATGGCGCGTTTATGTCGGTCGATATGGCTTTGATGACGCAAGTCCTTCCAAAGGCCGATGGAGAAGCAACAGGTAAAGATCTTGGAATTCTCACCACAGCGGTCAACATCCCTCAAATCCTAAGTCCAATCTGGGCGGCGTGGCTGCTGAATATGACAGGCGATAATTACAAAGTATTATTTATCTCTGCCATCGCATTCGTATTTGCCGGATCATTCTTTGTTTTACCAATCCGAAGCGTCAAATAGACCTCACACTTAACAGGTCGGATAAACGAAATAAAACTCTAAAGAGCACTAAGCCCATTATGCTTTGTGCTCTTTTTGCTGTTTGTATGTATGCAATTATACAGCAATCCTCGTCTTGGGTTTTAGCCAGCTATTATCGAATATCTCTTGCGACCTTCCAATAGGCAACAAACGCATAATGCAGCCCTCAATAATGGTTGCAATCAGAGCTGCAATTACACTCAGCATACCCAATCAGGTTCAACGCAGCATATTAACAGAAATTACGCAGTCGGCCGCAACTATATCAACAATGATTGCGCACTATCTCGACACAAAAAGCACAGAAACACGATAAGATCTCACCAGTAATTTTCATGTACACAAGAAACTAAGGCACCAAAAAAACGCGCATATCCCAATGAAATATGCGCGCCTCTTGGTCGGTTTTATTTGTTTTGTCCGTGGATAATATAAGGCTTCACTTTAATATAGGGACACAACTTTTATGAGCCTATTAAAAGTTAGCGCACCTCTCCATATTCGACAGGACCAGCAGAAGCTTCTATTCCAGCAGCCTCCATAACCCTAACGGCATCTTTAGGCCATCTATCACCGCGCACAGAGTGGTTATCAATCATTTGATTATCACCAGCACCAACAACCCAACCACCATTGTCTTCGCCTTTATTAAACCAATTATTGATTGCAACATTATCATAAGTCACACGCAGTGGCGCAGCTGAACGCACAGCATTCACATTCAGCCAGACAGATGCATCCTCTACGACATTGTTTCGAACCGTAATCCCTTTGCTACCTTCATCTAGATAAATAGCAATTCGGTCGCCAATGTTTGAAATATAGTTCTCAAAAATCCGCGTTCCTTCACTGCCAGATAGGTTATAAATTGCACCACCATCGTGAAAAAACTTCTTCACACCATGGATGCGATTGTAAGCAACGGTGACATTTCTGTGCAGTGTCGGCGTGTCATATATCAAATTTTCCAAATGATCATAATGACTTCGCGCTTTCATGCGGTAAATTGGATTACCGCCGACATCATTAATACCCCAGCCCCAACCAATATCAATTGCATCATACATTGCATCAGAAATATCGTTGTGAATGATAATTGCACTATCAAAATAAGTTGAAAGAATTGCAGAATTATCTTGATAATCTTGGCTAACTTTTTGAATACGATTGTTCTGAATCAAAACATCTCGATTAGCCATATACGGGTCACTTGGATGATGTGCATCACGCTGAATTCCCCCCGCAAAAATGGCTCCGCCAGATAAATCATAAAAGACATTTCTAGTCACAGACACGCCGCGCGTGCTCAATCCAACACCGCTTGCATGCGCATTGGCATCATTGCCTACACCAAGAGCAACTTGTCCCAAATGTGCAAATATATTGCGATCAAAACTCACTCTCTCTGCCGCAGAAACCTGAACAGCACTTGGTATTTGAGACCATTCATTTCGTCTTGTCTCAAAAGCAGGACACCCCCAACTACATTCTTTTAGCGGCTCATCAGGGTATCCATCTGTTTCACCAGTAATAAATGCTCCACTTTGCTGGTTCGCATACCCATCTGGGCTACTTGGCTGCAACCAGCTTGTGTATGAAAAGCGAAGCCCCTCAAAAGAAAGATCTCGGATCAATGTTGTTTCGCTTCCACTGATAGAAACCAAATAAGAAAGCTCAGGGAGATCAACTTGAACATTGTCCATAGATCCACCATTCGGCGGTATAACGTAAAGCTTGCCAGCTTCAGGGTCTATGAACCACTCCCCCGGATCATCAACAAAAGCGAGCGCATTGGTCAGGAAAATACTGGCATTGATGTTGTTTTCATCAAAATAAGGCGGATATGGAATCGTGTCATACCCCCAAATATTATTCTTCCACGCCGGTTGCTGCATGACCAATCGGTTGCCCTCAACATCAGCCACTGGTGAGACTCGGTTTGTGAAAAGTTGAATACCGTTTATTTCCAGATATTTAGCGTCTTCAACGCGCTTTAAAATATCCGTGGCTTCACCAGATAATATAAGCCCGCTTTCATCAAAAGAAACATTTTCGCGCTCTATTTGAACACTTCCTCTCTGTCCCATTTGATTGTTGATCCACAACTGACGCGAATTCAGCCCTTTGGGAGTATCGGCCACATAAATGTTGAGGGCTTCATCATATAAGGACCATTCAGATACGCTCATCGCGCCGGAGATGACAGGATTTATCCCCTCTTGGCCGCGCCAGGTTACAGTATACCCGTCCTGTCCACCGTCCTGCGGCCGAAACTGAAGCGGCTCATCTAGCTGATATACGCCATCTGCAAGCTCAACCACGACATTATGAGTGCGATTATGACGACGCACCTCTTGTTGGGCACGCACAAGAGACGCAAAAGGCGCGTCCAATGCACCAGAATTGGCATCATTTCCATCTGGTGAGACACGAATGACAACAGGTGGTTTTGCTTCTTGCAGATCCCACGGCTGTTGCGCAAATGCAGCTCCTCCAGAGATAAAACACGACATAAGTGTGTAAATGAAAATTCGTTTCATATCTCTTCCTCCCTAAATTATAATTTCCTCCTACACTAAATTGATATATCTATTTTAACAACAGATATATCAATAACATTTATCGATAATCCTATACCACCTTGTCTTTAGGTACTTTCCCAGCAAAGAAAGCTTCCAAATTTGCCGCAGAACACATCCCCATCGCCGTCCGCGTTTCAATGGTTGCACTCCCTAAATGTGGTAACAAAACAGCATTTTCACATGCTAAAAGCTCTGAATGCACAGCAGGTTCTTGCTCATACACATCCAAACCAGCCGCCGCTATTTTCCCTGAACTTAAGGCTTTAGCCAGAGCCTTCTCATCAATGGAACTGCCTCTAGCCGTATTCACAATGATCGATGTCGATTTCATAACACTCAAAATTTCAGCATTGATTATATGCCGTGTATCTGCACCACCAGGGATATGGAGAGATAGAACATCCACATCTGCCGCAAGCGCCTTTAATGTAGGAAAGTATTGCGCGTCACCGGCATCCTCGGCTTCACGTCGGCTATAGTACGCTATTTTCATACCCACACCATCACGTGCACGTTGAGCAGTCGCTCGCCCAATACGGCCAAACCCGACGATACCAAGTTTTTTTCCTGCTAAACTTTGCCCTACCATGTGTGATGGACGCCAACCTGTCCATTTTCCAGCGCGTAGCTCCCGTTCCCCTTCTCCAGCACGCCGCGAGGCCATCAGCATCAAAAGCAAAGCAAGGTCAGCTGTTGCCTCAGAAAGCACGTCAGGAGTATTCGTTACAGCAATACCGGCACGCTTAGCAGCTTCCAGATCAATATGATCCACGCCCGCCCCAAAATTCGCTAAAATTGAAACCCGACAACCAGGAACTTCTATAACGTCCGCCCCTAATTTATCCGTAATTGTCGGACAAATAGCATCATATTCAGTCATAGCCTGCCGCAACTCATCAGCAGTCAACGGACGATCCATTTCATTAAGGTCAACGTCATATTGAATTTGAAATAGCGCTTCAACAGTCTCTGGTAAGCGGCGCGTCACTAAAAGACGTGGCTTATTCTGCATATTTTTTCTCCTCTGACATTACGTCATCTTTAACGATTCATCATTGTTTTGCGCGCGGTCACAATGGATATTTTCATATCTTTCAACATTTTCGATCGCTATTTCATTATTTAGAGCTCTCAAATAGAGTAAGCATCTTACAGACAATTGACGTAATTACAAATATTAGTTAGACGTTTTGAGATATCAATTTGTCTTAATAATCTTTCAAGGCGACAATGTTTTTGCTCATACAATAAGCTAATCTGGTTTTGCAGTCAGTTTAGCGACCCAAATAAAAGGATTCGATATGAAATTGTGCCGCGTAGGTCCATCAGGTCAAGAAATTCCAGCCATCGTGGACAATGCTGGAAAATTGCGTGATTTATCATCCCATTTATCAGATATTGAGCCAAGTGCGCTTAATAAAAAGTCTTTGGAAAAGATATCCGCATTAGACTTAGAGTCTCTTCCATTGATTGAAGGTAGTCCTCGATATGGGGTCCCAGTCAGTGGCACTCGCCAGTTTGTAGCTATCGGGCTGAATTATGCTGATCATGCTGCGGAATCTAATCTCCCTATTCCCGCTGAACCGGTAGTCTTCAATAAATGGGTGAGCTGCATTCAAGGCCCGAATGACCCAGTTACAATTCCGCGCAATTCAACAAAGACCGACTGGGAAGTTGAATTGGGAGTCGTTATTGGAGAACAAGCTTCCTACGTTTCTAAGGAAAATGCGTTAGATCATGTTGCCGGTTATTGTGTCATTAACGACGTATCAGAACGTCACTGGCAAACGGAACGCGGCGATACCTGGGATAAAGGAAAAGGCTTCCCCACTTTTGGTCCAATTGGCCCCTGGCTTGTAACAGCAGATGAAGTTGGAGACCCGCAAAACCTGACTATGTGGCTGGATGTAAATGGCAAACGCCTCCAAAACGGCAGCACAAACACAATGATTTTCAATGTAGCTGAAATCGTATCATACCTAAGCGGGTTAATGACTTTGCTACCCGGCGACATCATTACAACAGGAACACCTCCTGGTGTTGGGCTAGGGCAAAAACCCGAGCCTTGGTATCTAAAAGCCGGAGATGTTGTGACACTTGGAATCGAAAGATTAGGTGAGCAGCGGCAAGAGTTCGTAGCTTGGAAGTAAAAACAAACGACACATAGGAAGAACTGATATGTCCCAATTTCCCATTATAGATCCACATATGCATTTATGGGATTTGGACAAACTTACATATCCTTGGCTCCTTCCTCCTTTTGATGAAGAGGCTGCAATTGGCAGCCTCTCATTGATTGCTAAGACATATCTAATTGACGACTATCAGCGTGACGCCGCTGGATGGGATGTACGCGGAACAGTCCATATTGAAGCCGGTGCCAGTGATGCCTTGGCGGAAACCGATTGGCTGCAAGAATTAGCAAATAACGGAGAGATCGTCAGAGGCATTGTCGCCGCCGCCTCCCTAAACGCTCCTAATATAGAACCCCTTCTCGCAGCGCATGCAGAACGCAAAAATGTGAAGGGTATCAGACAAGTTATACACTGGCATTCTAATCCTAAAATTAGCGCCGTCCCAAATGATATTACAACATCCGAAGCTTGGAAGGTTGGCTTTTCACACCTATCCAAATACAATTTACGCTTTGACTTACATGCATACCCTTCACAATTTATGCATTTGTCTCAACTATTCAAACACTACCCCGATATACCGGTAATTATTAATCATACGGGGCTTGGTATTCCCTCCGACGTGAACTGGAAAGACGTATGGCGCGAAGGTATGAGAGCACTGGCTGATCTTCCGCATGTTTCTCTAAAAATCGCCGGATTGGGTTTTTTATGGAACCCTTGGACAATAGATCAAATACGAGACTATGTACTGGAGGCAATAGACATTTTTGGAACATCTCGCACAATGTTCTCAAGTAATTTTCCAACAGACAAACTATTTGACAGTTTTGACCGCCACTACAAAGCATACGATCTTCTTACAAAAAACTTCTCAGAAACTGATCGATCTAAATTATTCGCAGAAAACGCAAACAAAATCTATGACCTTGGCATAGAGCTTTAGAATAGCGACAATAAAACTTCATACTGGATTCCATATCAGTCCACTAGAAATACTCTTTCACCAAAACAACTATATTTCGCCCGATATTCAAACGTAACGCCTACATACATTTGCAATATTTTGCCCGCGCTCGAAGCAAACGCTGCACTCAATACAGTAATGCTCTCGCTGCCATGCAATCTGTTCCAGAAACCATTGATTCATCCAATATTCTATTCTTGGTAGTCGACCATATTAAAGTCCTCGTTGAAAATATTGACAACTTTTGCCAACAGCCCTCTAAATATATCAATAATTAGATATTGCACTTGTTATTTGTTTTAAGATATGTCAAAAAACACATCTGAAATATCAGAAGACCGTAGAGTCTCAACGGGAGGAAAAAATGAAACTCATAAAAAGCAAATTAACATTTGGGGCAAGCAACCTTGTTTTAGCTCTATTAATCGGGGGCGCTAACGGCGCATTAGCTCAAGAGGTTGTCGCAACCGAAGAAGCAACAATTGATCAAACCACTGACGATAGAGCTGTTTTGGACACTATCATTGTCACCGGGATCAGAGGATCACTTGAGCGCGCAACTGAAATAAAAAGAAACTCAGTAAACTCGGTTGAAGCTGTTGCAATGGAAGATTTGGGAAAATTACCAGATCAAAACGTTGCAGAATCTCTCCAACGTGTTCCCGGCGTAACGATTGAAAGAAACCGTGGAGATGGACAATTCATTTCTGTTCGTGGTTTGGGGCCTGATTTCAACGCCGTCACAATCAATGGCAGAACCATTGCTACTGATAATGTCGGTCGTGCTTTCAGTTTTGATGTTTTGCCATCTGAGCTCATTTCCGGCGCTTCTGTATATAAAAGCCCTACAGCAGCCATAAACGGCGCAAGCATTGGTGCATCCGTTGATATTTCAACTATGCGTCCCCTTGATCAAGACCCATTTAAAGCTGTCGTCAATGTGCGCAGCACATACAATGAATTAGCTGAAAGCAATTCACCCTCACTTTCAGGCCTGTTTAGTTATCACAATGAAGCCAAAACACTTGGTGTTGCACTTGCTGCTTCCTTTGTTGAACGCGACATTCGGTCGGATGCGTTTACCATCGGTGCAGGACACACACCAAGAAGCAGCACTGCTGGCGGTTATTTTGATGGACGCCTAGGGCCAAACGTCGCTGAATTTGAAAACGTTGATACCCCGTCAAACTTGTCCCCCTTCTTCGTTCTAAGAGAAGATTCTCGTTTGGGATTGAGCGGTGTCTTACAATACCGTCCGGTCGAAAACCTAACAATGACATTCGATGCATTGTACACCAAGCTGGATCAAACAACGGACCAAATTGGTGTGGCTTATGACTTCAGCGGTGGTACGCTGGTCGAGCAGGTCGTTGAAGACAATGCAGCGGTTTATCAGCGTATTGAAGGCGGATTTGTCGATCAAATCCTGGAACTGGGTGAGCGCCCTGCTGAAACCGTTATGCTAGGTTATAATGCAGAATGGCAATCAGATAGCTTTGAGCTAAGTTTTGATGCGTCCTACTCAAAGGCCAAACTTGATAGCGAAGGCCTCTTCACCACGATTCGTCGTACAGATATGACGCTAGAATATGATCGTCGCAACGGGAATAAAATCTATGATTTCAATTATTCCAGCCCTAACTACCCAAATGCACCAACGGACATAGACAATGTCGCTGCTCACTACGTCGCTATTGGGTCTGAAAACCGTGAAGACCAAACATTAGAGTTCCGTTTAGATGGGAAATGGGATTCTGGCGAAGGCGTTGTCGCATCTGCGGGAATAGCAATGCAAAACCGCGAAAAAACACGCGATACATATGGGCAACCATTCGACGTACAATGTGCGTTTTGTGGTGGTGAAGTCTATACTCTTCCTTCGGATTTATTCTCTTCTACCGGCATGACATGGTTTGATGGTGAAGGCGGAGATGTCGTGCGTGATTGGATCCAGTATGACGAACGTGCACTACTTGAAGTTATGCGCGCATACGATGGGCCTTATGTGGATTGGATGGAAACTGACGGATATGCAGACCCTGTGTATCAACCAGAAGCAAGTTCTGCTGTAGAAGAAGATGTTCTTCTTGGCTACATCATGTTCGACTACGATACTGAACTTGCAGGAATGCCATTTGCTCTGAACACCGGCCTGCGAATGGAAGCGACAGAATTTTCTTCCAGTGGTGCAGCTCAGACAATTTTGAGCGCTCAGCCAAATGGACTAGGTCAAAACATTATCGTACTCAGTGATGTTGTGCCAATCAGCTTTGAAGGCGATTATTTCGATATTCTTCCTTCTCTGAATGCTAGATTAGACCTTACTGACCAGCTTGTTGCCAGATTTGCGACATCTCGTGTGATGACGCGCCCTACTCTAGATGATCTATCACCCGCGCAGACCATTTTGAGTAACCCTGGAAATGAAGCTATTTCTCGCGGCAACCCTGACCTTCTTCCTTTCCGTGCATCACAAATGGAGCTGGGATTAGAATGGTATTTCAATGAACTTGGTCTGTTGTCTCTTACAGGCTTCTATAAAAACGTAGATTCCTTTGTAACAACCACGACAACACCAGAATTAGTCGATCAAGTAACTTTCCAAGTCACAGAGCCTGCAAATGGTGAAGGTGCTGTCGTTAAAGGGCTTGAAATCGGATACCGTCAGGCGTTTGACAATCTACCTTCTCCATTTGATGGTTTAGGGGCAGAAGCTAGCTATACATATGTTAGCAGCGACGCCAATTATGAGAATGAATTGACTGGCGTTAGCTATGGCTTGGAAGGATTGTCAGAAAACTCATACTCACTTGTAGGTTTCTATGAAAAAGGACCGGTTCAAGCCCGTTTGGCCTATACATATCGTGACCCATTCCTTCAGGTCGCATTTGGCCGGAATGGAGACCCAGAGTATTTTGACGAATATCAACAATTGGACGGTAGTTTCTCATTCGCAGTGACAGATAATTTCACTGTGTCTGTAGATGCTCTGAACCTAACAGATGAGAACGAATTCATCTATTCAACAACACCTGATCGTACAAAAGAATACCGTACAACAGGACGTCGTTTTATGGTTGGTGTGCGAGCTAACTTTTAAGCACCAACACGTTTAACTTGAACTAACTGACGACTGAGAGCGCCCCTCCCACCTCTTCAAAATGCTCAAAGTCGTCAGTTGGCTCTTTATCGATTGATATTATAGAATACAGTTATTCGTTTGGAATATTTTCTCTAAATATAACTTGAATACTCGGTAAAAACTCTGCTTCAGCGATTTCAGAAACAGCAGATTTCAGCATTTTGACGACTTCCCTTGCCTGCACTTTTGCATTTTGATCAATCACCGCATCCAACGTACGATTGATGAGCATCAAACGGCTAGCCTCTGTAAGGTCGTGTCCAATGAAAATCACATCGTTTTGCCTTCCCAGCTCCTGCAAAGCTCGGCCAATTCCCTGGTTTCCAGCTCCACTACTATAAATCCCGGCAATTTGACTTTCTTTAAACAAAGAAATCGTTTTTTCATATGCAAGGTCTCGGTCATCCCCGACTTCAGCTGTGCAGCTAAGCGTAATATTTGGATATTCTTCGGTCAGTATTGAACGAAAGCCCATTTCTCGTTCTTCATGCCCTCGATATGCCATGGAACCCGCAAACAACACGACATTGTGTTTTTGTTGTTTCCAAAGAAATTTTCCAAGCAAATGTCCAGCAAGCCGTCCAGCAGCTCGGTTATCAATACCGACATAGCCAACTTTGCGAATTCCATGTATGTCCGTTAACAACGTCGCTATCTTCACACCTGTATTGGCAAGCGTATTTACAGATTCGCGTATCTCCGGACGATCAAGCGCGACAAGTCCAACAGCATCTGTCCGTCCCCTCATGTCGAGTAGTAATTGTGAAAGCCCGGGCAAATCATAAACATCAATTTGATGCACCGTAATATCACAATCAACTCGACTTCCCTGCACATCAACCAATTGCCGGCTGAGGCTGCGCATGAAGCTATTTGCCCCCTTAGGTAGTATAAAATCCATCTTGACCCGAGCACTTCCAACACCCGAAACCGGTCCAAAATATCCAAGTCTCTGAGCAATTTTCATAACAGTATCATGTGTTCTCTGACTTACACCCGGCCGATGATTAAGGACGCGGTCTACCGTCGCGACAGATACACCTGATTCTACTGCTATTTGAGAGATAGTCGTTCTCATGACGGAATCCATATGATGCTTTTTGATATGCAAACCATATCCATCATAAAGATTCATGTCCATCCTACTCCAACGGAACAATACCCACGTATTAGGACAATAAACCATCTTTTTTGATGTTAAATGATGTAAAATGATGTTTGTAGACAGATCAATTTCACATCAAAATCATCTCAAATATCGTGGATCATCGTCACAAATAGATATGCGTTTTCGAACCGCTCTCAAGGCGTTTAATTTAAAATACTGAGCTGGAAAATCATGGTTAAATTACACGGGAAAGATTTCAGCCGTAGAGATATAGAATCTCTTAGTGGTGACATCCGCCATGTCGCCGGCGTTCGCCAGATGGAATTATCTGACGGACTTGAACGCGGCATAAGAATACTGGAATTTCGTTCAGGCACAGGACTACGGTTCACTGTCCTAATTGACCGAGCAATGGACCTAGGTGATTGCGAACACAATGGGCGCGCAATAGGTTGGAATTCACCATCTGGATTTCGCAACCCTGCACTTCACGAATATGAAGGTGAAGGTGGCCTTGGTTGGCTGCGTTCTTTTTCTGGACTCATGGTAACGTGCGGGTTGGACCACACGCTTTTTATGAATTCGGTATCAGCTGAAAATTACAATTATAATCCTCGTCAACAGTCAAACCATTCTTTACATGGCCGCGTCGGAACCATTCCGGCACGGCTAACTGGCTATGGTGAACGTTGGGAAGGAGACCGCTGCTACCTATGGGCCAAAGGTATCATCAACCAAGGCGCAGTTTTCGGAGAACACTTAGAGCTACACCGCCATATAGAAATAGAAGTCGGTACAGATATCATTCGATTAAATGATGAAGTCATCAACCGCGGTTTCTACAAAACACCACACATGTATTGCTATCATATCAATGTTGGCCATCCCGTACTGGAAGAAGGTTCACGCTATCTTGCACCAATCAAAGATGTAGTGTGGGCGGCTCATGAAGAAGAATACACTGCACAAAAAACAGGATATCGAACAGCACCCGCACCGCAGATGAATTTTCATGAACAAGTCTGGCAACATGAATTGGCATCAGATCAAAGCGGTAAAGTACCCGTCGCAATCGTCAATGATCGCCTAAACATTGGATTACAAGTCACGACGCGCAAGGACCAATTTCCTTGTCTTTATGAATGGCAAAACTACCAAGCTGGACAATATGCATTCGGTATAGAGCCCTCAACGCATCATGTTTTAGGCAACCAAGCGGCACGTGATCGAAATGAAATGATCTGGCTAAATCATGGCGAGTCAAAATCTTACAATACTGAATTTGAGATACTTAACAGCAAACAAGCTATAGCGAATTCAGAATCAAAAATAAAAGCTATCGCCCAGCAGCCCACAGAAGATTTCCCTCCCCTATCCAATAATTTTGTACAAATCGGAGGCAGAAATTGACGAACATCTATACGAATAAGTCTTCAAAACAACTGACTGGACGCAAAGTGTTATATACAGGTGCTTCTGGCGGTCTTGGAATAGATACAACGATTGCACTCTTGGAAAACGGTGCAGAAGTCATCGCAATTGATCGTGATCAATTGAAAAATGAGCAATTGCGTTCACAAATACCTGTTCACCTTTCTGAAAAATTAACCCTCGCTGCAATTGACTTATCTGATACGTCTGCTCTTCAAAGTTTTCTGGATGACATAATATCTATCGCTCCAATTGATATCGTCATCAACAATGCAGCAATTTACCCGTCTAAGCCTTTTGAAGAGTTCACATTAGAGGAACAGCGCCACATTCATTGCGTGAATGTCGAGGCTGCATTGATATGCACCAAGGCCGCCCTAGATGGCATGCGCGCTCAAGAATGGGGTCGCATTATCAACATTACTTCAATC
Source organism: Hirschia baltica ATCC 49814 (assembly GCF_000023785.1). Classification (NCBI taxonomy): domain Bacteria; kingdom Pseudomonadati; phylum Pseudomonadota; class Alphaproteobacteria; order Hyphomonadales; family Hyphomonadaceae; genus Hirschia; species Hirschia baltica. The sequence continues at coordinate 2,944,718 of NC_012982.1, forward strand.
ACACTTTCAGGAGGCTGGGAAAACCTGACTCCTTACGTTCAATCAAAGGGAGCGTTGATGGGATTAACGCGCGCTTGGGCACGCGAATTTGGGAAATGGGGCATTACGGCCAACGCTATCTCTCCCGGCGCATTTCCAACAGACGCTGAGAAAATTCACCCAGACCCTGAAGGGTATCAACGCTTCGTGCTGGACCACCAGAGCATAAAACGTCGCGGCAAACCCGAAGATATTGTCGCAACAATTCTTTTTTTAGCTTCTGAAGGAGCTGGATTTATATCTGGCCAATCTATTTCAGTTGACGGTGGATGGGTGATGCAATGAGTGGATCAATTGATTTTAATTTAGATGGCCAAATCGGGACGATAACGCTCAACCGCCCCCAAAAATTAAATGCTATTTCAAGGGAAATGGCGAGAGAAATGGAGGACGCCGTCGCCGTTTGTAATTCAAATGATGTACGAGCTGTTATTTTCACAGGTGCGGGAGAAAAAGCATTCTGTGCGGGAACTGATGTAAAGCAATTAGATGAATTTGACACAGTCTGGGGCATCAGAAATCGGGAGGATTATTGCGCATACATCCGCCGTATCCGTTGTCCGGTTATCTGTGCAATCAATGGTTACGCTCTAGGTGGCGGCCTAGAAATGGCCATGGGCGCGGACATTCGTATTGCAAGTGAAAATGCAAAGCTAGGCGCTCCCGAAATTAAACTCGGCTGGATTGGAGGTGGCGGAATGTCAGTTCACCTATCTCGCAGCGCAGGATACTCCAATGCTGCCCTCATGCTCATGACAGGTGATCCAATAGATGCGGAAACAGCGTTGCACTGGGGTCTAATCTCAGAAATCTGTACACAGGAAACATTGCTTGCGAGAGCAAAAGAAATTGCAGCAACAATCGCATTGCGCGCGCCTATAGCAGCGGAACACGCAAAGCTAAATCTAGCCGCAGCAGGCAACATGCCAGATGATCAAGCGATGCAATATGAGCTTGATCTTCAAGCTGTCGCCTTTGCAACAGAAGACGCCAAAGAAGGCCGTGCTGCTTTTGCAGAAAAACGCACCTCAAACTTCAAGCGCCGCTAAATATCAACGCAAGTGAAAGTAACCCAAATGAGCATCCTTAAAGGAATTCGAGTCCTCGATTGTTCAATCGCAATGGCAGGTCCCCTCGCCGCTCAACGCCTTGCAGATCTTGGTGCCGATGTCATCAAAATTGAGCCGACAAGTGGTGAATGGCAAAGGCACACCGCTGCTGGCGGCGCGACCGGCAACAAAATCAACGTTTCATTTTTGTCGCTAAACAGAAATAAACGCTCTCTGTCGGTCGACCTGAAATCTCCCGATGGAAAAGCCGTGCTGCTGGAAGCGGTCAAAACGGCTGACGTATTCATCCAAAACTACCGAGCAGGTGTCGCGACACGTCTTGGCGTAGACTATGAAACATTATCTGCAATTAATCCCAAACTAGTCTACGTTTCCATGTCGGGATACGGCGAAACAGGCCCATCAGTTAAACGCCCAGGGCAAGATCTTCTCCTTCAGGGTATGTCTGGTGCAATGATGGCAACAGGCGAAGGCGATGGTCCACCACGACCAGCGGGTCAATATCTTGTGGATGCAATTACAGCATACTCAGCATTTGAAGGAGCGCTAGCGGCCCTCTTTCACCGCGAACGTACTGGAGAGGGGCAAAAAGTAAGCATCAATATGCTTGATGCTATCACTACTATCCAAATGCAGGAATTATCTGTTTTCACAAAAGGAAAAGTGAAACCTGAACGCACAAAAGAAGCACATGCACATGTTTATATGCGCGCACCTTATGGTGTATTTCAGACGTCTGACAGCTACATCACATTAGCCTTCGCCCCCTTGGACAAATTGGGTGTAATTCTAGGCAGTGATGTACTTGCAAAAATGAATAGTGAAACGCACGGCTTCTCTCATCGAGATGAAATATTTGCAATCACACGTAAGGCATTATTATCCAAAACATCAGATGAATGGCTAAAAATATTTGATGAAGCCGGCATGTGGGCTGGCCCAGTCTACAATTACGAGCAGCTGATAAATGATCCTCAGATCAAACACAACGGCACTTTTATATCTTATAATCACCCAACAGAAGGCGAAGTCACAACACCAGGCTTTCCTATAAAGTTCTCAAAAACGCCGAGTGAAATCCGTTATGGTGCCCCCATAAATGGTCAACACACGATTGAGGTATTGAAAGAACTAGGCCTTGATGATGAAAAAATCTCCGAGCTGATCGAAAAGCAAGCTGTTCATGTTGGAGAGGATCTCGCGTGAAATCGTTTAAAGGTCTAACTTGGGATCATCCACGCGGCAAAGATGCACTAATAGCCTTTGCCAAACTCATCTCTCGAGAAAGAGATGAGTTTGAATTGCAATGGGATGTTCAATCATTGGAAGGATTTGAAAGCGCGCCCATCGCGAAATTATGCGAAGCCTATGATATTTTGATCATCGACCATCCACATCTTGGTGAAGCATGCGCCCACAATTGTTTGCAGCCTTGGGACAATTTTTTAACGCCAGAGCAACAACAATCTCTTGATGAGAAAACTGTCGGCCCAAGCCTACCAAGCTATGTCATGAATGATCAACTTTGGGCTTTGCCTTTAGATGCAGCTACTCAGGTTGCTGTCCAAAAGCCTCATTTGCTCAAGAATGCACCTGACACTTGGGAAGATGTACTAGCCTTAGCCCAAACAGATGGAAGAGTTGCTCTGTCTTGGGCTGGGCCACATGCTTTCCTGTCATTCTTATCTATTTGTGCTGCTTTTGACATCGGATTTGGCCTTCACCCCGCTCAAATGGTTCAAAACCGCGACGGAGCTATATCGGTTCTAGACCTTCTAGCAAAACTAGATAAATATCAGCCTGAAGCGACACGCCAATTGAACCCGATTGGGTTATTGGAATACATGACGAACCATGATGATGTTATTTACTGCCCGTTAGTGTATGGCTACGTCAATTACGCCCAACTCGATGCACGCGAACGGTTATCATTTCTGAATGCTCCCAAAGGGCCCAGCGGTTTTCGTGGCTCAACTATTGGTGGAACAGGTATAGCCCTTTCAGCCAATTGCACCCCATCCCCTCAGCTGATCAAACACCTTATAGACATGCTCAATGGTGTGTCCCAGCACACATTAATACCAGAAAATAATGGTCAGCCGAGCTTACGCTCTGCGTGGAAAGATGACTCAATAAATCAGGCCTCTGGTGATTTTTACAAAAACACATTGGACACGATTGATACGGCTTATGTTCGTCCGCGATTTAACGGCTACATTCAATTTCAAAGCGAAGCCTCACAACTATTGAGAGCAAATCTTCAAGCTCAACTCCCAAGCTCGTCTATCTTGAAGAACCTAGAAGAGCTTTATGTTTTCCATAAAGATTTAAACCCTACACAAAACACCGCCCCTCACCCCGCGAAAGGAAACTAGATGCAATTACCAAAAGAAGGAATTTTTCTGGGTCGCGTCTGGAGACCAGAGTTTGAGGGACCATCTATTGTTACCATTCGCGACAATAATGTGGTCGATATTACCAACAAAACCTACCCGCTCATACGCGACATATGCGAGATGGATGACCCTGCTCATTACGTTGAACATGCCGAGGGAGAGAATATTGGCACCTTAGAAGACATCGCTCAAAATAGGGTTAGCGATTTTTCACGGCCACATTTTCTTGCACCACTAGATTTACAGGCAGTCAAAGCGTGTGGGGTCACATTTGCTAATTCTATGGTCGAACGCGTGATAGAAGAACGCGCTGCAGGAAATGCGCAAGAAGCCAATGCCATTCGTGAACGCATAGGCAAGCTCATCGGCAATAGCCTTAAAGATATTCAAGCTGGCTCTCAAGAAGCTGATCGCGTCAAACACATTCTCATTGAAGAAGGATTGTGGAGCCAATATCTGGAAGTTGGTATAGGACCCGATGCCGAAGTATTTTCCAAAGCCCAAACACTATCATCCGTTGGTCCCAATGCAGATGTTGGCCTTCATCCAGCATCCAACTGGAATAATCCCGAACCTGAAGTCGTTTTGATCGTATCTTCGACTGGAGACATTGTAGGAGCGACTTTAGGGAATGATGTCAATTTACGCGATATTGAGGGGCGTTCAGCCCTGCTACTTTCCAAAGCCAAAGACAACAACGCCTCATGCGCAATTGGCCCCATGATAAGATTGTTCGATCAGTCTTTTACACTCGACACAGTGCGAAATGCAGAATTAGAGCTCAAAGTCACTGGAGAAGATGGTTTCGTCATGACAGGGTATTCCTCCATGAAAGAAATAAGCCGCGATCCAACTGACCTTGTTTCCCAAACCATTGGTCGCCATCACCAATATCCAGATGGCTTGGTTCTCTTCCTTGGTACCCTTTTCGCTCCCACACAAGATAGAGACACACCAGGCGAAGGCTTCACTCACAAACTGGGTGACATTGTTGAAATTTCTGCACCAGAACTAGGCTGCCTGAAAAATACCGTCCGCCTCAGCACACAATGTCCAGAATGGACCTTCGGCACCAGACAACTCATGCGAAACCTCGCAAAAAGAAATCTGATTTAGGAAAATACAATGCTACAACAAAAACACCTTATCGCTGGCGAATGGGTAGATGGACAGGATTTTTTTGAAAATAGTCCTGTTGAAGGAACAGCTGACAGATTCCCCTTAGGAACAGCTGAACAAATGCATTTGGCTTGTGAAGCTGCTGAAGAAGCTTTTTGGTCTTTTGGTTATTCTGATCGCTTCAAACGCGCCGAGTTCCTCGTTAAAATAGCTGAAGAAATCGAAAAACGCGGAGAAGCTCTAAGCTTGCAAGGGGTTAAAGAAACTGGCCTTCCCAAAGCCCGCTTGGAAGGAGAACGTGGACGAACGACAGGGCAATTACGTTTGTTTGCCGAGCATATTTTAAAAGCCGAATATTTAGACTGCCGCTATGACGAAGCTCTTCCAGATCGCGCACCTGCTCCACGGCCTGATATGAGGTTGATGCAGCGCCCTATCGGCCCTGTAGCCGTTTTTGGTGCCTCCAACTTTCCCTTGGCTTTTTCCACTGCGGGCGGCGATACTGCGGCAGCTTTGGCGGCAGGTTGTCCTGTCGTCGTAAAAGCGCATCAAGCACACCCAGGTGTTTCTGACATAATTGCACAAGCCATAAATGCAGCACGTATAGCGTGTGACATACATCCCGGTGTATTTGGTCAAATACATGGGGACGGTCCTGTCGTCGGCAAAGCATTGGTTGAACACCCATACATCAAAGCTGTTGGTTTTACCGGTTCTCTACAGGGTGGCCGCGCTTTGTTTGACCTGTGCGCTGCACGCCCAGAACCAATTCCATTCTTTGGGGAACTAGGGTCTATCAATCCTGTTTTCGTATTAGACAGAGCTTTGGCCTCTAGAGGAATAGAAATCGCTAAAAATTGGGCAACCTCTCTGACAATGGGAGCCGGACAATTTTGTACAAATCCCGGTATCATCATCATAAATGATGACAAGCAAGGCGACACATTCATAGAAACAGCAAGAGACGCCTTGAATGCGATAGCTCCCCAAACCATGCTAACCAATGGGATAGCAGCCGCTTTTCGAAATGGCGGTCAGAATGTACTAGCATCCCAAATCGCAACTGAAGTGATCCCAAACACCAGCACAGACCGCCAATGTTCTCCCCACCTCTTTGTAACTGATACAAAAAACTGGCTTGAAAATGACTTACTGAGTGAAGAAGTCTTCGGGCCATTTGCCATCATTATTCGTGCATCTGGACTAGATGATAAATTGAAAATTGCGAAACAGCTCAAAGGGCAACTCACTTGTACGATCCAGCTGGATGCCGAAGACTCACAAGCTGCAAGCGAACTACTACCAATATTGGAACGCAAAGCCGGTAGAATTTTGGCCAATGGCTTTCCTACAGGCGTGGAAGTTTGTGACACCATGGTTCACGGTGGACCATATCCTGCGTCCACAAATTTTGGAGCAACGAGTGTAGGCACAATGTCTATTCGACGCTTCCTACGCCCCGTTTGCTATCAAAACATTCCAGAATCTCTATTACCAGAAGATATAAAATAAACCTTCAATAAAAACGAAAGGTTGCTACAGATAAAATGTAGCAACCTTTTTTTGATCGAATAGCAAATACCTATTTTTTTCCATCAACGACTAAGTCAATATTGCACATTCCAACTCAAATAGGCGCTGCGTTGTTCCCCTGGGAAATATCTTTCATTGCCAAACGCAAAGTCGGCCCGAGACGCATAACGCTCATCGAATATATTTTTGACTTCAAACTGAAGCTGCGACGCATTTGACAACCGCCATTTTACTTTCCAATCAACCAAGTCATGACCGTCATATTTGTGCTGGTTGGATGCATCCGTATAATAATCTCCTTCATGGATGAATTGAAGATTGGTCGAGATCACCTCAATAGGTTCCCACTCCAAACTCACAAACAAGGAAGAATTTGGTGCCGTATCTACATCATTACCGTCAAAGATATCCTCTGTGTCGTTGCCGACATCCCGGTCAAAGGCATATTTATGTTCCGCCCAATTCCCACTGGTTGAGATTGTCCATTGGGGAGTAAATTTCCAAGCAAAATCAAACTCAAATCCAGAATGAGTTGTTTCACCATCTTCAACAGTAAAGCCATCTGCATCTCGAAACAGGAAGTTTTTCTTATACCCCACAAAACCTGCCAGTGATGCTCTAAACGTTGGAGACGCATATTTCAGCCCCAGCTCAGCCATATCCAAGGTCTCAACACTGCCTTGCTCTACGATCTGGTTTTGCTGCAAGCGATATAAATCAGTGGTTTGAGGCGGTCTCGCGCCGCGTGAGACAGTAAAATAAGATAAAAGCCTGTCTGATATTTTATAGCGTGCTGCTAGTTTTCCAGTAACCGCGTTGAATACATCTTCGCGGTCATCGGGTCGAATAAATCGTCCTATTGGTTCGCTAGATGTCTGATTTTCATATACATATTTTGTATGCGTCAGGCGAAAACCGCCTTGCAGTGTCAATTTATCGGTGACTGCATGCTCCAAACGCGCAGAGGGTGAAATCATATAACTATCAACGATATAGTCATAATGTAGGCCCTGAACATATGAAAACACCGTTTCATCTTCTTGCAATTCATTCAAAGAACCATGTGCGTATTCTGCGTCGAGACTCCAAAAGAATTGTGTGTCTGCTGTCAAATCCCTGCGAACCGCGCTCATAATCCCTATGGCAGAATGCCCGTTCTCTTCTATCGCTTGAGAGGGAAGAAAGTGCATTCTAAAATTCATATCATTCCACAGAATATATGGTGTAATTGACACCTCACCTGCTTCAATGTCGCGGCTCCATTGACTGGAGAGTTGCAAAGTATCGACATCTCGATACGCATTCGGATTTGGGTTGGTACGCCTTAAATCATCTTGCTTATAAGCATTTTCACCGACAACAAATCCTGCCGTTTCTTGTTCTAAGTGATGATAAGCTAAACGTGTTCTAACTGCCCAATCACCAATCTCCATACCATGTGACAACAATAGTTTTGATTGATCAGCACCGGAGTCTTCTCGATATCCTCCATCTGAAGACGCAAACAAACCGAGCACTAGATTTTGCTCTTCACCTTCATAGGCATGAACAATATTACCTTGATACCTGTTATAGCTTCCCGCTTTTAAATTTAGCTCATTTTGATTGTCTGCAAGTGGATCAAACGTAATGACATTTATGGCCCCATGTACCGCATTTGAACCATAGGCCACATCGCCCGGACCACGTACAATTTCAACTCTATCGGCAAATTGAATTTGTGTATCAAACAACCCATTCACATTAGCAAAGCCAGCACTACGAATTGGCACATTGTCCTGCAAATATAAAAATGATCCGGCCCCTGCTCCGCCCGTAAGAACTGGTGAACGTATTGAGGTCAAATGTTCCTGACCTGACCCAATCTGGATATTTACACCTGCTGCCTGATTAAAAATTTCCGCAGGATGTTCTGGAAGGCTCAATGCTTCAATATTCAGCGAAGATATAGATAAAGGTTCATCTATTGCTGAACTTGGAAAATGAGTAGCACTCACCACTACAGGATCAACGCGTTCCAACTCTTGAGCTTCAACTTTTAACAAAGGGGATATAACCACCCCCAACAGGCATCCATAAAATTTCTTATTCAAAACAGTCAATTACCTATTAGGTGTCGAAGCAAAAACAAATCGGCATCACCCAAAATCAAGCAAGACAGAGATCTGCATTTGGGTAATCCAGTCCGACAAGCTTCAAATCAGTGCGAATTGCAATCACTTAATTTCAAAATGTCTTAGCATGTTAGGTTAGCAACATTGTATAAATGACTAATTCAGTTGCTCAATCACACTGGAAAAATCCAAGCCACCCAATCCGTTCTCAGATAATCTAGCGTATGTTTCTTCTGCCATTTTACCAAAGGTGACTTTAGCCCCAACGCTATTGGCCGCATTCTGAGCCAAACGTAAATCTTTTAGCATCATATCGACTGCAAAGCCCGGCTTGTATTCATTATTGGAAGGTGCAGCAGGAACTGGTCCTGGCGCAGGACAATAAGACGTCATTGACCAATTCTGGCCAGACGCTTTTGAAGAAATATCGAAGAAGGTTTGCGCATCCAAGCCCAATTTCTCAGCCAATTTGAAAGCTTCTGATGTGGCAATCATACTAATGCCAAGCAACATATTATTGGCCAGCTTTGCAACTTGTCCATTCCCAATACCACCCGCATGGAAAATATTCTTGCCCATAGCTTCAAGATAAACCTTGGCACGGGCAAAATTCTTGTCTTCCCCGCCAACCATAAAGGTCAAACTTCCTACATTGGCAGCCGCTGTTCCACCCGAAACAGGTGCATCAACCATATTCAGGTTTTTAACGCTTAAATCAGCCGAAATAGATCGTGCGTCGTCAACGGAAATAGTTGAGCAATCAATAAACAAAGCATTTTCAGATACACATTCCGCAATACCCGCTTCACCCAGATATACACTACGCACATGTGCACCGGCCGGCAGCATTGTGATGACAATGTCAGCATCTCTTGCGGCTGCAGTCACATTCTCGTGCGAGGTCACTCCAGCAGAAACCACTTTAGCGACCGCATCGGGATTCAAATCAAAAGCATGTACATCTAATCCGGCTTTCGCCAAATTCATGCACATGCCGCTTCCCATATTGCCCAATCCAATAAATGCAATTTTGCTCATGGTCTGAATTCCTTTGAAAATGCCAACTAAACAACATCAAACGACGGCAAAATCGTTTGATCATCACTCTGGTTAAGCAAGCAGGCTCCGCGATACGATCATGCGCATCACCTCATTGGTGCCTTCCAGAATTTTATGAACACGCAAATCGCGGACAATGCGCTCAATTTCATATTCACTCAGATACCCATAGCCGCCATGAAGTTGCAGAGCTTCATTTGCGATATCAAAGCCTTTATCTGTCACGAACCGTTTTGCTGCTGCACACGCGGGTGTCGCGTCGGGGGCATTTGCATCTAATTTGCGGGCAGCCTCATAAAGCATGGCGCGACAAGCACGTAGGTCTATATCCATATCGGCCAGTTTAAATTGGGTCGCCTGAAAATCCGATATTGATTTTCCAAATTGCTTGCGATCTTTGGTATAAGCGATAGCGCGATCTAATGCTTCTTGCGCACCGCCAAGGGAAGCAGACGCAATATTTAATCGTCCACCATCCAGACCCGCCATGGCATATTTAAAACCCTCCCCGATTACACCGACCAAATTGGAAGCTGGAATGCGACAATCATCAAAATTCACCATGCAAGTGGGCTGCGCTCTCCATCCCATTTTTTCTTCGTTTTTGCCAAACGATAATCCCGGCGCATCTTTAGGAACGACAAAAGTAGAAATTCCACGCGCACCCTCATCTGAAGTGCGCGCCATGACGACATAAATATCTGAAAAATTACCGCCTGAGATGAAAATTTTTGAGCCATTCAGCACATAGTCTTCGCCCTTTAGAACTGCCTTTGTTTGCAGGCTGGCGGCATCCGACCCAGAATTTGGCTCAGTCAGACAATAAGATGCAAGCAAATCACATTTTGTAAGCTGAGGCAGATATTTTGCACGAAGCGCATCATCGCCAAATTTATCAATCATGGCCGTTGCCATATTGTGGATGGATAAAAAAGCTGCGTGTGAAATACACCCTTTTGAGAGTTGTTCAAAAATCAACACCGCATCCAAACGACTAAGTGCTGAACCACCAAACTCTTCTTGAGTGTATATGCCGCCAAAGCCAAGCTCACCAAGTTGAACGAAAACATCTCTATCAAGGAAATGTTCTCTCTCCCATTTCGCTGCATTGGGCCGCAAAACATCATCAGTGAAACGCGCGGCCATATCGCCGATCATCCCCTGCTCTTCAGTCAATTGGCTCATGCAAGTCTCTCCTATTTGTCCAAGAAGGACGCTTTTCGTTTTTCAGCAAAAGCAGCCATGCCTTCTTTTTGGTCTAACGTGCCAAACAGCCCCATAAACAAGCGGCGTTCATATTTCACACCCTCTGTCGTAGATAATTCCAATGAACGCGTGACCATTTCTTTTGATGCAAGTATTGATGGCAAAGAATAGTTTGCAATTTCCATTGCCGCGCTCATGGCTTCATCCATAAGCTTGTCATGTTCAACTAAGCGCGAACACATACCTATTCTATTAGCTTCAGCGCCATCAATCATGCGTCCAGTGAGAACCAGATCCATCGCGCGCGCCTTACCGATTGCTTTTGTCAAGCGAATGGACCCGCCCATTCCAGGTGTGACACCAAGCTTAATTTCAGGCTGTCCAAATTTGGCTTTATCTGAAGCAATGAGCATATCGCACATAAGGGCAAGCTCGCAGCCCCCGCCAAGCGCAAACCCGTTCACCGCCGCAATAACCGGCTTACGACAAGCCGCAAACTTATCCCAACCCGCAAAATAATCAGCAAGGAACATATCGGAAAAAGACTGATCTTTCATCTCTTTGATATCTGCGCCTGCTGCAAAAGCACGTCCGGCACCCGTTAGAATAGAAACAACAATTTCAGGGTCTCTATCAATGTCATCAAACGCTGAAACAATATCATTCATTATCTGAGCATTAAGTGCATTCAGCGCTTCTGGGCGGTTCAATGTTACAACTGCAATGCGGTTGTTTTTTTCTACAATAATCGATTCATATGAACTCATACCCTTAGCCCTTTTCAGTCTTGAAATGCACCTATTGCATGGTCGGAATAATAAATGCTTGGTCTGCTATGTCACCCTCCGGCCATCGTTGCGTAATCGTTTTAACTTTCGTCCAAAAACGCACCCCCTCCGGTCCATGTTGATTGACATCACCGAATGCAGAACGCTTCCATCCACCAAATGAATGATAAGAAACTGGCACTGGAATTGGCACATTTATGCCAACCATGCCGACCTGAACTTTGGCCGCAAAATCACGTGCAATTCGGCCAGATCGCGTAAAGATCGCAACACCATTTCCATATTGATGATTGGTTGCAAGTGCGGTTGCTTCTTCTAAGGTTTCAGCGCGAACAATCTGCAATACCGGGCCAAAAATTTCCTCTTTATAGCTCTGCATGTCTGGTTTCACATAATCAAATAAAGATGGTCCAATAAAGAAGCCATTCTCATGGCCTTGCAGCTTCAAACCACGGCCATCTAGCTTGAGCTCTGCGCCCTCATCCACCCCCATCTGGATGTAACTCTCAATCTTATGCTTATGGGCAGCGCTGACGACCGGCGCAAAATGAGCTTCGGAATCTGTGGAAACGCCAACTCTCAGCTCTTTGGCCGCATCCAACATGCGCTCTATGAATGCATCCGCCGTTTTTTGTCCGACGGGCACCGCAACAGGCAACGCCATGCAGCGCTCTCCAGCCGAACCATAAGCTGCACCCACAATATCTTTAACAACCTGATCCATATCAGCATCAGGCATGATAATGCCGTGGTTTTTTGCACCGCCCATAGCCTGCACGCGTTTTCCATGCGCTGTGCCAGTCGCGTAGACATATTGTGCAATATCAGATGAACCCACAAAAGATATCGCTTTGACGTCAGCATGGGTTAGCAAGGCGTCAACGGCCAGTTTGTCACCATTCAGGCAATTAAAAACGCCTTCTGGTGCGCCAGCTTCCAACATAAGCTCAGCTAAACGCAAAGGCACAGAGGGATCTTTCTCTGAAGGTTTAAGAATAAACGTATTGCCACACGCAACAGACACAGCCCCCATCCAGCATGGTATCATTGCGGGAAAATTAAACGGCGTAATCCCAACTGTCACACCCAATGCCTGCCGCATTGAATAGACATCAATGCCGGGGCCAGCATCTTGAGTGTACTCACCCTTTTGCAAATGCGGAATCCCACAAGCAAACTCCACCACATCAATGCCGCGTTGAATATCACCTTTAGAATCTGCGACCACTTTGCCATGTTCGCAAGAAAGAAGTTCCGCTAATTCGGTGATATTGTTTTCAAGCAGTCTTTTGAATTCAAACATTACGCGCGCTCGGCGCTGCGGATTTGTTAAAGACCAATCTTCAAAAGCAGCTTTAGCACTTGCAACAGCGACCATCACATCTTGTTGGGAGGCCAAAGAGACACGTGCTTGAACATCACCTGTATTTGGGTCAAAAACATCAGAAAACCGCCCTGATTGGCTTTCAAATGGTTTTCCGCCGATGAAATGATGAATGTCCCGCACGATCGACCTCCAAATAATTATTATCTCTTTTCATCTTCACTACACCTAGAAACAAAGCAGTTAAATATTGAAAAATGCAGATTACATCGGCAAATATGCAGATGAATTGATAAATTTACGTTGGATACGTCCAATACAAAGCTATGAGACGAAAATACGCCCCAACCAAACAGAGAAATTCTCATAAAAAAACTGCCTCTCCCAATATGGAAAAGGCAGTTTGATAACGCGGTTTAGATATCAACTAAGTCATTGTAGAAGCCAAATCATAGCGCCTAGCAATGCTTTAAATTTGAACATCCAAACTAATTCAATGGTGGTGCGTAGCTTGTCAGGTTAATGCCTTCAACAGCTGCTTTGTATTCTTCCATATTTGGCACGCGACCAAGAATTGTTGAAAGAACAACAACCGGCGTAGAAGCCAACAATGACTCACCTTTTTTGTTGTCTGTGTCTTCCACAACGCGACCTTGGAATAGACGTGTAGATGTCGCCATCACAGTGTCACCCTTGGCCGCTTTTTCTTGGTTACCCATACAAAGGTTACAGCCTGGACGCTCTAGATAAAGCATGTTTTCGTATTCTGTACGGGCTGCCGCTTTAGGTGCTGTGTCGTCAAATTCAAAACCAGCGTATTTCTTCAATACATCCCAGTCACCTTCAGCTTTTAGCTCATCAACAATATTGTATGTTGGCGGGGCGACAACCAATGGTGCTTGGAATTCAACTTTACCATTTTGCTTCTCAAGGTTTTGAAGCATTTCGGAAAGTATTTTCATATCACCTTTGTGGACCATACATGACCCAATGAAACCAAGGTCTACTGTCTTCGTACCACCGTAATAAGATACAGGACGGATTGTGTCGTGTGTATAGCGCTTAGATACGTCTTCATTATTGACGTCTGGGTCGGCAATCATTGGCTCAACGATTTCATCAAGATCAATCACGACCTCAGCAAAATATTTGGCGTTGTCATCTGGATTAAGCGGAGGTTGTGCACCAGATTTAATGCCCGCAATACGCTTATCAGCTTTATCAATCAGCCCTTGAAGAACTTTGCCTTCATTGTCCATCCCCTTGTCAATCATGATTTGGATACGGCTTTTTGCAATCTCAAGAGATTCAACGAGCGTGTCACTTTCTGAGATACAGATAGACGCTTTGGCTTTCATCTCAGCAGACCAGTCAGTGAATGTGAAAGCTTGGTCGGAAAGCAATGTTCCGATGTGCACTTCAATCACGTGGCCTTGGAACACATTGTCACCAAATTGAGCAAGCATTTGCGCTTGTGTCGCGTGCACAACATCACGGAAATCCATGTGATCTTTCAATGTGCCTTTGAATGTCACTTTAACAGACTCAGGAATTGGCATTGTCGCCTCACCTGTCGCGAGAGCAAGAGCAACCGTTCCAGAGTCAGCACCAAATGCCACACCTTTGGACATACGTGTGTGACTGTCTCCACCGATAATGATATCCCAATCATCAACAGTCAGATCATTCAACACTTTGTGGATCACGTCTGTCAGTGGAGCATATTTGTCTGCTGGATCACGCGCCGTGATCATTCCAAACTTGTTCATAAAGCTCATAAGCTTTGGAATATTTTCTCTCGCTTTTATATCCCAAACAGAAGCTGTGTGACATCCAGATTGATAACCACCATCAACAATTGGAGAAATGACAGTCGCAGCCATTGATTCCAATTCCTGACATGTCATCAGGCCGGTTGTGTCTTGAGATCCAACAATGTTCACCTCAACACGCACATCAGAGCCAGCGTGCAACGTTGCGCCCGGTGTTGTACCGACGGCATTTTTGTTGAAAATTTTCTCAACAGCTGTCAGCCCTTGACCTTTGTGAGAAATTTCTTTTGCAGGTGCATAAGCAGATTTCAATTCTTGCCCAAGTGTTGCAGCCGCGAAAGTTTGAAGCTTTTTACCAAAGACAACAGCATAAGATCCACCCGCTTTCATGAACTCAACTTTTTGCGGTGTGAATGCAGAAGATATATCTGCAAGCTCTTTGTCGCCATTATAGAGCTTTTTCTCTTTAGTGTTGATCGTCAGCACTGTGCCTGTTGCGACAGAATAGGCTTCTTCTAGAACTACATCGCCATTTTCATCTTTGACTACATTGCCATTTGCATCTGTCTTTTTCACCCAGTTTTTAAGGTCAAGACCGATACCACCAGTTACACCGACAGTTGTCAGAAAGATTGGTGAGATACCATTCGTTCCTGCGACCACTGGCGCAATGTTGACGAAAGGAACATATGGGCTTGCTTGTTTACCAGCCCATAAAGCCACATTATTCACACCAGACATACGGGAGGAACCAACCCCCATAGTCCCTTTTTCAGCGATAAGCATTACGCGTGCTTCAGGGTGTTTTTTCTGTAACTCTTGGATTTCTGTCTGTGCTTCAGGTGTAATCATACACTTACCGTGAAGTTCACGATCTGAACGCGAGTGAGCCTGATTACCCGGAGAAAGAAGGTCAGTAGAGATGTCACCTTCACCAGCTATATAAGTGACAACTTTGATTTCTTCTTCAATATCAGGAAGCTTTGTAAAGAATTCAGCTTTGGCATAGCTTTTAAGAATGTCGGCTGCGATAGCATTGCCTGCTTTATAAGCATCAGCCAAACGCGCTGTATCCGCGTCGTATAAGAAGACCTGAGTTTTCAAAACGTCAGCCGCTTTTCCAGCGATAGCGGCATCATCGCCCAAAGCAATATCAAGAAGGACCTCAACAGATGGTCCACCCTTCATGTGAGAAAGAAGTTCAAAAGCAAAATCAGTGGAAATTTCTTCAACACTGGCGTCGCCTAGAATAATTTCTTTCAAAAACAGTGCCTTCTCACCAGCCGCGCTGGTTGTGCCGGGCAACGTATTGTAAATAAAGAACTTCAAAGAGCTTTCACGGTGCTCGTTTTGAGTATCTTTTATTTGCGAGATAATCTCTTTAACAAGTGCGCCATCGTCGATAGGCTTTGGGTTCAAACCTTCGTTTTTACGGTTTGCAATCTCATTCAGGTAGTCGTTGTATAAACTCATGATTGTCCCAACAATTTAGTTTTAGGTGTAGCTTGAACGCCGGGACGCAATATATCTGGCGGGCCGAGAATAAGCTGGTTGGCCGCATAAGTATTTAAGCTGGCATTTTCTTGCAAGTTTTTTTGCGCATTATCTTTGCGAATGATTTTCATTACCATTATAGTATTCCTCTATCATATCGCTTTCACTTCACTTAATCTGTTAAAAGAGTCTCGATTGAGTGTTGAACTAATTGTACCAGACTAGCGAATTACTGTTTAAATTCTATGCGCCAAACGTTCTATCTTTTGCGAATTAATGGCGATGCCGTCAGCAATTTACGCTAAACCATCTTTATACGGATGGTTTACTAACAAGAAGTCTTTATTTTAAATCTGCCACACAAAGAAACTGACACAAAACTCAGATAGAAGCTGAGACGTAGGTTTCAACATGTATGGCTCACTCATCAAGACCTCACATTTCTTTTGTGCTTAGAAATAGCATTCGCTTAACCATTGCGTGCCCATCATGTACGAGCTTTCACTTCGTTTAGAAGTTCTAAAAAGCATATCGGCTAGCCTTGCACTTGGCATATGGTGCTGTGCTTCAGTCTCTCCTGCAATGGCACAGATTGAGCCGTCTTCACCCGCCGCCGATATGACATCGGAAGTTAAAAATTATGTCTACATCCAAAATGATGATTTAAGCGAAGTCCTGACAAAGCTCTCGCATATCTATGACACGAATATACTGTTTTCTTCGGAGGAATTATCTGGGAAAACAGCCAATATTGTTATCGGCTCTTTTACGTTAAGCGAAGTGTTGACCAAAATTCTTGAGCCACAAAACCTAGAGTTTGTTCACGTCGATATAAACTCGATTGCAATCCTCCCATCAAACCAGCCAGCCCCTGAAATTATACCATTCCAGAAGGCCCAAAAATCACGTTCTTTTCACCCGCCGAAAACGCTTCGTCTCAATCAAATTGTTGTCACAGGAACCCGCGCGCCTAACCGTTCGATTTTTTCTTCACTTGCACCTATCGACATTATTCAGGGATCTCATATTCGAGCGAACATATCTGACGATCTCTCTGATGGCTTAGCGCGAAGCCTGCCAAGCTTCACCGCCTATCGATACCCACTGAGTGATGGTTTAATTTTTAATCGCCCAACGGGATTGCGTAGCCTGAATGCTGAACACACGCTTGTACTTGTCAACGGGAAACGGCGTCATAAATCCGCGTTTCTAGAATCCACAAATGGGCACGCCGTTGATCTATCCCAAATCCCTCTCAACATAATCGAACGTGTTGAGGTGCTCAGAGATGGCGCATCCGCACAATATGGATCTGATGCCATTGCAGGCGTCATAAATGTGATACTCGATGAGGATGTGGAACAGAGCCTGTTTTTGCAAACCTCTCAATATTATGAAGGCGATGGCAAATCCATCCGAGCAGGCATACGATCAGGAAAGGCTTTCTTCGATCAAAGCTTTTTCAATTTTGATTTAGAAGCTTTTGGTTCCGAGCCAACCTCCCGCTCAAGGCAACGCCAAGACGCATTGAATTTTGAAGCGGCTCACCCAGAGATAGAGCTCCCCGATCCAGTGCAAAGATGGGGTAAGCCACACAGAAAAGGCGTAAGACTCGCGACGAATTTAAAGTCCTACCTCACCCCGAAACTTATCTTCTATAATTTTGCAAATTTGAATCTCACAGAAGGCAGTTCAGACCTCAATTGGCGCAATCCAGATACAAATCGTGCTTTTAATGAAAGCGATGCGTTTCCTGATTTCAGTTTGAACACGATATATCCAAAAGGTTTCACACCAAATTTTGGTGTCAATGACACCGACATTTCCATTTTTGCAGGTTTGAAAAATGACTCGATCAGCAATACTGGGACAATAAACTGGGATTTTAGTTTGGGTTATGGTCAAAACACGATTGATTATTTTCTGCGTCATTCCATCAATGCATCACTTGGCCCAAACAGCCCCACATCATTCACCCCGGGGACATTACAGCAAACTGAATTGCTATCGAACCTTGATGTGAATTATCAAATTCCACTGCCCAACAATGATAAAAACATCAGCATTGCAGCAGGCTTAGAGGCGCGTTCAGATGGCTATCGCGTAAAAGCAGGTGATCTTGCATCCTACGCCATCGGTCCGGGGATTGTGGATGACCTGCCCCCCGGGTCCAACGGTTTTCCTGGCTACACCCAACAACAAGCCATAAATGTTAGCGAAGTCAGTTCGGCAGCTTATATAGATACCGAAATCCCGTTGACATCTCGCTGGACACTTGGATTTGCAACACGATTTGAAAATTCAAAGGCCTATGACAACAATTTTACCGGTAAACTCTCATCCTTATATCAAGTGACGCCTGAATTTCTGTTTAGAACAACATTCTCGACTGGATATCATGCGCCGACACAGGGGCAATTATACAGTGAGCGTACAAATCAAAGTCTAGATGTTGAAACGTTGGATGTCCTGACAAATGGGCGAATAGCGCCCACTAGCCCTATCGCAAAAATAGTATCTAAACGCGATGATGTTTCGATAATACCTCTTCGTCCTGAGACATCTGAAAATTTCTCTTTTGGCTTTGCTTATAATGTGGATCACCAAATTTCAGTCACCGCGGACCTCTATCAAATCAATGTTGATGACAGACTTAGCCTAACCAATTCTTTGGTTCTGACCGCAGAAGAACGCGCAGCAGTGTCTCAGATTGATGGTTTTAAAAATATAGATATATCGACCGTAAACTTCCTGCAAAACAACATGAACACACGCACACGCGGGCTTGATATTGTCACTTCAAAATTCTTTGAATTAGAGACAGCGCAATTAAACCTAACCGCCGCATACAATTATAATGAAACCCGTGTTCTCGACCTCAATAGTATAGAAAACACACTTTTACGTTTGCGAACCGAAAACCAAACCCCAACTCACCGAGCAAGTGTATCAGCAGAATTGAGCAAAGATAAATGGTCCATCACGGGGCGACTACGCTATTATGGACCGTGGAGATATGATGCAAGCAGCAACATAGATGACCCCCTGCAAACATTTGGAGAAGAGTTTATTTTCGACCTCAGCCTCTCTTATGATTTAAACAATTCTCTCTATCTTCAGGCCGGTGTTGAAAACTTATTTAATAACTATCCTGATGAAGCCAGTTATCAATCAAATCGCGGTCTGATATATTCACGCAACGCACCATATGACACAGATGGCGGCGTTGCATACATTAAGTTCAAATACTCAAAATAATTATAAATCGTTATATTTCAACAAAATAGGAAAGTTTAAGGCTTTAAAAGCTTTGCATTTGTGTGAAACTTTTATGAAGTCGAACTTTTGATCGACACAAACCTGAAATGCCCTCGTCACCCTTATTGCACAGCGAGTTTCTCTATTGGGGAACGGGTCTCTCGCTTGATGTGCTTGCATTCTGCAAAGTGATCGAACGGGGTTTTCAATGTTCAAGACGTCTCATTTTCGCGCTGGCCTTTTTCTGGCATCAGCTTCCATCATTTCTATGGCTTCAACCGCAATGGCACAGGAAACATCCTCTGCCAAAAAAGACTCGCCTCGGGTTGAAGACACCATCATCGTAACGGGTACACGCCAAGCACAACGCACAGCATTTGGCTCACTTGCACCTATTGATGTAATTAGCGGTGATGCTATATCAAACGGCGCATCCGAAGACCTTCTCGACACACTTGCGCAAAACGTCCCATCTTTTAAGGTTCAACGCCTGCCAATGGCTGATGGTCAGGTGTTCGTCCGCCCTGCAACATTGCGCGGCCTTTCTCCAGATCAGACACTTGTCCTAGTTAACGGCAAACGCCGCCACCGCTCTGCTTTGCTTGGTGGCAATGGCGCGCAGTCAGCTGACCTAGCCACAATCCCCTCTTCAGCAATCAAACGTATCGAAGTTTTGCGTGATGGTGCTTCTGCGCAATACGGATCAGACGCGATTGCCGGTGTGATCAACATCATCCTGAAAGACGACGCTGGGTTTGGTGGTTTTGCACAAGGCTCTCAATATTATGAGGGCGATGGGAATGCATACCGCCTTGGTGGTCGTGCTGGTTTTGACCTTGCTGACAATGGTACGCTCGTTCTGTCTGGTGAGTATTTCGACAATGAAATCACATCGCGCTCCCGCCAACGTCCTGACGCCATTGAATTCCAAGAGGCAAACCCAGATGTTGATGTTCCAAACCCTGTCCAAAACTGGGGACAGCCTGAACGCAATGGTTACCGCTTCACTCTAAACTCTGATTATGACTTCTCAACTGCCTTAAGCGGATATTTGTTCGCAACATATGGCGGCGGCGAAGGTCTGTCTGACTTTAACTGGCGCAACCCGACGAGCGGCATTTTCAACACAAGTACAATCTACCCTGACTTCAACCTGCTCGACATCTACCCTGCAGGCTTTAGTCCAGACTTTGGCCAAGAAGACACAGATCTTTCTGTGACAACAGGTCTTAAAGGAGCCGTCGCGAATGATGCATTATCTTGGGAATTCTCAGTTGGGTACGGATCCAACGAGATTGAATACAATATCTCAAACACGATCAACGCATCACTTGGCCCAAACAGTCCAACATCTTTCTACATCGGTTCATTGAAACAAGACGAACTCAATGTGAATGCTGACTTTGTCTATGTTGTGGACTTTGGACTTGCTGACAATGCAAACATCGCTTTTGGAGCGGAACGCCGTATGGAAACATACACAATCTCTCCGGGAGAAGAAGCCTCATATCTTGTCGGTCCAGCTGCTGCAGAAGGACTCGCATCTGGGTCTAATGGTTTCTTCGGTTTCAGTGAGTCTCAATCGGGTGAATTTGAACAAGAAAGCTATGCCGCTTATCTTGATGTCGAGCTACCATTTACGGACAAGTTTACTTTAGGAACTGCCGCTCGTTTTGAAGACTTCTCAGAATTTGGTAATTCACTGACAGGTAAAATTTCTGGACGTTATGAATTCACTTCTGAGCTTGCCCTTCGTGCAACTGCATCGACAGGGTTTCGTGCACCAACTCCAGGTCAACTTTTCTCAGAACGTAACTCTTCTGGTCTAGACACGACCACATTGGAAGTGTTCACGAACGGACGTTACTCCCCTGTTGGCGCAGTTGCAGCCATCATTAATGAACGTGCTGACGTAGACATCAAACCACTCGATGCTGAAGAATCTATCAACTTCACAGCGGGTCTTGCATACCAAAGTGCAAGTGGCATCACAGCCTCCATCGACCTTTACCAAATCGATATTGAGAACCGTTTTGGAACGTCTGCTGGTTATTCTCTCACAGATGAAGAGCGCGCTCAATTGGTTGCACTCAATGTTACGGGCGCGGAAACGATTAGCCGCGTTCAATTCTATCAGAATGATTTTGACACCACTTCAAAAGGCGTCGATCTCGTTTTAGGTTATAAAACAGGTGAGCTGTCGCTTTTGGCTGCTTATAACTATAACAAAACGGAAGTCACAGGCGGAAGCCTTGAAGCCAACTCAACACAAAAGACAGTGTTTGAAGAACGCCTTCCACAACATTCTGCCAACTTCTCAGCAGATTACACACTTGGTGCTTTCGTTCTTGGGTCTAAATTGCGTTATTACGGATCATGGACAGATAGCTCTGGTAATTCTGATGGTGATATCTTCCAAGAATTTGGCGGGCAAGCTTTCCTTGATGTTTCGGCCAAATGGAACATTAACGACACAATGTCCTTCACTGTCGGTGCAGACAATGTGTTGGATACTTATCCAGATGAAGCCACATTCCAAGCTAATCGTGGTCTGATCTATTCGCGTAACGCACCTTATGACACCGATGGTGGTCTATACTATGCGCGTTTCAACTTCGATTTCTAAACGCGTTTCCCCTCAGACAGGTAAAATCCCCTACTGACCCCTGTCTGGCGAGACTATGGGGACATTGAAAAATGTCTCCATAGTTTGCGTTTGGGCGAAATCAATTCAAACAAATCATGTACCAAAGATTGACCAGAAGGACGCGTTCAAGATGGAAAACATTCACCGCCGCACACTCCTAAAAACAGCACCTTTAGGAGCGCTTGCTTTTACCTCCGCCTGCCAATCTATATCCAAGACAACTCAAACCAATCAATCAACATCATCGCCAAACAATCTTGCTAAAGATGAGGCATTCTGGGCCCATATCGCCTCGCAATATGATATGAAACCAGACATTATAAATGTTGAAAATGGTAATTGGGGCGTCATGTCCCGACCGGTGCTGAACGCCTATATCGCCCATACTGAGCGGGTAAATCGCGACAATTCATTCTTTTCAAGACGTGAATTCTACGGTGAATTGCGTCCTATTCTTGAAAATCTGGCAACACGCCTAGATGTGTCAACTTCTGAACTGGCCATAACCCGCGGCGCAACAGAAGCCTTATTTAATATCATCAATGGCTTTAACAAACTGCAAGCCGGTGACGGTGTGATGATCGCTGATCTAGACTATGATTCAGTGCGAGACGCGATGCGCAATATTGCGAAACAAAACAGATGCGAATTAATAGAGCTTACACTCCCTGAACCTGCTAGTTTTGACGCAATTATCACGCATTATACCCAAGCATTGGAAAACCACCCCAACACCAAGCTATTGCTGCTTACTCACATAAGCCACCGCACAGGTCTCGCTATTCCAGTGCGGGAGATTACGCAAATAGCGCAAGCACGCGGTGTGCGTGTTGTGGTAGATGCAGCCCATTCATGGGGCCAAATGGATTTTACACTTTCTGATTTGGGTGCAGATTTTGTAGGGCTAAACCTACACAAATGGATTGGTGCCCCGATTGGTGTCGGGCTTATGTATATTCGTGAAGACCGCCTCGCTGAAGTTTCACCCAATATTTGCGCTTCAGATGGCGAACAAGATAAAATCTATGGGCGCGTCCACACAGGCACCAGTAATTTTGCCGCCATACTCACTGTTCCTGATGCCCTCGCTTTCCACGATATGATTGGCCCTAAAAACAAAGAAGCACGTTTAAAATATCTGCGTTCGCTCTGGGTAGATGCTTGCAAGGATAATTCTCGTATCCAGATATTAACGCCTGAAGATAACCGCCTTCATGCCGGCATAACTTCTTTTCGTCTAAAGGACATCACAAGCACAACAGGCAACAAAGCGCTCGCTGAACATTTATTGAAAGAGCACAACGTCTTTTGCGTGCACAGAAATGGCATTGCATCTGGTAGCTGCATTCGCATAACGCCAAATGTTTATAATAGCCCAGCAGATATGAGTCTCACTGCAAAAGCTGTCATAAAAACCGCGTTAAACTACTCGCCATAACGTATCAGACTGTAATGATTGAGTCGTGTAAAATGAGTATGGCCTTCAAATTAGAGAAATTGTATCGTGACAATTTCCAGACCCTTGTGGCGTTCGCACGGTCTAAAGGTTGCCTTCCAGATGTCGCTGAAGAAATTGTTCAGGATGCATTTACACGGCTCAATAAATACGAGGCCTTTGATGAAATTGAAAATGAAATCGCATTTTTGCGCACCATTATCGTCAATATAATACGGGACAGATTCCGACGCCACAAAATAACGCCTGTTTTAATTGACTATGAAGACCTAAATGACGAACTTAAAAGCGATGCACCTGGCCCTGAAGCCTCACACATGAGCAAAACACTTCTGCGTCAGACTATGGACGATATCAACGAATTACCCGAGGTTACAAAGCATATATTTACAGCCTACCGCATACAAGAAAAAACCTACCAGCAGATTTCGCAAGAAAATAATATTTCAATATCAATTGTCAGACGACACCTTAGAGATGCAATTGTGCATCTAACGCAGAGACGTGAGCGCCGTGAGCAGAATTAACGAGCCAGAAAACCTTGAAAGCCTCGCATTCGACGAGGCCGCAGATTGGTTGCTCAAAATAGAAGCCGACCCATCAATTGGTGTGAGTGACATTTTCGAAAAATGGCTGATGGCTAGTCCTGCAAACCTGAATGCTTACAACAAAGTTCAAGAGACATGAGAAGCAACAGCCTCACTTCATAAAGCATCTGATATACAAGACCTGATCCAACCGATCGCAGCAAATGAGAATACGAAACCGGCTCCGACACGTCGTGGCTTACTCCTTGGAAGTATTGCGGGACTGGCAGCTTGTCTGGTAGCTAGTGCAATTGTATTTAACGCTTCCACACAAACAGAAATTACCCAGACCTACCAATCAGATATAGGCCAAATTGCTCACTTCACACTGCCTGATAACACCATACTTACACTGGATTCAGATAGTTCTGTTGTTATAAACCAGAATAATAGTGAGCGCCGGATCACACTAAATCATGGCCGTCTTTTTGTTGATGTAAGTCACGACAAAAACCGTCCATTCATTGTTGAAGCATCTGAAACAACATTCACGGCACTCGGCACATCTTATAGTGTTTTCAAAAATTTAGATCAAACTTCTCTTGAGGTTTATGATGGCGTTGTACGCTTTCAACAAGGCACGCAAACGCCCCTCACCGCAAAAGCGGGAATGGGCATTCAATCCCAAAATCAGGGCGCACCTCGCATTTATCAGATCAACGCATTGGCAAATAAAAAACCCATGTGGACGGAAGATCGCGTGACATTTGACAATATTGCCTTGTCATCGGCAATTTCTGTTTTTTCTCGCTACACATCTAAAAATATAGAAATTGCTGAGCCTGATTTGCGTGATCACAAAATCAGTGGTGCATTCGCACTGACCGACCTCCCATCTTTTATCCAAAGTGTAGAGCTGATCACCAAATCGCAAGCTATCGAAACAGATGACAACATTACGATTACAAGCAAAAACTGAGACAAGTCTGATTAGCAAGTAAGGGAAAACGTGTACGCGCTTAAATATTTGCCTCTGCTGAAATTTTGCGCATGATATTCGCGCTAATTTCTTCGGGAGATGCATCTATATCCACGCATATTGCACCTTCAGGTAAATCAAATGCCTGCAATTGTGAATCCAGCATGTCATCCTTGAAGAAATGTCCTTTACGCGCACGCAAACGCTCTAGCAATAATGCACGGCTTCCTTGCAAACAGACAAAACAAACCTCAGCTTTAATGTGCTGATTTAACCAATTTCGAACAACATCATTTAGAGCAGAACAAGAGGCCACGCTGTGGCCATCAATTGTATTGATTTCACCCGCCAATTGTTCAATCCAAGCGCGACGGTCGTCATTGGTCAATGCTTGTCCAGATGACATTTTATCGACATTCTCTCGAGGATGAAAATCATCTCCTTCTACAAAAGGGACGTCCAATTGCTCTGCTATCAAAGCCCCTATTGTGGATTTTCCTGCTCCTGAAACACCCATAATAATGTACGCTTTGTTCATTTGATCATCCATCAATAACAGCAAGAATGCCCTCACCTCCAACTACAGATATCACCTAAACCAGCCGCATCAACACCCAATTTTTATCCATCTTTAATCACGCGGAAATGGTGAATATCGTAAGGGAAACGCAACGATGACTAGCAAGCACTATCCATAGATGGCACTTGGGGTTAAAGAGATGAAATCACCGATGACAACACAGTGCCTCCCAAGAAGCAAAAATCATGAGACAGACTTTAAAAGATATTTTTGCAGATACCCCGATCATTTCTATTTTAAGGGGCATCACACCTGAAGAAGCACTTGAAATTGGCTCAACGATACTGGATGCAGACATTCCCGTTTTAGAAGTCACAATGAATTCTCCTCGACCGCTTGAAGCCATTAAAATACTGACTGAGAAATATGGCACATCAAAGCTGATAGGCGGCGGTACAGTGACCTCTGTTCAACAAGTCAGGGACATACACGCCGTTGGAGGCCGCATTATTGTATCCCCCAACACAAATACAGATGTCATTGAAGAAACAAAACGTTTGGGTATGTTCTCAGTTCCAGGATGTTTCACACCTTCAGAAGCATTTGAAGCTTATTATGCAGGCGCGGATATCTTAAAAACCTTTCCATGCGAACTCATCGGCACCGCCGGTATCAAAGCCTTGCGTGCCATCCTTCCTGAAGACGCCCTTCTTGCGGCTGTTGGCGGCATTAACGCTGGAAACTTGGCAGACTTTGTGAAAGTCGGTACGAATGGATTTGGAGTTGGTTCCGCAATCTACACATCGGACAAATCAATAGCAGACATTAAGGCTGGTACAGTAGAGATGGTTTCTTCTGTTCGCGCCGCTTTTCAACATTGAAGAAAAACTAGGGATAAAAAAATTGGCACGTATTGTATGTTTTGGCGAAATGCTCCTCCGGCTCAGCTCACCCGCGCGCGAGCGCCTTTTTCAATCAGATAAGCTCGACACAAATTTCGTCGGGGCGGAAGCCAATGTCGGTGTCACACTTTCCCGCATGGGAAATGATGTTTCAATGGTGACTGTTTTGCCAGACAATGCAATTGGTGATGCGTGCTGCGATACCCTTCACAAGCACGCAGTCGAAACTAAAAACATCGTCCGCCAAGGTGAGCGAATGGCGATCTATTTTCTGGAAACTGGTGCGATGATCCGCCCCTCTGCCATTACTTATGATCGTAAATATTCCGCATTCTCTCAAGCCAAAGGCGATATTTTTAATTGGAACGAAATTCTTAAAGGCGCAGACTGGTTACACCTTTCAGGCATCACACTCGCGGTGAGCGAAGGCGCACAAAAAGCAAGTCTAGCAGCTGCGCAAGCCGCTCGAAAACTTGGTGTTAAAATTTCATTCGATTGCAATTATCGCCCCTCTCTTTGGACCGGACGAGAAGCTGAAGGCATAAAAATCATCAAAGACGTTGCAGCACATGCTGACTTAATTTTTGGTGGCGATAAAGACGTTCAGCTATTATTTGGTATTTCACGCAATGCTGAAAACCCAACTGTTAGCTTCCAAGCTGCGGCACAGGAATTCTTCAAACACTGTAAACACGTCTCACATATTTGTAGCACAAACCGCACAGTTATTAGTGCTGACTCTAACACTTTAGCTGGTTTTATTGCGTCCAGAGATGGCTTCGCCCAGACAAAATCATGGGATTTATTCAACATTGTCGACCGTATAGGTGGTGGTGATGCATTTGCGGGTGGCGCACTTCACAAGCTCGCATCAGGTGCACCGCTTCAGGACATCATAGATTTTGCTGTCGCCACCTCAGCCGTCAAACACACAATTCCTGGAGATTTCAACATCACAACTGAAGCTGAAGTCTCGGCTATGCTGTCCAGCTCCGGCGGTGATGTAAAACGCTAATAAGGTACAGATCGTTTTATCTTTAGCTTTTAACTAATCGGCCTTGCGCAAATGCGCAGGGTCGAATGATGCCGCACTGCTCGCGTAATCTTGAAAATTTCTAAGAAACCGCTTTGAGCTTATTAGCGCAGACTTACATCTTAAGAAGCACGACCTTTGAATGACATGTCGTCAATTCTCGTTCTTCTGAATGTGCTGTTGCATCCTCTTCTACGATCAGCCACACACCCTCAAAATAAATAAGTATATGTAATTACAAAGATTTATTTTTGTTCAAACAGATTTCTGCGCGTGGGTAAGTCAAATACCCCATGGAGAAATATACGCCCCTACTTAACATAAAATCAGATTGATAGTTCAGATCTCAAATTCGGGGAAATGTCTAAATTTATCAATTACGTGCCTAAGCAAACCGCCGATAGAGCGTGCGCGAATACTTTATAGGGAAAGGATTTACTGTTGCAAACCAGAGGGGATTCCAAATGAAACAGTGCTCAATTCTACGTACGATGCTGATGTCAGCCACGACAATCGGTACAGTTGGTTCACTCAGCGCATATGCTGAGCAAGCAACAACTTTAGCAGCAGCAAATGTCGCAGCTGAAGCAGAAGCTGACCTTACACAAGACGTTATCATAGTCACAGGAACGCGCCGCGCTCTTTCCATTCAAGATGTTCCCATCAACATTACGGCTCTATCAGGCGAAGACATCGCCAAAGAACGCATTGATGACATCCGTGATCTTGCAGCATTCACTCCCGGTTTAGCCGTCCTAGATACAGGTCCACGAAGTTCGGGGTCCATCATTCTTCGCGGACTAGGTGCAGATGACACAGGAAGCTTTGGAAGCAATGCTGACAACGCATTGGCCACTTACCTTGGTGAAGTACCACTCTACCTCGACTTCAAACTCATCGACATTGAACGTGTTGAAACGCTTCTGGGTCCACAAGGAACTCTCTATGGTCTGGGAACGCTCGCAGGAGCTATTCGCTACATCCCCGAACGTCCGAATGCAGAATCAATTGAAGGCTATGCTCACTTTAGAACAGCCTATACCGAACACTCTGATGATTTGAGTTTTGTTGGGGATGGAGCGATCAACATTCCGATCATTGAAGACAAGCTAGCATTTAGAACCACGCTTGGAATTTACGACGAAGCGGGTTTCATAGACTATACAAGACTACTAAAAGAGCCTGGCGTTTCTCTTCCACAACAATTTGGCGCTGATTACAGCTTGGGATCAGCTGAATTCATTGAAGAAAATACACGCGTCGATCAAGACGTAAACTACGAAAAAACGATAACATCTCGAAACCAACTTGGTTTTTACCCTACAGAATGGTTGGATTTAAACCTAACTTACGCCTATCAAAAAACTGAAACAGGTGGTCGCCAAGCTGTGGGTGACCCTATCTTTGGGCTAGGTGACTATGATGCACCATGGCGCTATTTGGAACCATCCGAACGCGAGTCTCAGCTTTTTGCGCTTGAAGCAAATGTAGAAGTTGGATCATTTGCAAAAATGGTTGCAACAATTGCCCGCACAGAAGCAACAGTCGACAGCTCAGCCGATGTCACAGACCTTTTGCTGGACCTAGATTATGACTATGAATTGTTCCCAGCATTTTCTGGTTACACAGATTCAGACCAAGAGCGTGAACAGCTAAACGCAGAAGTGCGTTTTGTATCTGACCATGGCGGCCCAATCAGCTGGGTTATCGGTGGTTTCTACAATGAGTTAAAGCTGGACTCGACCTATTTTGAAATTTTGCCCGGCTACCCAGAATGGGCAGGTTTCGAACGTCCAGATGAAATTGAATATGCATCTTTCGTTGACAGTACAACAGAAGAAGTGGCCGCATTTGGTGAAGCAACATACCAAATTACAGATAAGTTCCAGATAACTGCTGGTGCACGTTATTTTGAATACACAGCTGAAGTTGAAGGTGGGCAAGCGCTCCCATTCTTCCAAGACTATCCCGAGATCAACTTCCGCAGTCGCGCAGGTGATACATCTGATGATGGTGTGGTGTGGAAATTCAACTCTTCCTACAACATAACAGATGATGTCATGGTTTATGGGACATATTCAAAAGGATACCGTATCGGTGGTGTGAACCGTGTTGCACCATGTGTGCTACCGCTTCCAGCTGGTCAGAATCTATGTGCCCTGCCAGATGAACTTTCTTATGGTCCAGATGAAACCATCAACAAAGAACTTGGTATAAGAACAACCACTTTTGATGGTAAACTCATTTTCAACATGGCAGTATTCCAAATTGACTGGGAAGGCATTCAGCTAGCTGGTCAAACGGTGAATGGTGCGATCGGTATCACGGTGAACGGTGCAGAAGCTCTTTCAGAAGGATTTGAGATGTCCTTCAAAGCAGAGCCAATAGACCACCTCGTATTCACGGGAAGCTTTGGATACACAGATGCAACTCTAACTGCTGATGTCCCAGGCCTCTTGCAAGACCGTCCAAATGGTAAAGTCGATGTTCTCGCAGGTGACCGTCTACCCGGTTCACCAAAAGAATCTGGTGCGCTTGGTGTTTCTTACATGGTGCCATTGGAAAGCGGCGCTGACATATCCATGCGTTGGACAGCAGCCTATACTGGTGATGTTCTTACACGTGTGGGAGCCCGTGCGTTTGGTGAAACTCTACCAGCATACACAACCCACAATGCTGCGATCACTTATGATAAGGATGCTTGGTCATTCTCTCTATTCGCTAGCAACCTATTCGACGAATACGCAATCACATCGGTTGGAAACGACCTCAGCCGAACATTCATCAATGATGATGTGGCATCGCGCTATTACGCACGCAATGTGCTGACACCGCGTAGGATTGGTCTCGAAACAAAATACAGATTCTAATCAGCACCCTTCCTGATTAGAAATGTGCGAAAGGCCGTTGTTGAAAAACATCGGCCTTTCTGATTCAAACGAAAATAAAAACAAGCCAAGCTCGCGCCCAATTTAACCCGACACAGCGATTAAATAGAAATCCCATTTACTGATAAATAAGAGATCACCTCTTGCAGCTGATCTTCATAAGCACGCCACTTCCCCACCGATTTTTGATGTATTGGCTCTCTCACCTGCAAAGCGCTTGGCGTTGCCATAGCCTGCGTCTGCTGATGAAAATTCAAACACTCTTCTGCCCAACTCAATCCACAAAACGCAAGCAATTTACGTGTTTCAGATTCTTGATTGCCGGTAAGCTCTTGATAATCCAATTGCAAAATCTGATCTGGGTATTTTTCCTGCCAAAACCCCATCAATCGATCAAAAATGACATAATATCGCGCTGTATTCATCAAATCATATGAGTATCCATAATAACTAGATGTTGTCGCAAACAGATTTTTGTAATTACTCCAAACCGTATCCATAGGGTGGCGACGCAGGCACACGATTCTAGCTTTGGGCAATGCCTTGGCGATAAAGCCCGCATAGAGAAAATTCATCGGCAGTTTATCCACTAAAACTGCATTTCCTTTTGCGCCACTAAATTGTTTTGAATGCTTCAGGTATAAAGCACCTATATCATGAGCATTTGCTTTTCCCGCTTGCAATATTGTGTCTCTGTCCAAGATCAAACGCGATGTCGTCTGGCTTGCCCGCTTCACAGCAATTGGCATAGATTGTAACTCGCCCAGTGAATTTGCATCTGGATGCGCTGATAATATGCGGTCAACCAACGACGTTCCCGTTCTTGGCATACCAACGATAAAAACAGGTGTGTCTTCATGTCGGGCCTGAGTCGATAAATAGGCTTTATCTGCAAAGCACTGCTTTATCACATTTGCATTTTTTTCATCCGTTTCAACATCAAATTTCAATCTCTGTGTATGCAGTGTATTTGCTGTATTAAGATGATTAAATGCTTTTTCAAATTCACTTAAGTCTTCATACTCCTTGGCGGCAGCATAATGAATGCGAAGCTTTTCAATTGGATCCACAACAGATGCTATTGCCGCTTCAATCTGCTTGATGTGGTTGGAATTTGGTGTCTGACGCTTTAACGCTGCTAGCCCCAAGTGAGATTTACCATGACAAGGGTTACGCTTCAGAATTTCCTCATATTGATAGCCTGCTTCTTCCGTCTTTCCAAAGAAGCCATAAGTGGCAACGAGATTAAACCTAAAATCAACATTGTTTGGATTTAACGCAACTGCCTTTTCAAACACTTTCTGAGCGGCTTCATGATCACCTAAACGCGCAAACACACATCCAATTGTATCTAGTGTCAGCGCATCATCTTTAACATTTTGGGCCGCAATACGTGCGTAATTTTCTGCTTCGCCTTCTTCGCGCAACATTAAAAGAATGCGTGAAAGATGCGCGTTGTATTCAGCATTCTTCGGCGATTTTTGTACGGCATCACGTAGGAAAACCAGTGCTTTTTTGTGCTGGCGCGCCTCTACCAACACAATCCCTTTTAAGAAACACGCTTCGCTATTTTCAGGTTCTGATGCCAGTACCTTATCGATGTAGGACGCACATTCGACCAATTGACCTTTTTTAACAGCTTGCCGGGCCGCCTTCAAATGCTGTGCGTTTAAATCCATTTCCAAGCATTTCCGTTTTTGTGAACCGATTAAATGTCAGCAAAACCAACAACACGCTCAATCATCCAGTAACTACCAATAATCCCAACACCATATAAACAAGCTATACGCGCAGATCCGGCTGCACCTATACGGCGAAGAACAAAGAAAATAGATACAACCATGATTACGAAAATGAGTTGACCTAATTCCACGCCAAGATTGAAGAATATCAATGCTGGCCATTTCTCGTGCGGCGGCACACCAAATTCGCCCAAAGCGCTCGCAAACCCCAAGCCATGCAAAAGACCAAAAGCTGCAATCAGCACCCCAAACTTAAAGATTGATTGTTCTTGCTGTGATGATTTTACCAATGCTTCACGCGCCACAAATGCAATAGAAAGTGCAATGACTGCCTCAACAGGTGGTATAGATACTTGCACGACATTGAAAAATGACAGCCCCAAAGAGATAGAATGTCCTAGCGTAAATGTGCTTACAAGCGCGATTAAATGACGTCCATTGGAAATCAGGCATAAACACAACACAAACGCCAAATGATCCCAACCACCCGCGATGTGAAGCGCGCCTTGCCAAAGGAAATCTTTCATCACCTCAAGTAAAGGCCGTTTAGCTGGCGCTTCACCATCCAACGGTATTGCGATTACCGACTGCTCTCCGATCAAGCTGATAATTTGGTGCTTCCCACCTAAAAAACTATCAAGGCGCGCACCATCCAACGCCCATGGCGCTGTGAGCAGATCCCCCACACTTAAAGCCTTATCACAAGCGAATGTGTAGACTAAATGCGTTCTACGCCCAATTATATTGCTTGTTACCGAAATCTCTTTACAAAAATCTGGATAAATAATTTTTTCTGATGCAGCTAAATTCGTCGCAACTTCCGCCGAAAAAACATAAGTCAATTCTGCTTCATCATGCGCAATTTCAAACTCAGCAGATTTGAAAATATCCGCCGATGCAGGTTGCACGATAAGGCAAAGCAAAAACGCGCAAATGCCGAAAATTTTAATCTTCAATTTCGACATCATATTTCTCTTTTAACTGTTGAATATATGTGTCGAGTGTCTCAGCATTTTTTGTGTGCTGATAATCACGTTCTATTTGTTGCTGCACCTCTGAAAACGGCAGAATTTTAGGCTCAAAACGTTCTTCAACGCGCAATAAATGCCATCCGCGCTGTGTCTGAAAAGGCCCTTCCCAAACGCCATCTGTAAAACCATCAAAGGACGCAGAAATGTCATTTCCAAATATGCTGCGAAGTGCACTTAACCCATATTCAGGGAAATAATCTCCGATCCAATATGTATCAGCTTCAACGCTTTCCCCAGCATTCAGTTTCACGAGTTTGTCTTCAATATCATCTGGCTTGTCTTCAAAAAACACCTGCCGCACAGAATAGAATTTTTCTGTCGTATAATAATCAAGATGTTCTGTATAAAATTCGAGCATTTCCTCCGGCGTGGGCGTCGCCGGAACACCTGATATTTTGTATCTTATTTTTTGCAGCAGACTACTTCGTGTTGTGCTGTCTGTTAGGTGAATACCTTGGTCCAACGCCTCTTTGAACAATAATTCTTCGGTTATAAAATCATTTTCGATTTTCTGGATATCAGCTGTTTGGGCCTTGCTCCCTTCCAACATCTCAAAGTTTTCAACCAACCGGTCCCGCACTTGCGACGTCAATTTGATCGGTTCATTTGCATTACCTTGAATGATGGCATGCACGATAAAAATAAGCGCTGCGATCAGAAAAAAATACACGGAAGAATCTATTTTCAAGCCTTTGAACGTTTTCATACTTCTCTCGACTTTATCTGCATCACGATACTTACTTTTTAAAACGATAGTTAAACTCTAAAACGCCGCTTCATTGAAACGACTTTCATCAATGCATTGAAAGTTAGTCTATTTCATCCATTTCGAAACCTACGTTAAATGACGCATAACTTTTCGTGAGGTGCATTGGTTAGTGTTTAGACGTGAGATCTGATCGAGATTTTGCAGGAATAAAAGGCTTTTATGCCTTTCGCATTGTAAAACAGAAGGAAATAATATGCGCACGTCTAGTTTTGGTCGGTTTTTGTCGGCAACAGCCATAAGTGCATTATTGCTCTCTGCGTGTTCAGGTGAAGCACCGAGCACATCTGAATCACCCGCTGCCACAGATGCAAGCACAGTTTCAGTTGGCATCCTGCAATCACTCTCAGGTACAATGGCGATTAGTGAAATCACCGTCAAAAATGCTGAGATGCTCGCAATCGAAGAAATCAATGCCGCCGGTGGCGTCTTAGGCACGCAAATCACTGCAATTGTAGAAGATGGTGCATCAGACCCAGCCTCTTTCGCGCAAAAAGCATCCAAACTTATTGAAAATTCAAACGTTGTGACAGTCTTTGGTGGATGGACATCCGCCAGCCGCAAAGCCATGTTGCCTGTCTTCGAACGCACAAACAATCTTCTTTGGTATCCTGTTCAGTTTGAAGGCAATGAATGTTCACCAAACATCATGTATTCAGGTGCCCAACCAAACCAGCAAATCCTGCCTGCTTTTGAATGGGCCGTCGAAGCTGGATATCAAAACTATTTCCTCATCGGATCTGATTATGTCTTCCCCCGCACGGCGAATTTGATCGTTAAGAAACATATTGAAAACAAAGAACTATCACTCGCTGGTGAAGCATATGTTCCATTGGGCGGCACAGACTTCTCTGGTGTTATCGCAAAAGTACAAGCCGCTAAGCCAGATATTATTTTCAACACGCTAAATGGCGATAGCAATGTTGCATTCTTCAAGCAGCTAAAAGCAGCTGGGATATCTTCAGCCGAAACACCCATTATGTCTTTCTCCATCGGAGAGCAAGAAGCGCAAGCCATGGGCCCTTCCCTCGTAGAAGGCAGTTACGCGACTTGGAATTATTTCCAATCGTTAGAAACAGCTGAGAACAGCTCATTTGTAGATGCTTACAAAGCTAAATTTGGAGCTGATGCTGCGATCACCGACCCTATGGTTCACGGATATCTCAATGTATATGCTTGGAAAGCGGCCGCAGAAAAGGCAGGTTCATTCGAAGTTGATGCAGTGCGTGAAGCCGTTGTAGACCTAGAAGCCTTCAGCACACCAATGGGCATGGTTTCTTTCGCGAACAACCAGAGCCTCGTTCAAAAAGCGCTCATTGGTAAGCTCGATGCCAGCGGTCAATTTGAAATCATTGCAGATTCAGGAGATGTCATTTCTCCCGAACCATATGATGCACTGACATTCCCCGGCAAGGTTTGTGAACTTTAGTTTCATCATAAAATTGGAACAGGCCTGATGGACTCCTTTGCACTGATATCAAACCAAATTTTCAACGGGTTTAGCGTTGCTTCTATCTTTCTATTAGCAGCGCTGGGCTTGGCACTTAGTTTTGGCCTCATGCGTGTTATCAACATGGCGCATGGTGAGATGTTGATGCTAGGAGGCTATTTCGCCTTTCTAACGATGCAGATCATTCCCGGTGGAATGGGACTGCTCGTTGCCCTCCCAGTTGCCTTTATCGGGGCAGCTGCAACAGGCGGATTGTTACAAACCACCCTCATCTCTCGGCTCGCAAAACGTCCACTAGATACTTTGCTGGCGACATGGGGCGTCAGTTTAATCCTCCAACAAGCCTCACGTGACATATTCGGCGCGATCGGCGTTGAAGTCCAAGCTCCAACTTGGCTTGATGGCGGTATTCAAATTACCGAAGGTATGTTTGCTGGTGTATCTCTTCCAGCAACCCGTCTTTTCATAATCGCAGTCGCAATCCTCGTCCTTATCGGACTAACCCTTATCTTCCGCCATACGCGCATTGGATTGCTCATTCGCGCCGTTAATCAAGACCGCATGATGGCAGCAGCCACCGGCATTGAAGTTAAACGTGCTGATTTGATTATTTTCTGCCTTGGATCAGGGATAGCCGGACTGGCCGGCGTCGTTCTAGCCATTCTTGGCCCTGTCACACCAAGCGTAGGACAAAGCTATATTGTCCCTGCCTTCCTCGTCGTGGTTATGGGTGGTTTAGGTTCAATAGCCGGAACAACAATAGCTGCACTCATGCTAGGTCTTTTTTCCGCACTCGCTCAAATTTATGTCGATGTATCCATGGCTCAAGTCCTCTTGCTCGTCTTCGTGATCGTCTTCATCCAATTTAGACCACAGGGTGTCATCGCCCAGAAATCCAGAGCGCTCGATGTTTAAAACTATTGATGACAATGCCAGAGCCCGCATTGCGCGTTTCTCTGAGATAATGAACCAAAACCCACATATTCAAACACTTGTGAAATATGCGCCTTACATATTACCCGCCATCATACTACTGGCAGCTATCGCGCCCTTTCTATTGTCAGATTACGACCTCAACCTGCTCGGCCGTTTTCTTTCCCTGTCAATCCTCGCACTTGGCTTGGTTTTGATATGGGGACATGGCGGGATCCTCAGTTTAGGTCAGGGTGTGTTTTTTGGTCTGGGTGGCTATGCAATTGCAATGCACCTAAAACTAGCCGACCTTGCATCAGGTGAACTTCCAGATTTCATGGTATGGAGCGGCATTGAAACACTCCCCCTCCTCTGGCAACCCTTTCAAAATCCTATTTTCACATTGCTTGCTATCATTTTGGTTCCAGGCATATTTGCGGCGCTCTTTTCATGGCTTGTCTTCAATCGCCGTGTCAGCGGAACTTATTTTGCTCTCATCAGTCAGGCACTGGCACTTGCTTTTGCAACGCTTCTAGTCAGTCGTCAGGATTGGACAGGCGGCTTTAACGGACTTACAAATTTCTCTACACTTCTTGGCCAGCCTCTATCTGCCGCATCTATGAATTATGCAATTTACTGGGCAACGCTAATCATTTTATGCCTGTGTTTCTTAGGCCTGAAATGGCTTTTATCATCCCAATTTGGTGTGATGCTACGTGCCAGCCGTGACGGCGAAAACCGTGTGCGATTTCTAGGATATAATCCCACGCCTATCAAAGTAGTTGCCTTTAGCGTTGCCGCTATGCTTGCTGGCATGTCGGGCGCATTATTCACTCTACATGCTGGCAATATCTCGCCTGCTGCTGTGGGCGTAATTCCATCTATTGAGATGATCATATGGGTCGCCTTAGGCGGACGATTTAGTCTTATTGGTGCCATAGCTGGAACGATATTAATCAATGTTTCAAGAGATCGTATTTCCAGCGCCTTTCCTGAATTATGGCTCTATTTTATTGGTGCTCTTTTCGTTCTGTCAGTGACTTTTTTGCCCAAAGGTTTGGCAGGTTTATATGAAAAACTAACAACGAAAGAGAGGGATGCATCATGACCAACCGCCCCCTCTTAAGTGTCGATGGTGTCACTGTTGATTTTGATGGATTTAAAGCGCTCAATAGCTTTAGCTTCATCCTCAATTCAGGTGAAACCCGTGTTGTGATTGGCCCTAATGGCGCTGGAAAATCAACACTCTGCGACACGATAATTGGCCGTGTTCGTCCCGCTGAAGGCCACATCTATTTTGAAGATGTCGAAATCACCAAAATGGCCGAACAAGACATTGTGCGCCAAGGCATTTGTCGAAAATTTCAAGCCCCAGGCGTTTTGCCAGAACTAACAGTGTCACAAAATCTAGAGCTTGCCGCACAACGCCAATATCAATGGTGGAAAAGTCTTCGCCAAGGTGTCTCAGCAGAAACACGTACAATTGTTGAAGATATGCTTGAACGTATTGAACTAACCCATCGCAAAGATGAACCAGCGGGTCTTTTATCACATGGTGAAAAACAATGGCTTGAAATCGGAATGGTTATTTCCACGGGTGCTAAGCTTCTTCTACTAGATGAACCAACTGCAGGCATGGGACCGGCTGAAACCCGCCGCACAGCCGAATTGATCAAAAGTCTGGGCGATAGCCAGACAGTGCTAGTCATTGATCACGATATGAGTTTCGTTGAGCAATTAAATGCCAGCGTCACGGTCATGCATCAGGGCAAATTCCTATTTCAAGGTGATATTGAAGCTGTCCGACAAGATGAAAACGTCGCTGCTGTCTATTTGGGGAAATCAGCGTGATGTCTCAAAATCCAATCCTTCAACTACAAAACCTATCCGCCGCTTATGGCCAAAGTCAGGTTTTATGGGACATTGATCTCAACCTATTACCAAATCAAGCCATGGGCCTTATTGGCCGCAATGGGGTTGGCAAAAGCACGCTGTTGCAAACCATTATGGGTACACACAAAGTGCATGGCGGTACTGTCATTTTCGATGGAAATGACGTGACGAGTTTGCCGGCGCATTTACGTGCACGAGCCGGTATCGCCATCGTCCCGCAAGGTCGTCATATTTTCCCTCACCTAACCGTCCTTGAAAACCTTGAAACCGGACTTTCCGCGCGTGGCGACAGAGGCA
Organism: Hirschia baltica ATCC 49814; assembly: GCF_000023785.1. Lineage (NCBI taxonomy): Bacteria > Pseudomonadati > Pseudomonadota > Alphaproteobacteria > Hyphomonadales > Hyphomonadaceae > Hirschia > Hirschia baltica. The sequence goes on from NC_012982.1 coordinate 2,982,933, forward strand.
ATGGAAAACTTCCTGAATACATCTTTGATCTATTTCCAAAACTCAAAGATGTAAGATCTCGCAATGGTGGTTTTCTATCGGGCGGCGAGCAACAACAATTAGCCATTGGTCGTGCCCTCGCCGGGTCTCCCAAATTGCTTTTGCTCGATGAACCCACAGAAGGTATTCAACCTAATGTCGTTCAACAAATTGAAGCTGCCATTCATACCATTAAAACTGAATTGAAAGTTTCGGTACTCATGGTCGAGCAGCGTATTGAAGTTGTATGGAATATTGCTGATCAATTTACGGCCATGCAGGAAGGCAAAATAATACTTCAAGACGATATCGCGAATATGTCCGCAGAAGATGCCTCCAACATCGTTAGAATTTAAACACTAACGCGCGACTCCCTCGACACTATTTTTAACCATCCAACGCACGCACGGCACAGGCGGTTGCTGCTGCGCGTGTTTCTACACCCATTTTTTCAAAGACATGTTCAAGATGTTTATTGATGGTACGCGGGCTAATTCCCAGAATTTCACTGATCACACGGTTAGGCTTTCCAAAGCTGACCCACAACAACACTTCAGCTTCTCTTTGCGTTAAATTAAATTGCTGGCTCAACCTCTCGGCTTCCGCCCCCTCTCTCACTTCCTTTAAACGCAAGATTATTTCATCAGTCGTTCCAAGGCTTACGGTCAACACTTCTATAATACCTGTTTGCGTTTCAATTTGCCGTGAATTACCCGGTGCCAACCCCTTTTGAACTACAATTTTCCTAAGAACTTCAGGTGCATATGTCTCTTGAAGAGTCCAACTCTTATCCAGTTCCAGTATCAGCTTTTCAGCTTCTGGTGTCGTCCACAAAATCTTACCATTGCTATCAATCGCCATCATATAACGACCAATCGCATCAAGTGCACCGCGACTAGATTGAGATTGCCTAGCATTTAACAAATGCACTTTTATCCGCGCAAGTAATTCGTCAATTACAACAGGCTTTCGTACGTAATCAACGCCGCCAGATTCCAGCGCGTCAACAACATATTCACTCTCTAATAAACCCGTCATAAAAATAACAGGCACAGTGGAGAGAGAAGATCTACGCTTTAATTGCCGTGTCGCTTCAAATCCGCCCATTCCCGGCATAATCGCGTCCATAAGTATCAAATCTGGAACGAAATTCTCCAACATTTCCAAGGCTCTCTCCCCTGAAGTGGCGATATGCACACTCAGTTGAACGCCCTCTAATGTATCGGTGAGAAATTGTAGAGACTCGATATTATCCTCCACGATGAGAATTTTTTCATTGGAAAAAGCATCAACCATTTGATTTCTTCTTCGCCTCCACACTGTTTACAATTTCCGACAAATCAAAATGGCTCAGACATTGTTTTAAATGTCTAACCCATTCCGGATCACAAAATTTATCCGCTTCTAGATGTTCAATCCCTTTGCGAACGCCGCTTATATGTCCTGAACGTGCTGCAATCAGAATATCCTCCACCACCAAAAGCGAAGCCGCACTCAAAGCGACCTCAACGTCGTTTCCAATAGGGGTGATGCTTTCCTCAGCTTTAGTCTGTGGATGAACATCTGCTTGAACGTTTTTACGTTTATTCAGTGCCAATAAAAGCGAGTCAAAATTGAAAGGCTTGGGCAAGAAAATTTCATGAAGAACATGCTGTGGATCATGCGTTTTCGCGCTTGAAGCGTCCGCTGAAATCATCGCAATAAATATGCGTTGGCCAAACATGTCACGCAGCGCTGAAGCCGCATCCCATCCTGAACGGCCCGGCATATTTACATCTAGCAGCGCAAAATCAGGCGAATAGGATGGCGCAATCGCAAGTCCTTCATCCACATTTTGACACGTAACAATATCATAGCCCATTGGTTCTAAAAAGCTTTTTAGAATAGTTAGTTGATTGCTATCATCATCAATAATGAGAATTTTCTGACCAGCCCCCATCTGACTTTCAAATGATATGGTTTTGGTGCGGTCTATCTCTTCTTGCATTGGCTGCGACAACATCAATTTGATGGTAAATTTCGCACCTTTTCCAAGCTTACTTTCTATTGAAATATCGCCGCCCATCACATGCGTAAGCGCACGAATAATCGCCAACCCTAAGCCTATTCCTGGATTGGCAGTATCAACACGCTCAAAAGGCTCGAAGATGCGCTCATAATCCTTTGGATCAATACCTACGCCGCTATCGGAAATTTCAAATCGCGCTATCTGATTGCGATAATGCACGTCAAAATTAACTTCACCGTCAGGCGTGAACTTAATCGCATTAGATAGTACATTGATCAGTATCTGACGCAGACGCTTGGGATCAGAACGAACAAATTCCGGCATCATACCGTGTGTATTAAAATTGAATTTTAATCCCTTAGACACAGCACTTGGACGCAACATAGCGACAATATCATCCAAAAATCCGGGGAAACGAATTAACTCGCGTTCAAGCTTGATCACCCCCCCTTCGATTTGAGAAATTTCCATCAACCCGTCCACAAGGTCTGTCAAATGCTCAGAACTACGCCGAATGTAGCTTCCTGCTGATTTGGCTGATTTTACACCGCCTCTCTCAAGCAGTTGAGAATATCCATATATAGAATTTAACGGCGACCGTATCTCATGACTAACACTGACCAGAAAACGACTTTTCGCATTGTTCGCGGCTTCCGCTTCTACTTTTGCTTTTTGAAGCAACCCATCCGTTTCATTGTGGGCTTCAATTTCTTCGAGCAATTTTGACATGTGAAACTCAGTTTCACGAAATGCAGACTGTCGGCTTTTATGCGCTAATATAACAATCCAAACAGTGACTCCCGCAATCAAGGAAAATACAATAAATACCGAACGAATAAGCCCCTGAGACTGACTAGGCATTGACTGGTTCCATCCGCCGTTAAACCAGTAAATCAAATACAATACCCCTGCCAATGCCAGCATTGTCAGACACATCAACATTACAAATTGGCCGATTGTCGAATTGAGATATTTTACCCAATGTATCGGAAGATATTTCTCAAAAAACCCTGTTACTTGCTGATCTAATCGACTGTCTTTTTTACACATGTCTTGGCATCGCACTTCCAAAGTGCAACACAATGAACAAATAGGTGCGTGAAACATTGAGCAATGCACCATGTCATTGGATTGAAATGTATTTTCGCAAATTGTACATTTCACTCTTCCCTGATTTTCAGGCAAACTTGGTTCACGTGCGAGATAGAATTTTCCTTTGGTCGCAATCGCAATTATTGGTGCCGCTATAAATGCAACAAGCAGCCCGATAAAAGGTGAAAAAGCTTGTGCGATCTCGCCTGCAAAGCCCATATAGGCAAGGCCCGACATCAATACGGACAACCCCATTGCGCCGACGCCAACAGGGTTGATATCGTATAGATGACCGCGCTTAAATTCTATGCCTTTGGGAGACAAACCCAAAGGCTTTGAAATTACGAGATCAGCGACAAGCGCTCCAATCCACCCAGCCGCAAGATTTGCATAAAGAACCAAAACACGGTCAATCGCAGCGAAAATTCCAATTTCCATCAGAAGCAATGCCAAAAGGACATTGAAGACAAGCCATACAACTCGCCCGGGGTGAGAATGGGTTAGCCGAGAAAAGAAATTCGACCAAGCTATGGAGCCCGCATATGCGTTCGTCACATTGATTTTCAACTGACAAACAATCACAAAAATGCCAGTCACAATTAGTGCAAATTCGGCACTGGTGAACATGTCTGTAAAAATAGTACGGAACATTGCTGTTGGACTAGACGCATCTTGTACGCTACCGCCATCTTGCAATACATAAACAGCTAGGCAAGAGCCCAAAAGCAATTTGATCCCGCCTACAATTGTCCAGCCAGGACCACTGATCAACAGCCCCGCCCACCATTTCAAACGGTTCTCTTTTTTATGGTTCGGCATAAATCGCAAATAGTCAGCTTGCTCACCTATTTGCGGCAAAAGGGATAACAAAGTTGAAAATGCCAGACCAAACAAATAGAGGTTCATTCCACCTTCATTCGTGAGGCCACCAAAATTTTGCCATTGATCCAGAGCGTCCCCGCCTTTCCAGAGAATAAATGCAATCGGCGCTATCTGAAGAATAATCCAGATCGGCTGGGTCCAGACCTGAAAACGCGTGATCGAGCTCATGCCGAACAAGGCAATCGGAATGACCAATAATGTACTTATAATGTGTGCAAGACTTAAATGAATGCCAAGCATTGCCTGAATGGCAACAGACATAATGCTCGCTTCAACTGCAAACAGTAAAAATGTAAAAGACGCATAGATGAGAGATGTGATCGTTGATCCAAGATATCCAAACCCAGCGCCGCGCGTAAGCAGATCAACATCCAAACCTTCTTTGGCCGCATAATATGCGATAGGCAGCCCGATCATAAACATAAGGACAACGGCTGAACAGATAGCAGCCACGCTGTTTTGGAACCCAAAACTCAACGTGATACTTGCGCCGATTGCTTCACATGCAAGAAATGCAGATGCACCAATCGCTGTGTTTGCAACGCGTCCTGCTGTCCATTTACGCGCACGGTCAGCCGTATAACGCAACGCAAAATCTTCCATGCTTTGGCTAGCTACCCATTTATTATACAGGCGCTTTTCGCGGACGATATATTCGCTATTTTTCACAGAAATTCACGTCGTGATATCATAGCATAAGAGAACCGGCACATAAGCAATCGATTGTTTCCAAACTGATTCAAACAGTTAAAATCGTGAATGTCCCCCCATAGGGAACAGCTTAAAATCGTCAGTGAGAGATCTGAAATGCAGGAAATGACGCAGAGCAACAATCTGCTATAAATTGACACAATGTCAGGCTAAATCTTGAAGGACATGCTCAACATCACACCAGCATTTCAACTTCTGACATAAAAATGCATGAACAAACTGCCTTGGGATTATAGGCGTTATTTTTAATGACCCAAAAAACGCGGCTAAGCGTAAATGCTCAACCGCGTTTTCCAATCAATTCTAACTAACGCATTTGTCCATAATTAGGGTCAATTTCTTCATTCAACCCTTCAGCTTTGGCTTTAATACCAGCTTCAGGCTGCATGTGCTCTGTCGTCAGCTCAGATAGGTATGATCCATCTGTAATGCCCTTTTTACGCATTGCGATACCTGTGAGACAGGCCTGCATGATAAAGTTCGCATTCAATGCTGAACGGTAGGTTGGGTCTTGCTCTGGTGCTAGCTCCACAAGCTCAAACCCAACCATGTCGTTTTCAGCACACAGACCACGTACGATAGGAATAGCTTCACGCATGGTCAAACCACCCGGAACAGGTGTACCCGTGCCCGGAATAAACGCTGGATCAAGAACATCAACGTCAAACGAGATGAATAGTTTTTTGCCATCTTCTCTAGCCTCGGCGAGCGCCTGTTTCATAACGGCGTCCCAACCCTTTTTCTCAACTTCAGGCATAGTGTGATATCTAACACCATTATTGCGCATCCATTCAAAACCTTCAGGACCCGGCCAACCGCCGCGCAACCCGACTTGAATATAGTTTTCGCCGAGTACGTGACCTTCTTTTACAGCACGATAAACTGGCTGTCCGTGTGAAAGAAAGTGTGGGCTATCCTTCCCGGCATCAAAGTGTGAGTCGAAGTGAACGACACCAAAACTTGCTTTTCCGTGCACATCGGCCAGTCCAGCAATGTCAGGATATTCAAGGCTGTGATCCCCACCTACGATAAACGGAATAGTACCGGTTTCAGCAATCTCTTTGATACGCTCGCGCACGTGTAGCACAGACAATTCCGTGCTCATATTATCAATAGCGATATCACCATAATCAACAATGTTGAGCTCTTTGGACGGGTTCACCATTGTATTCATATCAATGCGTGCACCAGTCGCATATGAATTACGCATCGCCATCGGACCAAATTTCTGACCACGATAATACGACCCCATATCAAGTGGAGCACCGACAATGGCAACATCAACATTACCTGCGATCAAATCATCGGGGTACATTGCGATAGGTGCGCCTGCAAATGTGGCAATCCCACCGCGACTATTGGCATATCTGCTAACTGTAAATGGACCGGGCTCACGCTTAGGGTTGAGCTCTTTGGGCTTCATCACTTTCCAGCCATTATAGTTTGTGGCTTCGGTGTTCATTGGAATTGCGGCAAGGTCCGTTTCTGGATCAAACTTTCCTTCTTCAATGACATACTGCATTGCATCGACCATGGCCTCGATTTCTTTACCAGTCTTCTTTTCCAGTCTCTGGTAGAGTTTTTCTTTGGTTCCGCCCACAAAACGAAGAGACTTATCAGAAAGTAAGAATTCTTTCTTTTCGTCTGGAAGCTTTTTGATCTTTTTTTCCAACCATTCGGGAGTCGGCGTTTCTTCAGCCTCTGCCTCAACAGCCTCCGCTGGTGCAGACTGCGCATTTACTGAAATAAAGGCTGGCGTCAAAGACACAGCCATCGCCATAAACGCACCGCCTAGAAGGACTTTTTTCAAACCCATAATTCATGCTCCCAAAAATAAAACTCTTAAAAACAAAACATAGAAGCCGTACACTTTTCCGCTATGGGTCAAATGACGTAGCATAAGAAATTACAGTCCAGACCAACCTCTAAATTACACAATTCAAAGGTTGCATTGACCTTCTAAAACACGCTCAAGGGCGACGTTATGCTCATCAAAATGCATACTCAATAATGCGTCGATATCCGCATCTACGGGTCCAAAATCAGTAAATTTTCCCGCGTTATTTTCAAACCTAATAAAAGTACGAAACGGCGGTGATGTAGCAATTGTATGCTGCATCATAGTTTCATCTTCCATCTCAAATTTATTTAAATGCGAATACGAAAACACTGCTGTCGGCAACGCCATGCGTTCTATTTTAAAAGGCCGTGTAAACGAAGATGACACCAAGGTATCATTCTCGTCTAGCTTCACAAAACCAATGGAAATATCAGACTCATTATCCAGCGTGCTTCGAATAAATTTATGGTCCCTCAAACCGATACCAATATCCGCCGTATCCATAGAAAAAACGCCAGAAAGCGCCGGGTCCTCACCTTTAATATGCCCCGTATTTTCTACCAGAATTTCCAGCGTAATTCCCAATGTGATTGATCTATCATTATAGCTAGGCGTAAGCTCTCCATAGATAAAGCTATGCGTGGTCAATGCCGGTTCACAAGACGCTTTAGCCTGCTCACACGCCATTGCAGGCTCAACGCCAAAATTCACAATGTGATGTTCACCAATGTCCTTACCTGAAAAAGAGAGCGCCATACGGCATGATTGTGCTTTCACCGCTTCAGCATGAACCGGCCCATTCACAACAGCCATCATCAATGGAAAAAGAGAAAACAGTGACAGCTTCATAACGCGCTCTAAATTCCCCCAGCTTCACGCAAAAACTGCACAACAGCGCCGCTTCCATCCGCTCGCTTCAAATTGGTCAGCTCAAATGGACGCACACCTCTCACTTTTTTAGTATCTTCAATCATGCGCTCAAGGTCAGCCCCAACAGCATCAGCAAGGTCTGTCTTATTGATAATAAGCAGATCCGAGCGCGTGATTGCCGGCCCGCCCTTGCGCGGGATATCGTCTCCCTGACACACAGAAATTACATACATCGTTATGTCAGCCAATTCCGGTGAAAACGTTGCCGCTAGATTATCGCCGCCTGATTCAATAAAGATCACATCCAGATCAGGATGTCGGCCCATCAATGTATCAATCGCCCGCAGGTTTATCGACGCATCCTCACGAATAGCAGTATGCGGACAGCCACCTGTCTCGACACCTTCAATACGACTTAAAGGCAAAGCCTGCATACGCATCAAAGCTTCGGCATCTTCCTTTGTGTAAATGTCATTGGTGACAACCCCCACAGACATTTTTGAAGATAAAGCCTTACACAAACTCGCAGTAAGCGTTGTTTTTCCTGTTCCCACAGGACCACCAATCCCAACTCTTAAAGGGCCTTTAAAGGGTTCACTCATGAGCGGAATATCCTTGAATGCTGCGTTTCGTGCTGCATAGACATAATATCAGACATGAATACATTCCCCCCCACTTCGCTGAGCGGCGTGCTAGCGGCAATGTTTGCAGTCTGAATTATATCTGATTCAAGCGTAGACAGAATTTGCACGCCAGCTTTTTGTCCAATCTGCCCCAGACGCTGCGCCGCTTGTATCAATGCACTCATAAAGGCTTGCAAGAAGGCTGTTACGGTCGCGATGATCGGTGAATCTATACGCGCACCAATCGCACCAACGGCCACTGAAAGAGGCTTTTGAAAACCACCATTTAAGTCAATGCTTTTATCCCAAACCTGAACAGCTTGCAGAAATGCATCACCTTGGGCCATTGTCTCCAAATGGCGCTCAGAAGAACTCGCCATCGCCTCACATAAACTTGCTATTTCTGACAATTGGAGATGATCGTTGTGAGCCTTCCAGCTATGCGCACAGATGATTGCATCACTTCTCCCCGCGCCATTATGCAAAATACCTTCGAGCCATTGTGTCAGGCCATCGACTGAATTTATCCGTCCACATTCATAGGCTTGCTCAAGGCCGTGACTATAGGCAAACCCGCCTGTTGGAAAAGCTGGTGACAGCCATGCTTGTAAGCGCACAAATGCATGCGGGTTTAAAGCAATCACACTTTCATCATTATAAGAAAAAGCGTTCATTTATTTATCTCATCCGTGTGATGGTTATGCTCATGCGCATGGTGATGATGATGGCCTGTCATTGCATGTTCGCCAGTTTGCTCATCTTTGCCATCATATGCCCCGCCCACTGGATCAAAAGGGTATTCGACTTCCTTCACAAAACCGCCAAGCCCTTCAATCATATCCTTGATCACATGGTCCTGACGAATAAATATGCGATCAATTTCTATTTGCGCGGCCAAATGACGATTGCCGATATGCCACGCCAAAAACAAAAGGTGTTTGGGGTCGCTACCTGTTATTTCATAAAGGTCTTCTTTGGTGGCCTGAACCTGAACGATCCGACCATCTTCCAAAACCAAGCCATCACCATGCCGCAACAAACGCGCAGTCTGTAAATTGAGATAAAACGCTATACCGCCATCTGATACCATGCGGACGCGACGACGAAATCGCTCGGTTTCATCCAATGTGATCGTATCGGAAAACTCAGCATAATCTCGAATGATTGTTGATGCTTGCATATTTAAAACAGGAAATATCGCTGAGCCATTGGCAGCTCAATTGCTGGCTCGCAGGTTAGCAAATCACCATCGGCGCGCACTTCATAAGTTTCAGGATCAACTTCAATGTGCGGCTTGTAGGAATTTAGCTTCATCGCAGATTTTCCAATGCCTCCTCGTGTATTTTTGACGGCGACCAAATCCTTCTCGACGCCTAGCTTTTTCGCCAAACCATCATGTATTGCAGCCTGAGACACGAAGGTGACTGAAGATTGCGTTCGCATTTTTCCAAATGCACCAAACATTGGGCGCATATGAACAGGTTGTGGCGTGGGAATAGACGCATTGGGGTCACCCATTGGCGCAGCCGCAATAGATCCACCAATAAGAATCATATCCGGCTTCACGCCAAAAAAGGCTGGAGACCACAAAACAAGATCTGCGCGCTTACCAATTTCTATTGACCCAATCTCACGATCCAACCCTTGTGCAATCGCAGGGTTGATTGTGTATTTGGCAATATAGCGCTTCACACGTTCATTATCATTATCGCCTTTTTCTTCAGGCAATGCCCCGCGCTGACGCTTCATTTTGTCCGCAGACTGCCATGTACGGATCAAAACCTCTCCAACCCGCCCCATTGCCTGACTATCAGATGCAATGATAGAAAAAGCGCCCATATCATGCAGGATATCTTCAGCTGCAATTGTTTCCTTGCGGATACGGCTTTCAGCAAACGCAATATCTTCAGCTATGCTCGGATCAAGATGGTGACATACCATCAGCATATCCAAATGCTCTTCCACTGTATTGCGGGTATAGGGACGCGTCGGATTGGTGGATGATGGAATGACATTCTCAAGCCCACACACACGGATAATATCAGGCGCATGTCCACCACCCGCCCCCTCTGTGTGAAACGCGTGAATGGTACGCCCCTTAATTGCGTCAATCGTCGATTCAACAAAGCCTGACTCATTGAGCGTATCGGTGTGGATCATCACCTGCACGTCAAATTCATCAGCCACACCTAAACAACAATCAATCGCACCCGGTGTCGTTCCCCAATCTTCATGCAGTTTCAAGGCAGCTGCGCCGCCGCGTATCATCTCTTCCAATGCTGCGGGTTGAGATGCATTGCCCTTACCTGAGAAGGCCAAATTCATAGGAAAAGAGTCAGCCGCTTGGATCATCCGGCCAATATGCCATGGTCCGGGTGTACACGTTGTTGCTAAAGTTCCGTGCGCTGGCCCTGTTCCTCCGCCTACCATCGTTGTGACGCCGCTCATCAAGGCTTCTTCAATCTGTTGGGGACAGATAAAATGAATGTGCGAGTCAATGCCGCCTGCCGTCAGGATTTTGCCTTCACCAGCAATCACCTCCGTACCCGGCCCAACGATAATATCTATATTGGGCTGCGTGTCTGGGTTACCTGCTTTGCCTATATGAGAAATACGACCAGACTTTAAACCAATATCTGCTTTGTATATGCCAGTATAATCAACGACCAATGCATTGGTGATAACTGTATCAACAGCGCCGTTTTCGCGGCTGACCTGAGACTGCCCCATGCCATCCCGCAAAACTTTCCCACCACCAAATTTAACTTCTTCACCGGGAATGGCGAAATCTTTTTCAACTTCGATAAAAAGCTCTGTATCAGCAAGCCGCACTTTGTCCCCCACCGTGGGACCAAACATGGACACATAAACCGAGCGAGGCACTTTTACAGACATTATAAATCGCCCATAATTTGCTGACGGAAACCGAAGACTTTTTTCAATCCCAATAAAGGTGTCAAAGTCACATCACGCGCTTGGCCCGGTTCAAAACGCACAGCCGTTCCCGCCATGATATCTAAACGCATACCCCGCGCCTTTTCCCGATCGAATGTTAAGAATGGATTAGCTTCATAGAAATGATAGTGAGATCCAATCTGAACTGGTCGATCTCCCGTGTTCGCCACTTTGAGACTGACTGTCTCTTGGCCAACATTTATCTCAATGTCTTCTGCGCTAAGAATGATCTCACCAGGAAGCATAATATCCTCCTATTGCACGAGCGCGACAAGCGCCGCACTCAACAAAACACTTTGTCCTAAACGAGAAACAAGCGCGCCGTTTTTATCGATGCTGAGGCTCGAGAACATTTTTGTTAGGGCCGCAACGCAAATCGCCATCATAACAACAGAAGATACCCACAAACTCGCAAGGAACTCACCATTTTCGATCCACAAGGTTTGACCAAACCCGTAACTATGTGAACATCCGAATGCAAAAATGGCCACAAAACCAACCCAGATTGGCAGACGTGAATTCAACCCGATAAGCACGGCAAATAGCGCAATATAAGCATATTCAACCCATTGAGCATTTGAGATGGAAATTGCGCTAGATATCAAAAGGCCAATAGCAAAAACCAAAGAACTCAGAACTAAAGTCTCCAGAGTTGAACGCCCTGTTGCCTGCTTCACCCCAACGCAAACCAAACTAATTGCAAGGATAGAAAGCAAATGATCAAAGCCTGAAAACGGATGCAGCAAACCTGTCATCACATCACTCAAAGACACAAATGTCGCTGGCTCAGTATGTGTATGTCCCGGATGGGCAAAGGCAACTGGGGCCAAAGTAAACAGGGACAGCGCAAACCATCTAGACGCATGTTTCATATTAAGTCTCCACCGATCGTATAGGATTGTGCACTGTGACGAGTTTCGTGCCATCAGGAAAAGTTGCCTCAACCTGAATGTCTGGGATCATTTCTGAAATGCCCTCCATCACCTGATCACGGCGCAAGACATGTGCCCCCGCCTCCATAAGATCAGCGACACTCCGCCCATCCCGCGCACCTTCGACAATAAAATCTGTAATTAAAGCAACGCTTTCAGGGTGATTAAGAACAACTCCGCGCTCAAGCCTGCGGCGTGCAACATTGGCCGCCATAGCAATCAGCAATTTGTCTTTTTCACGCGGGGTCAAGATCATTGTTTTTCCTCAACACAACACAATTCACATGGACCACACACGCGGCGTAACTCCATTCGAGGACAGCTGCATGACCAGTTGAACTACGCACTTTCTCAAGTCGTATCCCGTCTGCCCAACCAGCCGTATAAGTAATTTAGCGTATGGACCAACTTGCCAGAAAGACACGCCACCGGTGACGCCTTGTGCTGCTTCACAGATTTCACGGCATGCTTCCAAATGACGTTCGCACCCCTTTTCTACCATTAAAAGCGTCGCTGTAGCGGTGCCACCATTGGCCACCACAGGAGCTTGCAATTGTGCATGAACATCACCCTTTAACCGCAAATTTTCTGCATGTATCAACTGGCCTTCAACGTGCACACGCCAACTATCTTGCAGCGCCCCCTCCTGCATCGTCTCCCCCATCAATTCGCGTCCCCAAATGACTGCTTCAATGGCTAAAAAACGCGAACTCTCTTCTAAATTCACATTTAGCTTCCGGTTTAAACGGGCATTATTAAACAAGATAGTTTCTTGTGGAGCCCAAACGAGACTTGCATTGTCCCCAACTGTAAAATCCAGATTGATAACAGCATCTTGCCCCAATGATTTGTAAACACGTTCACAGGCCTGACTCGTCAGCGTGAGGTCCGCATCCTTTTGGACACTCACCTGAATAGACATACTATCACCACCCGCGAGACCACCTGAGGTATTGACCAAAATACCTTCAAGGTCTTGCCCGATATGATTTTTAGGAAAGCGTAATTTCAACGCATCTTTTTGATATAAACGCTGCAATTGCGTTCGACCATTTGGCGCGTCTACCACAAGCTGACCACGACTATGAGATCTCTGCATTTGGGTCTTTGGCGCATTCTCAATCGCATACATATCCATAACCAAACCTCAAAACGCTAACAGATTTTGAGGATGGGTGTTTGCATGTAAAAGAGCAAAACAATGCTCATATTGAAAACTAGAATTGTTGCTTTGCTCAAAAATGCACATGTAATTGCACTTTTTGCTACTTAATTTGTCACTTCCATAATTTCGTACGCAGCGCCCAAATAAAAAAACAGGCTTCAGTCAAAAGACCAAAGCCTGTTCTCTATTTTAATCTGGCAAAATTTCTAGATTAGAATTTCCAGCCAATTTCTGCACGTACCCAACGTGGCTTACCGTGATATTCCTCAATCATACCAATCCAGTCAGACAGATCGAAAGTTTGCACACGATATTCTTCTTCACCAAGGTTCTCAACTGAGAGACGGAAATCCCAGTTTGCGTCCGCTGGTGCCAAAGAAATTGATGCATTTACAAGAGTATATCCATCTTCCGTTGTAGCTGGCGTCACATCCAAACCAAAATAGTGTTCGGATTGATATTGCCCATCAACTTGGAAAGCGACATCCCCCCAATCACCAAGCGAATGTTCGTAACGGATAAGACCGTTCGCATTCCATTCTGGTGAGTTTGAAGAAGTCAGCGTTTGGTCAGGAAACCCAACAACATCCGTAACTTTGATATCCGCATACGCCACACCACCTTGGATGGTTAAGCCCTCAAATGGCATGGCTTGAATTTCAAGTTCCGCACCCTTGTTGACCGCCTGAGCGTTAATCGTCGCACTTCCAAGACCGCCTGGAAAATTGGTGTACGCTTGGTAGTTACCATAATCATAGTAATAAACCGCTGTATTCACACGCAAAGCACCCGGAATAACATCCCACTTCGCACCAACTTCATATGAATCCAATTGCTCAGGCTCATAAGTAAGGAACTCAGGATCAACCAAAAGCGCTGATGTTGGGTCAAATGGTGGCTGACTGAAACCACCTGATTTCACACCGCGATTATACCCTGCATAGGTTAGCAACCCATCCATTGGACGATACTGAGCTTGAAGGCTCCATGCTTCCATAGAGAAGTCACGTTCATCTGGATCAAAGCCAGAAAGTGTATCAATCACGATTGTTCTTGGATCTAGCCCACTCGTCGCATTTTCATCAAAGTGCACATCTTCTCGAAGTGATTCAAAATCTTTTGACTCTTCAATATAACGCAGACCTGCAATGAATGTGAATTTGTCGAGCGTGTATTCAGCTTGTCCAAAAATAGACGCAGATGTTGTTGATGAGCTGGACGGTGTTCTATCACCATTTGCCAGCGTTATATCAGTGAGAACATCTTCTTCAGTATATAGACCTTCTGAATACAGTGCATAGAGATACGGTGAAATACCACCTGTTGAGTCATCACTGGAGAGGTCCATATAATAGAGACCACCGACAAGATTTAGGTCGCCAATCGTTGTAGCAACACGCAATTCTTGCGAAAACTGCTCCGCATCATTGGTTTGATAATACTCATACGCTCTGACAGGTGTTGCATCAGTATCCTCGATATAATCGCGGAAATTTGTCTGATAGTCGGTAATGGATGTGATTTCGAAATTTCCGACATCCCACTTAATCGTCGCGGTATAGCCTTCTGTCTCAGATATGTTGAAACCTACAGTGTCATAATCACCTGCGTAGATATCGCCATCCAAGTCATCAGGATAATCACCCAACATAGGGTTTGCGACACCAGGTGTTTCTACACCGCCGCCATTCACCGCTGAGACATATTCAAAGAACCCCGTGCGAATATCCTGACCACCCTTACGATAGTTTAGCAAAATGCTCAGATCATCGGTTGGCTCAGCAAGTAGTTGAAAACGAAATCCGCTATCATTGTTATTGTTGAGCTTTTGCTCAGGGTGCTCACGATTGGTGACATATCCGTCAGAAGTATGAACAGCAGCAGATAAACGCGCGGACAACCAATCATTCAAAGGAATATTGACCGCACCTTTCATCTCTAGATCACCATAATCACCATAGGAAAATTTACCAAAGCCCTCATAAACATCAGTAGGTTTTACAGTCGTATACTGAACCAAACCACCTGTTGCATTTCGACCAAATAGTGTCCCCTGAGGTCCACGCAAAACCTCCACCATATCGATATCAAAAAGCAAGAAACCAGTTGCCGACATTTGTGATATGTAGACTTCATCCACATACACAGCGACTGGGCTTTCCACATTGGTCGTTAGGTCATTGTTTGAAACCCCACGCACCGCAAATGAATAGCTGCCTTCACCATTTGGTTGAACAGCTACGACACCGGGCGAAAACGCAGCCACATCTTGTGCGTTTGTAAAACCAAGCGCTTCCATTTGGTCGCCATTCAACGCGGTAATAGCAATACCAACGTCTTGTTGATTTTGTTCTCTTTTTTGAGCAGTCACCACCACTTTATCAAACAGTAATGAACTATCTTTTTTGGCTTCTGCAACTGGCTCTCCAGCTTCTTGAGCAAACGAAGCCGGCTGTAATGCACACAATATTGCAAAAGGAACGATCGCAGCGCTTTGACGCAACCGCTTGAATACAGAATTTCTGGATATGGTTTTGTTAATTTTGTACATCGTTCAGATCTCCCCTAACGACAAAAATTATCTCGACTCACGCGAAACGAGACCTACAAACTCCCTAAAATCCCCACTCAAAATTCGATCGTCAGTTAAAACCAACCAAAGTAAAACTTGATGTTATAATTGAAGACCTCATATCGAGGTAGAAACCAATTCATTGTTGATTTCATATGTTTTTCTTCACTCTACACTTCAAAACAGCTCACCCCTTGCAATTAGGGCCAAGGATAATCAGCAACGGGGTGACCTTGCTCAGCAAGGCGCGCCACAACTGCTCTGCGATATTCAACGATGTTATTCACCGGCACAGATTTCAAAGCTTGCAATTCTTCAACGGTAAAATGCGGGGGGCGATCCCCTTGAGTATCTTCACCCCACTCATCGATCAGATAATTTAATACATCGACCAATTGCCCATCATTCAGACGGGCCGAAACCACACCCGGCACATGCGCAATATAAACCCGACCTTCAGGATCATTGGCCATCGGTCCAAGATATCCTTGAAATTGAGGTACGCCCCCGCCCAGCGACCCTCCACCACTGGCCTGATGACACCCTGAACATCGCAACAAAAATAGCGACCGTGGTGATTTCATTTCTGCAACCACTTTGTTTTCAGACTGCACATAAGCACTATTGGCTTCTTCAGCGAACGCAGGGAGAGATGACACACTCAACCCTGCACACGCACCAAGAATAGCAAGAAACGATCTACGCATATCTACTCAGCAACCCCAACAATAAGCGCCACTGTACAGTGATAGCCTTTGTTCGCGTTCGCCATGCACCAATTAATGTCATTGTGTAGTCCCATAGAATATGCGGGACGTTCACCTTCACTGCGAAGACAGAATTGAGCTTCAGAATAGCCCGTTTTCCCACAACAATCATAGTAAGAGACGAGATAGTCGCGTTCATCACCCGGATTATGACAAGTTCCTACCCAAGAAACTTCTGACGCCTCAGCCCCAACAGGACAACTTGTTGTCGAACCACCCATTGTCGTACAGAGGTTTCCATCAAGGGCACAATAACGCCAGTAATCACATGATGTGTCGTCGCCATCACCTTCTTTTTCAACCGGTGTCGGGCTTCCCCATGCTCGATCAAATGGCAATACGCTGATAACTAAACCACCTGCTACAAAGCCACCAATTTTGGCCAACGCACTACGACGGCCATGCAAACGCGCACTACTACGCGCACTTTGTTCTACCGAACTGTCGAGCAGACGCCCGATTTTATCAAATATAGTCAGCATACTTCACTCTCCCGCCAATTCGGCACATTGCCAAAACACTCTTGAATTCGTCTCATCGAAAATTGCCCAAGGGCATAACGATTACTTTCTGGCGCATGCGGCACCAAAACCATTGTCACTTTCATCCAACAGCCTCCATTTCACGGATCGCCACCAATTCCTGAACGGATGGCACTCCTCGTTCTAAGGCATTGAAAAGACTTTCTAATTGCTCGCGATTATTGACGAGACCTTTCGCCCGAACGATACCTTCAGCATCAATGACAACAGCGAATGGAAGACGTTGAACGCGGTAGCCCATACCTAGATCAGCCGACAACACGTATGGATAATCCTTGAGCCTGTTTTTAGCGATAAATTCACGATGCTTATTGGCATCCCCATCACTGGCAAAAACAACATCAACGCGATCACCTTCTTCAGAACGAATACCCGCCAATACTGGTAGAAGCTGCTTACACACCGGACATGTTGGAGACAAAAAGAAAACAAGCTTAGCTTTGTCGCCTTCTGCACCAATCATTACATTGTCAGGCCCGTTTAGGTTCTGAATAGAGAATAGTGGACTGGGTGCCCCAACTTCAGGACCAGAACTATCCATAAGGGCCCCAACAGGAGAGACACGCTCATACAGCACGCCGATTTGACGCAACATAACCCACATCATGACCACAATAGCCAACACGACCACCCAAAGAGTCAAAATAGCGAAAAGAGTAAGACTCATGACATGCCCCCTATAGTTGCTTGCGTCCTCGAAGACAGCGTGTTGCGCATACGATTAACGTTGGCAAAAGCCTTCTGGGACATGAAAAAGAACACTGCCACGAGAAGGGATAACGTCCCGATGACAGTCATTTCGACAGCCCCGTTCAACTGTCCCATTCCCAGCGCCGCACCAACCATAAGCAAGCACAACACGCTATTTCTAACGACCAAAGCCCAACTTAAAGGTTCTGGTTCGTCGCCACAGCCACAATCAATAACGACATTTTGGCGAATTAGATTGATTGCAATTGCAGCCGCATAGATAGACAGCAAACCAAATGCAAACACGCCGCCTACATTCTGCGTCCAAGGCAAAATCAATAAACCTGCTGTCACTAATTCCGCCCATGGTATCGCGATGGACATTGGTCTCTGAAACGTCTCAGGAATTAGGCGGTAAGCTGCCAACACTCCTTCAAACCGTCCTGCTTCGGCGAATTTAACGTAGGCAGCATGCAAAAATAGCAAACTTGTAAAACCGACCGCCAAAGCAATTGAATATCGAACAAACTCAGTCATCTCGATTACTTCTCAGCTACCAGATAACCCACACCTTTTAAGTCGAATTCGGCAGTAAGTTTGGCAGCAAATTTTGCTTCAGGATCAACTTCGTATTTATACAGACCACTATCATGAGAGTCTGTTCCGAAAACCAATGGCTTATCTTTCGCTTGGTTCACGCTGATATTAACAATGTGCTCGACAGCGGAACGATAAAGAACTTTCTTGTTCTTGATGTCCAAAGCCCACATTTCCTCAGCACCATTTTTGTGACTTCCGTCTTTGGCATCTGAATGCATCAAGACGAACAAAATGCCATTGGGTTCGTTAAAGGCAGATAGCTCATAACCACCCGGTGCCCAGTTTCCCTCTATACCTTCATTGAATTTCCACTCATCACGCAGAACAGCTTCCGTCCCCTCATCAGAGACAGTGACAACTGACCCATCATAGGAAATGAACATAAGATTGATGCCATCGCGTTGCGCATTTGAAAATAAGGGTTTTGTTTCCACATCAAAGATGGGCTCACTTGCTTTTTGTCTTAGGAATTTTCCGTCAGAACCGATCACATAAGTGACCATTGCGCCGTCACCACAAAGTGTTGAATATTTGCTGCCGCTTGTAGATGGATAGATACCCCAGCAACCAGGGTTGGGAATTTCATCAACGACTTCGCCAGAACTCAATTTAACAACACTAACAGATGTTGCCGGTGTTGCATTCTGTACAAACGCCCATTTTCCATCAGAAGACAAAGCCAAAACAGTCACCTGCGCAGCCACCTGAGCCATGCGAGGAAGCATTTCAACTTCTTGCTCGAATGCCAGTGTTTTAACGTCAAACTTCTGTAAATATGCCGACACAGGTCCATACATCATGCGTTCAGCAAATGCGGATACGATGTATCCCTCTTCATTTCCTGGAAGCATTGCAACTTGTGGCGTTAAGCCAGCAGGGATATTCCCTTTATAAGAAAGGTCATCCGCAGAAAGCACTAAGACTGATGAGGCACCAGCCCATGAACTCGACAATACGTATACATTTTCGCCGTCTGGAATCTCTTTTTCAACTGTTAGCTCTTCAGGCGCGATAGGTTCCTGCGCAAACCCGACAGGCGAAGCTAGAAATATTAAAGCACCCAGTGCGCACGATTTCAATGACATTATCCAGTATCCCCGTCTTTTGACAAATATTAGAGCGAATACACATCCGCTTTACTAAAAACGATAACTTGAACAAATCTTCCCCGGTCTCAATTCACACGGAATTGAGTTTTATGAATACTTACAAAATAATGTAATCTACTCTGAACAAGATTGTATTTTCAGGTCTCCCCATCAAGTACAATTTGTTTAAGACAGCAATTTCAATATATTTTGACAATCGTACTAAAAATTAAATTTCTCTGCTCAAAAGTTATTCGAGTGCCATAGAAACGCTCAAAATCTGCCCATAAAACAGACCAAATACTGAAGCCGGTACATCAATATGGTTAAAACGTATGCTTCAGGTTGAAAAATCCGCCTAATTAATCCGCGCCTCTAAAGGCACTCAAGATAGCAATACGTATTTTACCCCACAAATATCGTACGATTGTACTATAATATTTGAAGCATGATTAAATTTAAAGCAATTACAGCCAGAAACAAACGCGTTTTTGCTCACCACCTTCAACAAGAAGAGGAATTAAAATACCACAGATACAGACACAAAACCGCCCAAACATTCGGCCACAATATTAGAGACATATTATGAGAATCCCCACTCTGCCCAAAATCAGCTTCGTTTTAGCAACATGCACATTAGCAACATTTGCTCCCACCCTTTCTGTCGCACACGCCGATGTAGAAAAAGGTGAGAAGCTGTTCAAACTCCAATGTGCTGTCTGTCATTATGTAGAACCCGCCAAGACAAAAATGGGCCCATCTCTTTTTGGTATTGTCGGCAGCAAATCAGCTAGCTCAGAAGGATTTCGCTACTCACCCGCCATGAAAGAAGCAGGCCTCACATGGGATGCACAAACTCTGGATGAATTCCTAGCATCGCCCCGCAAAGCTGTACCACGCACGAGCATGGCATTTGTTGGCCAAAAGTCAGAAGAAAAAAGAGCCGACCTAATCGCCTATCTTGAAACGCTGAAATAGGCCCAATTCAAACACCCCACACAACGAGGCTATTCTACTTTCCTCCAAAGTGACGTCCTGCTCAAAGCATGATAATAAGAAACATGGTGTTGAGCTTTGACCAAACAAAGAAAGAGCACTCTGACCGTGTGCTGGAGATAGTCTCCACAGATAGTGCTGCCGCAAAATCAGTGCTCGCTGCCTCTTGGGTGCGCTCATACAAAACTTTTCATCTGGCTCCTGATTCTCATCAAACAAGCCGAATCTGCGATTCAATAGAGTTTGCAAACGCAACAGAGCGCTCAGGGCGCATGATGAAGGTCGCAGAGCCTATATTGGACCGCCTATTCTCAACCGTTAAATTATCTGGATTCAGCACAGTCTTGTGCGATTCTAATGGCGTTATCTTACAGCAACGACAATGCGCGACAGATGAAGAAAGTTTTGAAAAATCAGGCTTTTCGATTGGCGCCGATTGGTCCGAGCAATATCAAGGTACAAATGGAATTGGAACTTGCCTCGCTGAAAAAACATCAACGACAATCCTAAAAGATCAGCACTTCAAAACCAATCATATAGGCCTAAGCTGTTTTGGCGCGCCCGTATTTGCTTCTAAGGGTGAGTTACTTGGCGTACTGGATGTAACATCCTGCCGAGATGAAATAGACGCCGGACTAAATGCGCTAATATCACAAGCCCTATCCGAAGCGACAACCCAAATCGAACTCAGCTATTTTTGTGATGAATTTGCTGATGCGCGCATTATTCGCGGACACTCAGACCAAGCAAACCCTGCCAGCCTTCTGGCTGTTGATGCGTATGACATAGTGGTCGGCGCAACGCGTGCCGCACGCCGCCAATATGGCTTATCTCCCGCAGGAGACATTTCTCCTATCTCTGCGGCAGAGATCGTTGGCGACATGGAATCTCGCGGAACAGGATTTGAAAGTGCAGAACGGCGCGAGCTGCGCCGAGTTCTAGCAAAAGTGAATGGAAATATGACGGCTGCTGCGCGCGAATTGGGGGTCAGCCGGGCCACAATATACAGACGCGCCACCAAACTTGGCCTAAAATGCAAATAGCTTCCAAAAGCGTCTCGATATAGAGACACTCTTGTGTCTCAATCTATTTTTCAGCCACGACATTCTTTGCTTCATCCATAAATATACCCCTCAAACCGCACCGAAAACTGGGCGGAAAAATAGTTGAGGAAACACCATGGCTGACACAGCAGAAATACAAGCAATCGACACAACGTCACCCTTCAAAACAAAATATGAAAACTATATTGGCGGCCAATTCACGCCACCTGTAAATGGTCGATATTTCGACAATGTGACGCCCATTACAGGACAAGTCGTGTGCCAAATTGCGCGCTCAGATGGTGCCGATGTAGAATTAGCGCTTAATGCTGCGCACAAGGCAAAGCACGGATGGGGCGCAACATCACCAACTGACCGCTCAAACATTCTTCTAAAAATTGCCGATCGTATTGAGGAAAATCTCGCCCTCATCGCCAAAGCAGAAACATGGGATAATGGGAAACCAATTCGCGAAACGACAGCTGCAGATATTCCTTTGTCAGCAGACCATTTTCGATATTTCGCAGGTGTCTTGCGTGGACAAGAGGGCAATATGTCCGAAATCGACAAGGATACAATCGCCTATCATTATCACGAACCACTTGGCGTCGTTGGTCAAATCATTCCCTGGAATTTTTCTATTCTTATGGCAGCATGGAAACTTGCTCCCGCACTTGCCGCTGGAAACTGCGTTGTCATAAAACCCGCCGAACAGACACCCGCCGCAATAATGGTGTTGGTTGAAATTATCGCAGACTTATTACCCGCCGGTGTTTTAAACGTCGTTAATGGATATGGAGCCGAAGTTGGTGCTCCCCTCGCCAAATCCCCTAGAATTGCAAAGATTGCTTTCACCGGCTCAACCCAAACCGGTAAAATGATTATGCAATATGCCACCGAAAATCTTATTCCGGTGACTTTAGAACTTGGCGGCAAGTCCCCAAACATCTTCTTCCCAGATGTGATGCGTAAAGACGACGCTTTTCTTGATAAAGCGATAGAAGGTTTTGTGTTGTTCGCATTCAATCAGGGAGAAGTATGTACATCCCCTAGCCGCGCACTCATCCATGAAGATATTTATGAGGCATTCATTGAACGCGCCATTCAACGCGTAAAGGCAATCAAGCAAGGCGACCCACGCGACATGTCAACAATGGTCGGTGCACAAGCAAGCGCCGAGCAACAGGAGAAAATTCTTTCTTATCTCAAGATTGGCGTCGAAGAAGGCGCTCAAGTGCTTGCTGGTGGAGCAGCCGCACAAATGGACGGCGAACTGGCAAGCGGATATTATATTCAACCAACCGTGTTAAAGGGACACAACAAAATGCGTGTCTTCCAAGAAGAAATCTTTGGACCTGTCGTTTCAGTGACAACTTTCAAAACATCTGAAGAAGCTTTAGCACTGGCAAACGACACCATGTATGGCTTGGGTGCAGGCGTTTGGTCTCGCGATATGAACACTTGTTATCGCTTTGGTCGCGCAATTCAAGCTGGACGCGTTTGGGTCAATAATTATCACGCCTACCCTGCTCATGCGGCATTTGGCGGATACAAACAGTCTGGAATTGGTCGCGAAAACCACAAAATGATGCTCGATCATTATCAGCAGACCAAAAATATGCTGGTCAGCTATAATCCAAACAAATTGGGGTTCTTCTAAAGCTCTAATTGAAACTCATCTAAGCTAGATAACAATAAGAGGCGCGAACACTTGTTTCAAACGGATGTTCGCGCCTTTTCTGTTTGGCGATTAGCAATCCCGCTCTTGTCGGTAATCTCATAGTTCACCCCGCACATGATTGTTGCCATTCTTTTCATTTAAATCCGCACAAAATCACTCCTCCTCACATTCTCAATATGTGTACAATTTCTCACCCCTCCTCGATAAAGCCGAATTACGCGACCATTTCTTGGCAGGCGGATGGCAACCATTTTTCATTTGCCCAACCTCAAAACCACATAAAATCCACCCCACCTCCCATAAATTATTCAATTAAAACGCATAAAAATTAGACATTTGTCCTATAAAATGCCCGTAGAGCGCGCAAAATCAATGATTTTGCTTGATATTTCTACTTTTTGCTGAGATCATGCTCTCAAATATAACAACGAGGAAACGCTCATGAAAAATACATTTTCTCCCGCTTTGTTCGGCGCGCTTGTCGCCTGCGGAACAATCTTTAGCACCCCCGCTTTTGCCGATGGCTTATTTCAACCCAAAACAACATCAGAAGCAATTTTGACCATCAACATCAACAAAGCCGACCTATCTAGCGCAGCAAAAGTTGACGAAGTTTATCAAGAAATTTCCGACAAAGCGCTGAACTCATGCATGGATCGCGGTGAAGTTTTGACAAAAAACAAAGCTCGCGCCAAACACGCAGACTGCATATCTTCACTCGTGAATGAAACAGTTAAGGCTATCGACAACACGCAATTAACGGCACGTCACGCTCCGTCAAGCGTCCAAACAGCCTCCCTTTAAATTAAAAATTTACAAAACTTCACTTTTACCTGCCGACAAATCCGCATACGCACTGTAGTATAATTCATTGTGTATGCGGGTGGGCTGCCGCACATTGAAGCGCGCTTGAGGTCTTCACCTCTAATCTTAGCGCACTTCTGCTTCTGTTCGGACAACTAATTCAGCTCTGCAAAATCAGATGCGTTCTTAGCAGAAAGGCCAGCCAAACCGTGTACCAAATCAACCCACAGGCACGGCACGTCAAAGCAAACTCCAAAAAGGGTGCGGACCGCATTGTTGCCATCCTTGAAGCTGCCTTGCATACACTTACTGAAAAAGGGTATTCCGGCTTCACAATGCGCAATATCGCAAAACAAGCAGGTATCTCCCTCGGCAACATCACATATTATTATAAAACCAAAGAAGCGATCCTTCACGACATGATGGATGCCGTTTCCGAGGCATATCAAGGTGCCCTCGACAAAATTATTACAGATGAAAGCCTTACCGACGAAGATAAAATGCAAAAAGTGTTGGAACAGCTCATTCTTGATTTGGGAGAAAAAGAAACAACACTGTTTTTTCCCGAAATATGGGCACTCTCCAATCATGATGCTTATGTCGCCGAAAACATGGACCGAATATATTCTAGAGCCCGCAGTTTAATTGCTCGGCTTATTGAAAAAATAAATCCAAATCTTTCAAAAAAAAGCTGCCAATTACTAAGCCTCTTCATATCAGCATCGATCGAAGGCATGACACCTTTCATCGGCTATAAGAAAGAGTTCTCTCAAGCTCGGGTAACTATGGCAAACTTTGCATCCCAGCAATTTGTACATCTCGCTCAAAGATTAAACGATGAAGAGATAGAGGCCCAGTCGTTACAAGAATTGCTTGAAACGACGCCCTAGCCGCTCCCAGGTGCTGATTTAATTTACAAACAAGTACCACTCACCCGCCTCATAAGCGCGGGCGCAATGAATGCTGCACCCTATCCACACTATTTACGCATTATCTCAACACTAGTTTAACACTGCGCACACACTACCGCACCACCGCTCCACACTACCGCATCTGTGTTGCGACCATTTTTCTAAAAAATTATCAGTCCTACTTTCCATTCAATCCACAACACCAAACGCCCAACACACCACACATACAAACCCAACCAAAAGATACTACCTATTTGAAAACCAATTTATATATAAAGCGTCACCCCCTCCTACAAAAAACAAACCAGCATTATATATTTGTGTCTTTTTCAACACATACCTCAACTTTTTACCAATTGGTCCTACCAATACAGGTATATTGATCCTTTTAATTGGTTGACTCTTTCTTGCTTCGAGATGAAGATAACACCTTAGAGAGCGCCTCGCATAAGACGACGCCACTAATCAGTTCCTGGGAGGGAAAATAGAATGCCTACACACAGACAAGATGAATCTAATTCCGCAAGGCCACGCCACTTCTGGCGCGCAGCACTACTTGCCAGCGCCGCCTTTTCTTTCGCATCACCCACCATCGCACAAGAAAGCACAGAAGCCCCCGCAGAAGCTGCTGCAGACGACACTAATAGACTAGACACAATCGTTGTGACAGGTATCCGCCAGTCACTTGCGACAGCTCTGGAAGAAAAACGCACCGCTGACAGTTTAATCGAAGTCATCAACGCAGAAGACATTGGTAAACTTCCAGATCAAAACCTTGCTGAAGTTCTAGAAAACGTCACAGGTGTACAAATTACACGTACTGCTGGTGTTGGTACGGGGGTTCAGATCCGTGGTACAAACGCAAACCGTACAGAAATTAATGGTGTTTCTACCGTAGGCTCAGGTTCAGGCCGTAGCGGTATTAGTTTCGAAGACGTCCCAGCCGCCATGATCGCCGCTGTTGAAGTAACCAAATCATCAGAAGCAAAAACCATCGAAGGCTCTGTGGGGGGTACAATCAACCTCCGCACAATCCGTCCTCTCGACCTAAACGATCGTGTAGCCAGCATTCGCATTCAAGGTGAAGACAGCAGCCTAACGACGGACGGTATTACACCTCGTGTATCGGGAACTTATGGAGACAATTGGTCAACATCTGTCGGTGATTTTGGTGCAGTTGTTAGCTTAAGCTATGCTGAACAAGATGCGACTGCTTTCCGCCCGAGAGTTGACCGCGATAATCTGGTGGCATCAGACGGCGGAACTGCCAATGCGCAAGCATTCGACTTTTTACCAATTCAGTTCTTGATTCAAGATTATGACAATTATGAATCACAAACGACCAACTTTGCAGGGGCGTTTGAGTATGCACCTAATGACAATTTGAAATTCTACTTTGATTCAATTCTCAATGACCAAGAACGCAGACAAGAAAGCTCACGTATTCAAGCGTCGGGTATATCAGACCTAGCGGGCGTGTCTGTTCCATCTGAATTTGAAACTGTTGATTTTGGATCCTTGAACGGTCAAAATTTAGGTAGTGTTGAAGCGGCGCTAAAAGGTGTTATTCCAATACAATCCGATGGTAGTGACGGCAACTTACGCTTTTCTGGAGACACAGGGTCTCGCCTAACAGAAAGCCAAATATTTAGATTGGGAACCGATTGGAACCGCGGCAACCTCTCAGGTCGCGTTGAAATCGCAACTTCAAACTCAGATACAACAAGCCCAGACTTCAGCACAACGCTAAACTTTATCAACCCGAATGCGCCCACCAACTCATCTAACGAAAACGGCACTCCGTTTGAGTATGACTTAACAGGTGGCGCTCTGACATGGCGTATCGCCCAAGATGCAGCAGGCGGACCGACAACGGCCCAATTGCTCGATCCAGCAAACATTGTATTGCGTGACGTGAACATTTCACAAAACAAAGCCGAGAACTCAGAGGACGCGTTCCGTGCTGATTTCTCTTATGATATGAGCGAAAACAATATCTTCATTACCTCTGTTGATGCTGGATATCGCTACAACCAAACAACCAGCTTGAGAGACGAAATCACAGCAAGTGTTGGCCTAAGAACACTTGCCGAAAGCCCAACAGGTGATCTGTTTGCGGACATTCTAGTACCAGGACCCGATAATTTTAATGCTGCTGATGGGCGTGAATTCTTCGTTGGTGACTTCCTTCAGGTCGACCCAGAGCTCGCCGGATCTGATCCACAAGCAGTCCTTGATGCTTTGAATGCTGCAATCGCAGCAAACAATGCAATTACGGGCGCAACTCGTGCTCCAATCAGTTCACCAACCTCAAGCCAGAGTGCTTTCTTTGATATTGAAGAAAAAACTCACTCAATTTATGGACAAGTAAATTTTGAGCACGGGATTTTCCGCGGTAATGCCGGTCTACGTTATCTAGAAACCGAAGTGATATCTAAAGGGAACGCAATTCTAGACGGCGTCGCAACCCCGACAACAACCAAAGGTGATTATCAGTTCGTCCTACCAAGAGTAAACATGGCAGCCAATGTCGCTGAAAACTTCATCATTCGTGCTGGATACGGTAAAGATATCAGACGTCCAGACTTTGACGACCTTTCAACATCTTACACATTTAGCACAAGCCCAAACCCTGCGGTTAACCTTGGTAACCCCAACTTGGTACCTGAAGAGGTTGAATCATTCGACATTGCTGCAGAATGGTATTTTGCCCCCTCTGCCGTCTTGAGCGTAGGCTACTTCCACAAAACTCGTACTGGCCTATTTGTTGACCAAAATGAGTCACCATATGAAGACCCTGTAACTGGCTTCCGCGACATTATTGGCCCTGATTGTGAGCAAGGGGGTATCTTCAACCCAATTGCAGATATCAACGTATTTGGACCTGTCGGTCGGGGTGTGTGTGTTCCTTCATCGCAAAAAATCAATGGTGCTGGAGAAAACACACTGTCAGGTATTGAACTAGCATTCCAATACGACCTGTCCAGTTTTGAAGACACAATCGGTTGGGCATCTGGCTTTGGTGTTCTCGCCAACTTCACACACCAAGAATTCTCCGGTGGTGAAGAAGTGTGGGAACCAACTTCTCGCGCTGAAACAGTATTTGCATCAAATGGGGCAACCAATGTTGAGCTTTCAGTATCTGAAATCGACCTGTCAGAAAATGCTTACAACGCGACCCTCTATTATGAAAAATATGGCCTATCAGCTAGAGCGCGTTACACTTGGCGCGATGCATACCGTTCAGAAGACTTCGGTAGCACATCAAGCTACCCTTGGGGCTTCCCAGTTATTCAAGAGGCTAGAGGTCAACTTAACGCAAGCATAAATTACGATGTCACCGAAAAGCTGAACATTGGTATTGAAGCTGTAAACCTTACTGAATCTGAAGTTTCACAATCATGTGTGAATGAAGGTGCCCTACTTTGCTACCAAGGCCTTACAGACCGTCGGATTACATTTGGTGCAAACTACAACTTCTAAAATAAACTTGCAAAATCAAATATAACTTAAATGAAAAAGCCTCACCGTTAAACAAGTGAGGCTTTTTTATGGGTTCAGCACTAAGCCACCATAGGGTTTTACTTGTCTGATAATAAAAATTTGATTGCACTTTTCATGACTTCAACAACGGCTTCTCGATCCATCGGCGGATCACTGGGCACTCGCATTGCTAGCCCACTAAACAACGCGAAAATACACTCGACTTTTGCCGCTGCATTCTTCACACCCAGTTTAGTTTCTATGTTATCAATGAATCTCTCGCGTGATCGCTGCTCATATTCTTGTACGATAGCAGCAATATCTGGATTACGTTGTGTCTCAGCAAAAATTTCACGTGACAACATAGATTGAAACGGGTCCGTTTTATGACACACACCTTCATTTACTTTGCTCAGTAAATTTTCAATCAAATGCTCGCCATCAACATCAAATAAAGTTCCAAATTTCTCTTCCCGAGCCACGAACTCACGTTCCACTATGGATGCAATGATATCACTTTTATTTGCAAAGTAATGATAAATGTGCCCCGGGCTCATTTCTGCTCTTTTAGCAATTGCAGCCATTCCCGCATTGTGAAAGCCGCTCTCGACAAAGCATGCGCTTGCGGCATCAAGTATCTGATCCTTCCGCTGATCTTGCTTAGAAATGCCACAATCTTCTGAGTGAGAATTAAAATTCATATTTTTTTTGACTATTTTTGACTTATTAACATTGTAATGAGACATAAGCTCCCATAAATAGAATGAACGTTCAAACTATTTAAGCAATATGTTATAAAATTCAGACCAGTCAAGGCTCCCTCCCCTATGGTTAAGAAACATTTTTTTCCTACTAAGCGTATAACGACACTTAGCAGTGTGTTGGTATTAGCGTTGGGCAGTCTAGCTGTAGCTAGCTGCGGACAGGAAAGTCACAATTCCACAGCAGAAGCAGCTCCAACACCAGCACAATCTGCAAAACCTGTAAAAACAATTTCTGTAACTTCTCAAACAATTGAAGACCAAACAGAAATGCCAGCTCGCACACACGCCTTTGCAGAGGCTGAAATTCGTCCACAAGTAACAGGATTGATAAAAAAGCGTCTGTTTGAAGAAGGTGCTAATGTCAAAGAAGGCCAAGCCTTATATCAGATTGAAGACACTGAATATGTAGCTAGAGTCGATAGTGCCAAAGCAGAATTAAGTCGTTCAGAAGCGACGATTGATATTGCTAAACAAAATGAGGCCCGCTACACGGAACTTATTAAAAGCAACGCCGTCAGCCAACAAGAATATGACGAAGTTGTTTCTATTCGCAAGCAAGCCGAAGCTGACTTGGCGGCCAAACGTTCTGCACTCACACAGGCTCAAATAGATCTAAAACGTACCAAGGTTGTATCTCCAATCAATGGACGTATTGGACGATCAAGTGTGACAGCAGGTGCGCTGGTAACTCAAAACCAAACCACTTCTTTGGCCCGCGTTCTCCAACTTGATCCAATTTATGTAGACCTCGCGACATCTAGTTCTGAAGTTTTGAAATATAAACAAGATGTCCAAGCAGGGCGCATTCAAACAAATGCAAACAAAGCTATTCCTGTAAGCATCGTATATGAAAATGGTGACGTCCACTCATCACCAGGTGAACTGAAATTTTCTGAAATCAGTGTAGATGAAACATCAGGAACAGTTATTCTTCGTGCGATCGTGCCAAACCCAGATAATCTGCTAATGCCCGGCATGTATGTTAAAGCCAGAGTATCTGCCGGACAACGCGATAATGTCATTCTAGTTCCCCAATCAGCAGTGTCACGCACACCACGCGGCGAGCCTTATGCAATGGTTGTTGATGATAACGGTCTTGCAGAAACAAGAATGCTTACCCTTGCAGGCGCTTCTGGAAACAATTGGATTATTGAAAGTGGATTGGATAGTGGCGACAACTTAATTGTTGATGGTCTGCTAATGCTTAGATCAGGCATGCCTGTTCAAGCGGTCAACCCAGACAACAATGCCATTGCCTCCGCCGAATCTAATTCCCCCTTAAAAGAACAATAAAACACAGGCTCACATTTCAAAATGGCCAGTTACTTTATCGACCGCCCCGTATTTGCGTGGGTAATAGCGATTGTCATCATGCTTGCAGGTGCCCTATCGCTAAACAGCCTCCCTATTGCCCAATATCCAGATATTGCCCCAACAACGATCACTATTAATGCCACATACCCCGGGGCATCCGCCAAATCTATTGAAGATTCTGTCACTCAAACCATTGAGCAACAGATGACAGGTTTGGATGGCCTTGATTATATGACGTCGACATCTAGCTCTTCTGGGACGAGCTCGATCACGCTTACCTTCAAAACAGGAACAGACCCTGACACTGCACAAGTGCAGGTGCAAAACAAACTCGCACTTGCCACCCCACTCCTACCCAATGCAGTGCAGCGTCAGGGTGTAACGGTAAATAAAGCTGCATCTGGATTTTTGCTTGTTGTTGGTCTGACTTCACCTGAAAGCACATACGACACTGTGGATCTTGGTGATTTCGCTAAAACTCAATTGATTGATGATGTTAGCCGACTAGATGGTGTTGGTAGTATACAATTATTTGGATCTCAATATGCTATGCGCATTTGGCTAGATCCACACAAACTCAACAAATTCAAGTTAATGCCAAGCGATGTTATCGCTGCAATTCAAGCACAAAACTCGCAAATATCATCTGGTTCGATTGGTGGATCGCCTTCAGTTGAAGGACAGGAAATCACAGCAACAATTACGCTTCAATCACTTCTCACAACAGCAGATGATTTTAAGAAGCTCCTCATCAGATCGAGTACCGAAGGTACACCTATTTACCTAGAAGATGTGGCACGTGTAGAAAAAGGCGCTGAAACATATTCTTTTGAAGCACGCTTTAACAGAGCGCCTGCCGCTGGATTTGCTGTCTCACTCGCCACAGGAGCTAACGCTTTAGACACCGCCGAGCTAGTTCGGGCACGCGTGCTAGAATTAAGTGAAAACTTCCCAAGTGATATCGAAATTGTATTTCCCTACGATGCCACGCCCTTCATCAAAGAATCTATCAGTGCAGTTGAACACACCCTGCTTGAGGCCATTGTACTGGTTTTCTTAGTGATCTTTGTCTTCTTACAATCGCTAAGAGCATCTTTCATACCTATGATCGCTGTTCCGGTGGTTCTTTTGGGAACTTTTGCAGTTCTCGCGCTGTTTGGGTATTCAATAAACGTGCTGACCATGTTTGCCATGGTGCTAGCCATCGGCCTTTTGGTCGACGATGCGATTGTTGTCGTAGAAAATGTAGAGCGCGTCATGGAGGAAGATGGCCTATCGCCCATTGAAGCTACACGTAAATCCATGAAGCAAATCACTGGTGCGCTTATTGGTATTGCGGTTGTACTTTCTTCCGTATTTATCCCCATGGCTTTCTTTCCAGGATCGGTTGGCGTCATATACCGTCAATTCTCGGTTACGATTGTCTCTGCTATGACACTTTCTGTTATTGTTGCGATTGTTCTTTCCCCAGCTCTTTGTGCAACAATCCTGAAAAACACTCACGGCAACAAATCAAAACACTGGATCAACAAACCAGGTGATATGTTCAATACCGGTTTCCGCAAACTGGAAAACGGATACACTCACATGGTTGATCGGGTTATCCGTCGCCGTTGGATCTTTGTAGGTATATTCATAGTTATCAGTGCGATTGCAGGGATAAACTTCAAGAGTTTGCCAACTTCATTTCTTCCAGATGAAGATCAGGGAATGGTTATGACACTAGCCCAACTGCCTGTTGACGCCAGTCAAGAGCGCACTAGAGCAGTGATGGACCGCCTTGGAAAATACTACATGGAAAAAGAGGGAGACAACTTAAAAGGTGTCTTTACTGTTGCAGGTTTCAGCTTTGCAGGAGCTGGACAAAACATGGGAATGTCTTTCCTTCCTCTAAAAGATTGGGAAGAACGCCACGGTCCGGCAAATAGCGCGCAGAGTATTGCTGGTCGAGCAAGTCAAGCGTTCGCTGGCGACGTTGAGGCCATGATCTTTGCCATCACCCCTCCCCCTATCCGTGAACTAGGTAATGCCAGCGGATTTGATATGTATCTTCAAGATAAATCCGGTATTGGTGGTTCTGATCTCACAAATGCCCAAATGCAACTTTTGGGCATGGCAGCACAAGAACCAACTCTTATGGGCGTGAGACCAAATGGTATCTCAGATAGCCCACAATTTAATGTTGGAATTGACTATCAGAAAGCAGCATCTTTGGGTGTTCAGCTCTCCGATGTCACCAATGTTATGTCAGTTGGATTTGGTGGAACTTATGTCAATGACTTCCTCGACCGTGGACGTATTAAGCGCGTTTATGTGCAAGGTGATGCCGCCTACCGTATGCAACCCGATGACTTTGGAGAGTGGCGCGTTCGTAACGCATCGGGCGAGCTAACTCCTATTGAAGAAATCATCTCAACAGAATGGGCTTTTGGTTCACCACAGCTTAAACGCTTTAACGGCCTACCAGCCTTGAATATCCAAGGGGCTGCAACCCCGGGGACAAGCTCTGGAGATGCACTCAACACTATGGAAAGTCTTGTCGATCAACTTCCTGGAAATTTAGGAATAGCATGGTCAGGCTTGAGTGCTCAGGAAAAACAGTCTGGCAATCAAGCGACTTCTCTCTACATATTGTCAGTCTTGTTCATCTTCCTGTGTCTTGCTGCTCTTTATGAAAGTTGGACAGTTCCTATTGCTGTTCTGCTTGTTGCTCCACTTGGTATCACCGGTGCGGTCGCTGCTGCTCATCTAACGGGTCTTGCAAATGATGTTTTCTTCCAAGTGGGAATCCTAACGACAGTTGGTCTTGCTTCTAAGAACGCTATTTTGATCATCGAGTTTGCGAAATCACTTGAAGAACAGGGTAAAGAATTGGTCCAAGCAACTTTGGAAGCCGTTAAAATGAGATTGCGTCCAATTTTGATGACATCTCTTGCATTTGGATTTGGTGTTTTACCACTAGCTTTGGCAACCGGCGCAGGTGCCGGTGCACGTATCGCTATTGGTGTGACCGTTCTAGGCGGGCTAATAGCTTCAACAGTGTTTGCGATCTTCTTCGCTCCGCTCTTTTATGTTGTTATTCGTAAGCTTACTGGCGGAAAATCCCTCTCTTCAGAAGGTCAAACAGTATGAGCAAACAAAACTCCTTAATGCTTGCCGTTACAGGTACTAGCCTTCTTGGTGGATGTGCGAGCTTGGCTCCAACATATGATCCAAGCACTCCGCCCATCCCAACGGCTTTGCACGAAATTGAGCAAAAAGAAGACACTGCGCAACTATTAGAATGGGAAAAAGTATTCACTGCCCCCCAACTAAAAGAGCTTATCGATATTGCTTTGGTGGAAAATCGTGATTTACGAGTCGTTGCAGCAAATGTGCGGGCATCACGCGCACAATATGGCATTTCAAGCTCAGCAAGATGGCCCTCTTTAACAGCAGCCAGCAGCGTGACGGAAGGCGATACATTCGAAAATGACGCTTCTACAATTGCACAATCAAGCTTCTCCGATAGCAATTCACTCACTGTAGGTGTTTCTAGCTATGAACTCGATTTTTTCAATCGAGTTGGAAATCTAAGTGAAGCTGCATTGCAGACTTGGCTTTCAAGTGCGGAAGGTGAACGTAGCGCCAAAATCCTTCTAGTGGCGTCTGTAGCTGAAAGTTGGATATCGCTTGCATCCAATCAGCGCCTATTAAACCTCGCACAGGAAACAGCGAACAGTCAGCTAGAATCCTTAGAGCTCACACAACGCCGATTCAATTCTGGTGTTGCTAATGAACTTGATGTGCAGCGCGCTGCTTCTAGTGTGTACACAGCGCGGGCTGAAGCTGCGCGGCTAAAAGCCGTTGTGCGGCAAAACGTAAACGCACTTCGCCTATTAGTTGGTGCACCTTTACCAGAAGATGTCGTTGAAAAAGCAGACCTTTCTGCTGCTCCAACGACCGAAAACCTATCTTTTGCTCAGTCTTCTTCTGTTTTGCTCGGTCGCCCAGATATCATGGCAGCGGAACACTCACTTCTAGCTGCAAATGCCAATATTGGAGCAGCACGTGCCGCTTTCTTCCCATCCATTTCTCTGACAGGATCTGTAGGCTATCTTAGCGGAGATTTGAGCGATCTAGTAAAAGCGACTTCAGGCGGCTGGAGTATTGGCCCAAGCATATCTCTCCCCATTTTCGATGGCGGCAGACGCAGTAGTGCTTTAAAGGTCAGCAAAGCTCAACAAGAAGCTGCATTGGCAGGATATGAATCTGCTATCCAGTCAGCCTTCAAAGAAACAGCTGATGCACTTGCGTTAGCTGATACTATTGATGAGCGTCTGGATGCTTTGGAAAAACTGGTAGAAGCTAACCACTTAACATTGGAGTTATCCAATGCCCGTTTTTCTACAGGAATAGATAGTTATCTATCTGTGCTAGATGCACAAAGAAATGACTATGCCGCCCAACAATCACTTATCTCTAGCCAAACTGATAAAGCTTTGAATGCTGTTTCAGTTTTTAGAGCTTTAGGTGGATGGGCAAGTTCCGAATAGAAATTCGAATACATTTCAATAATAAAAAGCTCCCCCAGTCATCACACAACTGCGGGGAGCTTTATTTTAACATGTTAAACTTTGAACTTCCGGCAATAAAAAGGCGTTATTTCACCTGTTTTAGCTTTTCGAAAGTTTCTCTATCCACTTTAAAAACAGTACCGTGTCTTGTGCCTTCAGGGAAGTTTATTTGATCGCTGAGATCTTCCCAATTTACGAGATCCTTTGAACGTGCACCAATCATTTTGTGCTCCATATAAGCATCGTAATAAACATAGACCATGTCATCAATTTTGATCGCTGTTGGCCCCTCAACCCAGACACCCTCCGGTGAAAATGGCGCGGACGCCTCACTATATGGCCCCTGTGCATGTGACGCTGTTGCGATACGGATATTTTTCATTGGCTCTGGTCGTTTTGTTTCATCCTTGATAAACATCACATAGCGGTCACCATCTTTAAGAAGCGATCCATCAATTGATACGAACCCACCATCATAGAAAAGCGACGTATCTGAATAGGTTTCAAAATCTTTGGTCTTCGTAAAATAGACTCTGTGATTTATGCCAACCCCAAGCGTAGAACGAATATCTCCTCGATCTTCTGTTTCCAGAAACTTACCCGGCACAGCAGACGACCAAAAGATAATGTATTCTTCTGCCTCGTCATCATAAAAAATTTCAGGTGCCCAGCTATTTAAAACATCTGGCTCGTGGGCCATCACTGGCAAAATAGTTTGCTCGCTCCAATTTATAAGATCATCTGAATGAGCAATCCCGATATTGTTTTCCCACCACCCTGTTGTCCATACCATATGATAACTTCCATCCGGCCCCTGTATGATGCATGGATCACGCATCAATTTACCACCAATTTGAGGCTCTAAAAAAGACTTGTCATCATTTAATGCAGTCCAGCTCAGCCCATCTTCGCTATAAGCAAAGTGAAGCCCTGTCTCACCGTCATTTCTAAAAGAAGAAAACAACAAAACATCATCTTTTTCTTCAACATTTTGCGCGGGGCCTGCACTGCACGAAGTCAATGCGAGTGCAACTAAAACCAATAGATATTTCATAGGCTTCTTCCTCCAAATTTTTGTAATTTCCTCGCTCTTACGGCAAGGGTTGAATATCCTCAAAACGTATCTTCCAACTGCCATCATCAGGAAAGCCAGGTGTAACACCCGAAGCGCCATCCCAACCTGCAACCATAAGCGCTACAGCCGTAAGCAAAGAACCATTTGAGGGAAAATACGTGTCAGCATTTTTCGAGTAACCATGGCTACCCAAATGATATCGCGGAGTCATACCTGTGATACCAAATTGATTGTTAGCTGCGTCCATCACAAGATAATCAAGGGCTTTATCAGGCAACCCAAGACGCGTTGCAGTCATGGCCATCATTGGAAAATCCCATCCCCAAGTTTGACGAAAATCCCATAGTGCATCTACTTTTTTCAAAGTTTGGCGCATCATATCATCATCCACTTTGCCACCAGGAATCAGACCCGTTGCCATCAAAAATGAAGGATGATCGCGATTAAGACACGACATATCAGGTGCCTCACCGGCCGCTTCCAAACCACCTTCTATACCTTGCCCACCAGCACAACTAGGACGGTCAACACTCTTCCAAAAATCAGGAAGGTCAGACGTCGGCAAATACACGCCTTCAGAAGTTGGCAAGGGCGAAATTTTTGACAGCACATCATCCCATTGCTCATTGCGTTCTAAACCAAGTCGCTCTCGCCAAGTTTGGGCCATGTCCAAACCCCAAGCGAAGTAGGCTACTTCAAAAGTCGGGTTCTCAGTCTTGTGAATGTCGTAGACTTCTTGCACAGGCACAATCGGCGCGCCTATGACATACTCTCCGAGATCCGCATTCCATTTAGGATAAGTCGCGAGCAAGTCTGCTGTTTCTAAAACCACTTCTTTATAGCGCTCAATCGTTTCAAGAGTCGGCTCATTGCGATAAGCAAGTTCAGCGAGATAGATAGGGTGAGGCTGTTGCCACATAATAAACGGGTTTATGGCACTTGGACTTTCAATCGCATTATCGCCCGTCATTTTAGGCCACCAAGCCCCCGCTCTTTTATAATGAGCAGCTCTAGCTTTGGCTGTATCCAATGTCTTATTGTACCAATCAAGGCTGTCTAAAATTTGCTCTGATCTGTTCCACAATAAAAAATGCGCGACGTGCCAAACATGCATTTCATGATGAAATTTTCCATTCCAGCTATTGGAATACAAGCCTTCTTCTTGTGGAATGAAAGCTCCACCAGTATTCACCGCCGCTAGATATTGCGATAATATTATTCGGCGTTCCAGCTCAGAGGCACGCGGATCAGTGCTTCCTGTAAAATCGACAATCCCACCTGTCTGCCAATAATTTTGCCAACCCTCTGAAACTGCTAACGCCGCCTCTTCAAACTCAATTTCTGGAGCAATCTCTTCTTGGGAAACAGCATATTCCAATGTTAATTGAATTTGCTCCGCATTATTGCCTACACGCAAAACAAATGTGTGAGGCCGTACTTCTTCAAAATGCCCCTGCCCTGATAATTTGGCTTTTGTTACATATGTCGCCCCATCAAGCGTACGATAGAAAAGCGTTGTCTGATCATCAAGAACTTCCATCACAGTCTTATGCTGATCTGATTTCTGCCATTCTGCAGGATCTGGATTGAGCTTTGAATTCACATACGGAAAAGCAACCTGAACACTTAAGTCTTGAGAAGAAACCAACTCAGAATTAATAGACGTAATTACCATATCCCGATCGGGGTGCACACTTGTCTCAACGTCTACAGCTTTACCCTTGAAAGAAAATGTACTTGAAGCAATACCCTTCCACAAATCAAGATTTTGAGCTGTTTCGCTGACCTCATCAAACTTTATGGGCGCGTAGTCCTCACCACTCTTAGCAACAAATGAAATCTGTCCGAGTGAATAACGGTGTGGGTTTTCACGCATATAGCTAATCGCAGGGTTTTTATCTATTTCAGCCCAATCAAGGAAATATGGATACTCATAGGTTTCATCTCCGACGGTGATTGGACGATATGTATCTTCTAGCTTATAGCCTTCAGGGTTTGGGAAGCTGTGCCATGCCCATTGCGCCTGCGTGATCAAAGGCGAATGCGCACTGTATTGATCACGAAATGACTGTAATCCCGTGATATCAATCGCCATAGCAAAGGAACCATTTCCTAGCATCAGTGGAGCTTTTGGATCTACGGAATCAAATGCCACATTGTGTCTGGAAACAAGTGCCTGACGATCAATCGGGGCCACTGCTGATTCAACTGTTGGAACTTCTGTTTTTATTTCCGCGCTATCGCAAGCACCCAGTACAGCAACGAAACAAAGCACCGATATCCCGCGATACAAATTCTTTAAATTGCAACAAACTTCAACACAATGGCCAAGCACAGACTGACCTCCCCAGATCATCTTTTAATAATTATTGCGATATCGCTAACACTTAAAGTTCCACATTTCAATACAGAACTTCACAATGTAGGATTTTAATAATTATACACTTAGCTGCAGCGGCTGATCAGGATACTTTAAAATACAAGACAGCACATAAGACAATCTGTAAATTAAGCACGACAACAGAAAGAAATTCGCATATATTCAATTAGTTAACAGGATCTCGCCACCCTAGCTCACGACTAATTTGACGTGTTGCTTCTTGAACAACTGGAATAAGCGACTGCATTCGCTCATCATCCATATATTGAGCGGCACTAGATACGCTCACAGCAGCGACAATTTTATTTTCCACATCTCGAACAGGCGCAGAAACACATCTCACGCGATCTTCATTTTCTTCAAGGTCAAACGCATAATCCCCTTTAGAATAATTGCGCATCCGCTCCAGCCACACAGGAAGTGTACTACTGTATTCATCATTTTCTGACGCGTACATTTCTTCCCAAGCCTCTTCGGTTTCTTCCAAAATGAGCGCCTTCCCAAGCCCTGTCGTTGTAATAGGCTGACGCTCACCAACGTGAGAGCTGATGACAACCCGTCTTCGCCCGGGAACTTTCTCTAGATACAGCACGCTTTTTCCATCAAACACGCCGAAATGGACCGTGTCTTCGGTCTCTTTGGCAAGGTTTTCTAGAATAGGTCGTGCAACATGCGCAAATTCAATTTGATCCCGTGCATAACTACCCAAAGCCAGAATAACGGACCCTAAACTATATCCTCCACGAGGCGTAAACGATAGAAAACGTCGCTCCACCAACGCAGTGGCGAGGCGGTGCGCTGTACTTCGTGTGAGGCCCAACCGTTCAGATAGCTCTTTAAGCGTCACCTCTCCATCTCGGACCGCTTCAAGAACATCCAAACCACGCATTAGCGTTTGTGCACCGCTGGTTGTCTTCTCTGGAGGCGCAGCATCCGATTGCTTTGTCTTTTTTTCAATTTTCGCCATGATTCGAAACCTCCAGAAATGTTCGGATTCTGAATACAAAGAAAAACATCATCCTGCAATGTGGGAATTTGCCTCAAATATTATGCAGACTTCCCCTATTATTGTAGATTGACGAACATCCCACCATCTACCAGCAAAGATGCGCCCGTCACATACTGAGACATATCAGAAGCCAAAAACACAGCTGGACCGACAAGATCTTCTGGCTTGCCTAATCGCCCAAGCGGTGTTCGCGCTTCCATGTATGAACGCTTTGAAGCATCAGCCAGATCATCTCTGTTTATCTCAGTTTCTATTGTGCCCGGCAAAATCGCATTGCAACGAATATTATGCTTTCCAAGCGCAATGGCTGTCGATTGCATTAGTGATAAAAGACCTGCTTTTGTCGGCGTATAGTGAGTCTGATACTCACCGCCGACCAAAGCAGAAATAGAACTGATTGCAATGATAGATCCACCTGTTTTCTGCGCAACCATTTGGTTCGCTGCTGCTTGCACCATATAATAAGCACCATGCAGGTTCACCCGCATTGTGCGTTCAAATATCTCCGCAGGCATGTCAAGAAAACTATGGAATGGGCAAATTCCAGCATTGCTAACAAATACATCCACTTTGCCCAACACTTCTACAGTC
Source organism: Hirschia baltica ATCC 49814 (assembly GCF_000023785.1). Taxonomy (NCBI): domain Bacteria; kingdom Pseudomonadati; phylum Pseudomonadota; class Alphaproteobacteria; order Hyphomonadales; family Hyphomonadaceae; genus Hirschia; species Hirschia baltica. The sequence continues at coordinate 3,022,895 of NC_012982.1, forward strand.
TCTTGAACAAAAGATATTGCAGACTCAGGCAGCGCAACATCACCAGATATAGCTAGAGCTTTTTGTCCAGTTTCTAGTATTGCCTCTTTTGTTTTCAATGCGCCTTCGTCGCTGCCCCAATAAGAAAATGCCACATCAGCTCCCTCGCGGGCGGCACCTATTGCAATAGCTTGACCTATCCCTGATGAGCCCCCTGTTACCATAACAGTCTTACCTTTGAGCAGCATTTTTAAGTTCTCCCGCATTGATATTCATTCGGTTTATCTTGAGTTGACACCAAATTTCTTATATTATAAGACACAGTCCCACATAATAGCAAATCAAAATACTCAAAATCAAACTGGGAGGTTTAATTTAGCATGACATTCCCAAAAATTATTGATGTTCGCGCCTACGTTCTTCGAGGTGGGGGAGCCGATTACCACGATCAGTCCAGCGGTCACTGGATTGATGATAATATCGCAACCCCTATGTCAAAATATCCCAATTATAGGGAAAGTCGACGCAGCTTCGGTATAAATGCGTTGGGCACACTTGTTGTTGAAGTCGAAGCCGCTAACGGAACGATAGGATTTGCCGTCACAACTGGCGGCGAACCAGCTGCTTATATTGTTGAGAAACATCTTTCTCGCTTCATAAAAGGCCAAAACCCAGCAGACATAGAAATTATGTGGGATCAAATGTATTTTGCGTCCCAATATTATGGGCGCAAAGGACTAGTCATCAACGCTATTTCAGGCGTTGATCTTGCTCTCTGGGATTTACTTGGGCGTCTACGTCAAGAGCCTGTTCACGCCATGATTGGCGGCGCTGTACGCGACGAACTCAGCTTCTATGCAACAGGTTCCCGCCCTGACCTTGCAAAGGAAATGGGGTTTATCGGTGGAAAAATGCCTCTTCGCTACGCCCCTATTGAAGGCAATGCGGGAATGCAAAAAGCCGTTGATGATATCGGTGAAATGCGTAGCCGTGTAGGCGATGATTTCTGGCTCATGCTCGATTGCTGGATGGCCCTTGATCTTGATTATGCAACCCGCCTAGCCATCGCCGCTCATGAACACAAATTAAAGTGGATTGAAGAGGCGCTCAGCCCCGATGATTATTGGGGATATCAAGCCCTCAAAAAGGCTGTTCCTTCAGGCATGCTCGTTACAACGGGTGAACATGAAGCCACACGCTGGGGCTTCAGAATGCTTTTAGAGATGGAATGTTGTGACATTATTCAGCCTGATGTTGGTTGGTGTGGTGGCCTAACTGAACTCCTCAAAATATCTTCGCTTGCGGATGCTCACGGAAAGCTCGTCATTCCACACGGTTCATCTGTCTACAGCTATCATTTCGTCGCAACACGTCACAATAGCCCATTCGCTGAATTTCTAATGATGGCTCCAAATTCAGATAAAGTTGTTCCGATGTTCTCCCCGCAACTGATCGGGGAACCCGTTCCGAAAAACGGCCGCCTATCTATCAGCGAGTTAGATAAACCCGGCTTCGGTGTCGAACTCGACCGGACGCTTAACCTTCATCGCCCCTATAAAGATTAAAGAGAATTTCCATGAGACTTTGCCGATACGGTCAGCAAGACAACGAAAAACCTGGAATAGTTGATGATGATGGCCGCATTCGTGACCTGTCAGCGTATATAAAAGACCTCACGCCATCCACTCTAACACCAGAAATGATGAAAACCCTGTCGGAAATTTCGACATCGTCTCTTCCTCTCGTTCCTGAAAATGCTCGCTATGGCGTACCTGTAAATGGAATCTCGAAAATTATAGCCGTTGGCCTAAACTATGCTGACCACGCTAAAGAGTCGAATTTGCCAATTCCAACAGAGCCAATTTTGTTCATGAAAGCTGTTTCTAGTCTGAACGGCCCTAATGATGATGTCATGCTTCCTCAAAACTCTGAGCATTCAGATTGGGAAGTTGAACTTGGCGTTATAATCGGAAAGCAGGCATCCTATGTCTCTGAAGACGATGCTCTTTCCCATGTGGCAGGATATGTTCTAGCAAATGACGTGTCAGAGCGCTTCAATCAAAAAGAACGCGGCTCTCAATGGAGCAAGGGAAAAGGACATGACACGTTTTGTCCTGTCGGCCCATGGCTCGTCACACCAGATGAAATTAGTGATCCCCAGTCTTTGGATATGTATCTGGATGTAAATAAGGAACGCAAGCAAACCGGGAATACCAAGACGATGATTTTCTCGGTTAAAGAAGCCATTTCATACATTAGCAGATATGTAACGCTGATGCCCGGTGACTTGATCATTACCGGTACTCCACCTGGTGTTGGTGAAGGCCAAAAACCCAATCCTCAATTCCTAAAAGCTGGGGATGTCATGGAGCTAGGAATAGAACAATTAGGCACCCAAACTCAAACCGTCACCGCGTGGCATTCAAAAAATCTGAAAAGTAGAGGCTAGTCATGACCTACAACGATAGATTTGCCGGAAGAACTGCTATCATTACGGGTGGAGCGTCTGGACTTGGATTAGCATGCGCACAGCGCATCATTGCAGAAGGTGGCCGCGTCACTATCTGGGATATGGACGAAGTTGGGCTACAAAAGGCAAAACAAGCGCACCCCTCTATTCATACTAGATTGATCAACATCACTAATCCTGACGAAATTGAAAGCGCCGTCAAAGAAGCATTTGATGCTATGGGACGCATTGATATTCTGATCAATAGCGCGGGCATTACAGGTGAAACTGCACCAATCCAAGATTTCTCAATTGAAAGCTGGCGTAAGGTGATGTCAATCAACCTTGACGGAGTGTTTTTCACATGCCGCGCAGTTATTCCTTTTATGCTTAAAAATGCTTATGGACGCATAATAAATATCGCATCCGTCGCCGGTAAAGAAGGCAACCCGAATGCATCGGCTTATTCAGCTTCCAAAGCAGGCGTTATTGGATTTACCAAAAGTCTAGGTAAGGAACTTGCTCAATCAGGTATCATTGCCAACAGCCTAACACCAGCAACATTTGAAAGCCCCATTCTGGATCAACTTCCTCAAAGTCAGGTCGATTACATGCGATCCAAAATCCCGATGGGACGCCTTGGAATAGCCGAGGAAAGTGCGAGCATGGTTTGCTTTGCTGTGAGCGAAGAATGTTCTTTCACAACCGCAGCCACTTTTGACACATCTGGAGGTCGAACGACTTACTAAACTTAAGGGGAGAAAGCGGCTCAGAATAAAAGATCGCCCCCCGTGGAGGAAGCAATCAATGCGCAACACACCGTTTGTCGATGCACATGTACATTTTTGGGATCTAAAAGCCACGGAATATCCGTGGCTAACCCCTCCTTTTGCTTCTGATGGGCTAATGGGGTCCGTAGAAGCTATTGCTTCCAATTATAGCCCCATAGAATACGCAAAAGATGCAAGAAATTGGAATATTGCTGGGCTTGTTCACATTGATGCAGGTGCTGCACCTGAATATGCAACCAATGAAACACGTTGGCTAGATGGGCTAATATCCCAACACAATGCCCCTTCAGGGATAATCGGATTTGCAAATCTGATGGATCCCAACCTTCATGCAGTGCTGGACGCCCATTCTCAAAGCTCAGCATTTCGTGGCATTCGGCAAATCGTAAACTATCACCCTAACCCTTATCGAACATATACACCTACAGACCTAACGCTCAATGACGCCTGGAAAAGCGGTTTCGCACAACTCGCAAAATATGGGTTAAGCTTTGATCTACAAGCCTTCGGGTCTCAATTTCCAGCACTCTCAAAATTCTTTGCAGAACATGACGCGATTCCCATCATGATAAATCACGCAGGCATGCCATTCCATGATGAATATGAAGACTGGCAAAAAGGCATGAAAGCTCTAGCTTCTTTGCCTCAATGTTCTGTTAAAATATCCGGTTTTGGTATTACTGACCACAATTGGAATAAAAACTCCATACACCCATATATCACTGAATTAATAGACTTATTCTCTCCAGATAGGGTCATGTTCGCCAGTGATTTTCCAACTGACAAACTTTATGCCGACTTTGACACATGCCTAAGCGCCTATGCTGAAATTATCCAAGGTTTCAGCAATGACGAAAAGCGAAATATGTGGGGAAGAAACGCCAACAAATTATATCGATTGGGTTTGCCAATATGACATCAGCAATAAGGTTTGGATAGCAATATGAAAATTGCATCAACGCATGATTTTCGTCGCAAAGCGAAAGCCAAACTTCCTCGCTTCCTGTTTGAATATGTCGATGGCGGCTCGTATGATGAGGTCACACTTCATCAAAATGTAGAGGCATTGCAAAAAATTGCGCTACGCCAGCGCGTTTTATGTGATGTGTCTGATATCGACTTATCTACCACATTATTTGGTCAGAAAATGGCACTGCCCGCAATTCTAGCACCTGTTGGATTAGCCGGCATGTATGCGCGACGCGGCGAAGTACAGGCCGCCCAAGCCGCTGAAGAATTTGGTATACCTTTCACCCTATCCACAGTATCTGCATGCCCATTAAAAGAAGTCGCCTCAAAAACTAAAAGGCCTTTCTGGTTTCAACTTTACATGATCCGCGACCGTGCATTCATGAAAGATCTATTGCAACAGGCGATGGAAGCAGAATGCAGCGCCCTTGTCTTCACAACAGATATGCCCGTTCCGGGAGCACGTTACCGCGATTATCATTCAGGTTTAGCAGGCAGTGCTGGTGTTTTAGGAGATATGCGACGCATTTTTCAGGCCATTCAACACCCCCAATGGGCTTGGGATGTAGGCGTGTGCGGTCGCCCACACCAATTGGGAAATGTTGCCCCCGTTTTAGGAAATCAGACAGGGCTTGAGGATTTTTTTGCATGGATGCGAAATAATTTTGATCCATCAGTCACTTGGGAAGATATTGATTTTATTAGAAGTATCTGGAAAGGCCCACTTATTATCAAGGGTATTCTCGACAAAGATGATGCAATCCGCGCAGCCGATTTTGGAGCAGATGGCCTCATCGTCTCAAATCATGGTGGCCGACAACTCGATGGTGTTCCCGCCTCTTGCCATGCTTTGCCAGCCATTGCTGAAGCGGTTGGGTCACGCGTCACAATTTTGGCTGATGGCGGCGTCCGAAATGGTCTGGATATCGTAAGACTGATGGCCCTTGGTGCAAACGGCGTCCTTTTAGGACGTAGCTGGATATACGCCTTAGCGGCTGAAGGCAAACACGGCGTTTCCAAAATGCTAGATCTGTTCGCTGCAGAAATGAAGGTCGCAATGACTCTCACCGGTGTGACACGTCCTGAACAAATCAATCAGTCTATTCTCGTAAACAACAATAATAATATTTAAGGGGGTCTACCATGAGTGAAAATCCAATCTTAGGTGTATTTTTTCATTGGCTTGGCGGGCTATCATCTGCCAGCTTTTATGTACCTTATAAAAAAGTTAGAGTTTGGTCTTGGGAGATATTCTGGCTAACAGGCGGCATATTTTCTTGGATCGTTGCACCTTGGATGTTCGCTCTATTGGGCACAAAGGATGTTATAGGTGTTCTCACAAATTCACCGACATCCGCCCTTCAATGGTGTTTCTTTTTTGGAACGCTATGGGGACTTGGTGGACTGACTTTTGGTCTCACAATGCGCTATTTAGGCGTCTCCCTCGGAATGGCTGTCGCATTGGGCCTCACCACTGCCTTTGGAACGCTTGTTCCACCAATTTTTGCGGGTGAATTTGCGCAAACACTCCTCTCCAATGCAGGAGGCCTTTTCATCCTAGGAGGTATCGTACTAACCCTTATTGGCATTGCAGTCGTCGCGCTTGCGGGACATTCCAAAGAGAAAGAAACAGCACAAACAGTCCAGCCGAAAACCGCCGATGAATTCAACTTCAAAAAAGGCATACTGGTCGCGATTTTCTCAGGGATTATGTCCAGTTGTTTTGCCTATGGCCTCGCAGCTGGGCAACCTATTCGAGACCTATCTCTTGCCGCAGGCACAGGCGTACTTTGGCAAGGCCTACCGGTACTATGCGTTATTCTAGCAGGTGGATTTGCAACAAACTTTATCTGGTGCAGCATTCTGATTTACAAGAATAAGTCAGCAAAGCAATGGTTTGGACACGCAACCAATGCTGACATTTTACCAGACGCCTCTACAGACTCATCAGCAGGCGCTAAGACAGCATCATCGTCCCCTCTTGTCCTGAATTATGCACTCTGCGCACTCGCAGGTACACTTTGGTACCTTCAATTCTTTTTCTACACGATGGGCGAAAGTCAGATGGGGCGCTTTGGTTTTTCATCTTGGACGCTCCATATGGCTAGCATCATCATCTTCTCAACGTTGTGGGGCTTCTCTCTTGGAGAATGGAAAACCTCCAGCATAAAAACCAAACGGTTGGTCTGGCTAGGTATCGCTACACTCGTCGGATCCACAGCGATTATCGGTTACGGAAATTCCATCAGCTAACCCACATGATATCAATTTCAGTTAGGAATAAAGACCATGTATAACAGACGAAAAATTTTATTGGCGGGAAGCGCCGGACTAGCTGCAACCTCCATTCTAACTGCCTGCAATGGCGCAGCCCTTGTTCCCAATGCCATGACAGGCGCAGGCATCGTCAATATCCGTGATTTTGGAACCAAAGGTGATGGGTCAACAATAGATTCCCATGCGATCAACCGCGCAATTGATCATGCCGCCAGCATGGGCGGAGGCATGGTTTTTTTCCCTGCTGGAACTTACAGTTGTTTCACGATCCGATTGAAAAGCAATATCACGCTTTACCTCGACAATGGGGCCATCATCAAAGCTGCACCCAACCCTGAAGAAGGTTCTCCAGGATACGATCTGCCAGAACCTATTGATCCAGCTATTAAAGACTATCAAGATTTTGGCCACTCCCATTTTCAAAACAGCCTTATCTGGGGTGAAAATCTTGAAAATGTCTCCATCATTGGTGATGGATTAATCTGGGGCAAAAACCTCAGCCGAGGTGATGGCAGCTATAACTATATGGACGACCCCCATTACCCCGGCACCGGCAATAAAGCCATTGCTTTGAAAAATTGCCGCAATGTCCTGCTGCGTGATTTTAAAATGCTTGAAGGTGGTTGGTTTGCCTTGCTTGCAACGGGCGTTGATAATTTGACGATCGACAACCTCATTGTCGACACCACACGCGATGGTTTTGATATTGATTGTTGCCGCAGTGTGCGTGTCAGCAATTGTACCGTCAATTCACCATGGGATGATGGCATCTGCCTGAAAAGCAGCTATGCGCTGGGTTATGCTCGCGCCACAGAGAATGTTTCAATAACCAATTGTTTTGTAACTGGTAATTATGAAATCGGATCTGTGTTGGATGGCACATGGAAAAAAATGCCCGCTTCATTTGCTCCCCAAGTGCATGGCCGCATAAAATTTGGAACCGAATCCAATGGCGGATATAAAAACATTACCATCAATAATTGCACCTTCGAAGACAGTCAGGGTTTTGCATTAGAAACTGTAGATGGTGGAGACCTTGAAGATGTCACCATTTCCAATTGCACAATGCGCGGCAATTATTCCTCCCCTATTTTCCTAAGACTAGGACGCCGGATGCGCGGCCCTGAGGATGTGCCCATTGCCAAGTTACGTCGTATTTCAATTACGAATATTACCAGCTCTAGCGCTGCTATTTTGCCTTCAATTATAGCTGGGATACCTGGACACCCTGTTGAAGATGTCAAAATTGCAGACTGTTATTTCCACCAGATAGGCGGAGCTCCCGAAGAACTAGCCTCAAGAGTTCCACCTTTGGAAGAGCTTGGTTATCCTGAACCCAATATGTTTGGTGATTTGCCAGCGACTGGCTTCTACATCAGAGATGCGCGTAATGTTGAAATGAGCAATATAGAAATCGCTGTCGAAAAGGCAGACCCAAGAGCAGCCTTCTGGCTTCGCGATGTCGAAGGGGCAGATTTCTTCCGTATGCAAATTCCTTCAAATGCACCGGCTTTCTACCTCAACAATGTATCAGACTTTAGAAGTTTTGGTAGCACTGACATTGCTGACACAATGATAGCTAAAGCCGATTCTGAGATTTTTTAATATCTAGTGAGGGGACATTAAATTTGTCCCCTCCTTTTCCTAAAGTGCACTCACAAGCGCATCGTTTACATAGATATTTTTCAATGCCACATCCTTTGTATGCGCAATTAGGCTTGGGCTAGAAACACCGTTAAAGATACAGTCTTTCAATGAGATATTTTCTATCTCAGCTTTAGCGAAACCTTGGCTATCAAGAACCCGAACAGCTTTTTTTACCGCAATACTCTGCATTGAGACATTGCGTAATACAGGCGTAAATGGACCATTTATTCCCTCTTCATAATTGAAATCACAAATCATAACAGCGCGTGCAACCTGACCGACTTCAATATTGCGAAGGTGAATATTTTCAACCACACCGCCGCGCATCGCATTATTCTTTATCCGCAACATATACCATAAATCGGGGCTATCCATTGCACAGCCCTCTGCATACACATTGAAAACATCACCCGAGATTTCACTGCCAATAACCACGCCGCCATGTCCTGCTTTCATCTGACAATTTCGAATAAGTATATTCTCACTCGGAACAGCCACACGCCGGCCATCTGCATTGCGCCCTGATTTTATAGCAATACAATCATCGCCCGTATCAAAATAACAATTCTCGATCAGCATATGATCTACAGATTCAGGGTTACAACCATCATTATTAGGCCCGTGCCCAACCACTTCCACCCCCCGCACAATAACATTGCGGCTCAAAACAGGGTGAATATTCCAAAACGGTGAGTCCTTTAAATGAATGTCCTCGACCAGCACATTTTCACAATTGTAAAACTCAACAAAAGATGGGCGTAAATAATGTCCTGGGCCAAAACGACGTTGTTCAACCGGAATACCAGACTCTGCCATCTCAAAAAGCGCTTGGCGATCAGGAGTTTGATGGCCAACACCTTCTCGCCAACCAAACCGCTCTGCGCCGCACCATGGCCACCAGTGTTCATTGCTGGCCTGACCATCGAGAACCCCTTCACCCGTGATCGCGACATTTTTAGCATCTCTTGCGTAAATCAAGGGGGAATAATTCATAACTTCTACCCCTTCATATCGTGTTAGAACGACAGGGTAATCCATTGGATCAGTGCTAAAGATCAATCTTGCACCGGCACTCACATTGAGTTCTATATTAGAATGCAATTGAATAGCGCCAGTCAAATAATGACCGTCAGGCACTCTGATTTGTCCACCTCCTGCCTTTCGACAGGCGTCAATTGCCGCTTTAAATGCAGCAGTATTATCAAATATTCCATCGCCTCGCGCATCGAAATCAGTCAGAAGAAACTGCGCTTTAGGTATAGAAGGCGGTGTTATTTTTTGTCGAATTTGTTCTGCTTTTTCCCAAACAGGATCAGCAAAAGCCCGTGGGAGATTAGTCTGACAAGCACTGACGCCGCAAAATGCGCTGGCATACATAAAGGATCGTCTGGAAATTGAATTTAGCATTTCATCTTTCTCCAAGGTCATCTCAACATAGTTATAAGAAAAAAGGTGCGACCTTGATAGATCGCACCTAGTTCGTGGGAAAAAATAGAACTCGTTTCTTTTCTAGAAACGCTGATTAACGCTGACGAATAGCACACGCCCTTGGACATCATATGTTGCTGGGATTGTGTTACCACCTCCTAGAGCATACGAACCAAGAACAGGTGGGTCTTCATCCAGCAGGTTACGAACACCTGCTGTAAATTTGGTGTTCTCACCAAATTCATATCCACCCGTTAAATCCCAATAAAGGATCGGGTCGATTGTTGGAGTGACGACAGTGCTTGGATCAGTGAAACTTTCACCACGTGCACGCGGCACCGCAATGGAATCATGTGTTAACTCGCCGATATAACGTCCACGCAGAGACACAAGCGCAGGACCTGAGCTCCAAGTTAGACGCGCATTCCCTTTGAATTCAGGCAATGGTTGTCCACAAGTTCCACCCCATGTGGCCACACATTCATTGGTAAGTTCTGGCAATTCCTGAATAGGAGTAACAGTGAACTCATCAGTGTAAGTCCATGCTGTGTTAATCTCCCAAGAACTACCACCGTCAAACAGACCCCAATCTGTGTCGAAGCGATATCTAGCCTGAACATCCAGACCAGACGTCTTAATTCCACCAATGTTCGCATTCGTTGTAAGAACATTATCTGGACCGGTAATTTCACCTGTTTGTGTGTCTCTGTTCACGGCCTGACAATAAACACTATTGGCATCTTGCAGAACATTATAACAAAGGTTCAACACGTTCTGAATTCCGCCACCACCAAGTGGAGCAATCGCATCTTCCAATTCGATATCGAAGTAATCAACACTTAGTACAAAACCTTCAAACCAGCTTGGTTCATAGATCATACCTAAAGTTACAGTATCAGATTCTTCAGGGCTTAGATTTTCATTTCCGCCTCTCACCTGAGTTAGGAATGGTGATGGTTGAACAGATGCATCAAAGACGAGGTTTGTTGGAACACCCGTTGCTTCACACACTGCGCGAACAGCGTCGGTCTGATCTGCGGCTGGTTGCAATGACGAACATGGATCAACAGCACTTGGGCCATCTGTTCCTTGTCCACCATACAATTCACCCACATTAGGAGCTCTAATTGCATGCTGGAACTGACCACGGAAAGACAAGTCAGTTGTAACGGCCCATTCCACACCAGTTGAATATGTCCAAACTGCATCTTCAATTCCGGGCGAGTCATAATCTGACACACGGAAAGCACCATTCAGGTTCAACCGCTCAAATCCGGGTTGATCTGCAATAATGGGAACGCGAACCTCACCGAAGATCTCTTTTACAGATTGACCACCACTCGTGGCTTCTGCCGCATTCCAACCTGACACATCGCCAGAACTCAAAAAGCGGTCTGGTGTGTAAGCTGATGTCGCGTCGCGTGTTTCAAACCCAAGTGCAAAGTCCACTGGTCCAGCAGGCATATCAAATGCAACACCTGTCAGATTCGCAACAAAGACTTCCTGTTCTGCATCAATCTTGGAGATTGAAGTCACACCAATTTCTTCAGCTGCAGCGGCAGAAATATTTTGACCAAACGGGTTCAGCAATGGCGCATTTCCGCCGTTTGAAAGCATGGCACCTTGAATACGACTTAAAGAGACAGACCCTCTTTGCACAATTGTTTCAGATGTTCTGGCGAAGCTGTAATATGTATCATAGCTAAGTTCTCTCAAGAAAGAATCAGACACATCCCCCAGCTCACCACGCAAACCAATCGCTGTGCGGAATACAGAATGATCAGCATTCGCGGAACGTGTCGGCAAGTCGTTGAAACGACGGTTGTAGTTTAAAATTGCCAGACCATCATTTGCAGTCGTGTCCATGCTGAACGTACCGCGATTGATTGTCGTCGTTCCAGTTTCACGCGCATCAAGCAAAGTCAGGATGTTTTGCATCTCTGTGCTTAAATATGGGTTATCTGTCTCAACAAGGAAATTCCCAGTCGCATTTGTCGGTGCAATCTGCACGTCCGAAATGTTGGTGCTATAGTGCAACTCCATATAACCAGTTGCTTTTTCGTTGAAATCATAATGCCCAAAGACATTTCCCATCCAACGTTCTTGTGGTGTCACAAGATACGAGTTCGGTGACAAATCAAAACGGTCATCTGGATCTAAAAATGGACGAACGCTTGTGCCTGTTTGGTCAAAAATAGCACCAAGTGATGTCATGTCCTGAAGACCGGCCGCAGCCAAAGCGGCGTCAAACGTCGCGTCAGAGCCAGCAGACCCAAATGTTGGCAATCCACCAATACGACCATTTGGTACTGCACTAGAACCACCCGTCACGAAACCAAGGCGTCCACCTGCTTCTTCACACGTTTGTCCAGAAGGAACACTTAAAGCCGTACCAGCGCCGCTGTCACTATAAGAAGCAGCAGTCACACATCCATCACTTAGGCCTTGAGCTGCCCAATCACCGCGCTCGGCTAAAGTCATGCCCCCGCGATTTAAATATCCGATGGATGCAGTCAAATTACCGCGGTCATTGTCAAAATTACCACCAAGCGTTAGGTCGACACTATATGTCGGTGTGCTGGTCGGAGAATCCCAGGCAGATTGAGCGTTTAGTTCAACACCTTCAAAATCATCTTTGAGCAGGAAGTTTACAACCCCTGTTATCGCATCAGAACCATAAACGGCAGACGATCCACCCGTCACGACTTCAGTCTGTTTGATCAACGCAGCTGGAATTGTATTGATGTCCGTCGTCATCGCTGGACCAGTAATCGCAAAGCGACGACCATTCACGAGGACAAGGTTACGTGTCGCGCCAAAATTGCGAAGGTTCAGCGTCGATACACCTACCGGTGCGCCCGCTTGAACAGTGTTGGCTTTAGGGCCTTCAGTTTGGTTTCCACTAAATTGCGGAGTATCTAGAAGGAGGCTCTCAACATTCTGCGTACCTGACAGAACGAATTCTTCTTCACCCAAAATTGTCACAGGTGTAGGCGCGTCATATCCCCGATCGGCAAGGCGAGAACCTGTTACCGTAATAACATCAAGAACTTGCTGGCCTTCAGCTTCCTCTTCTTGAACATCTTGAGCAACTGCCACACTTCCTAAACATATGCTCGCTGCTAAAATAGCACTACTTCCAAACAATGAGTTGCGAAGTACTCGCCTATAATGACTCACCGATTTGCTTTGATTTTTCATAAGTGTCCTCCTCCATTTTTTTAAACTTATTCAGCAACTTAAATTGCCTTTAGTTCTTATTTGCTTTGACCGAGATGAGTGAGAGCAAGCTTTCAAAGTGTGTAAAAGGCTGTGCAACTTCCCCGCCCTTTCAAACTCTTCAGATGCTTATTCACTTAAATATTGAGTGATCCCCTCATTTCTCGACGCTATCCCTAGAACTGTTTTGTTCACCTTACTAAATACCACATATTGGGAATTATATTTAGATGTTGGGAATATGGCATTGTCGTCACAATTTGTAAAGCCAAAAGCAACGCATCAACTTCAAATTGGTTAAACCAAAAATCAACACATCAATGGATCAACATGCAAAAACGCCGACTATCATCTATTTATGGCAGTAAAAAATGGATATTCATCTATATTTCCACTAAGAAGAGATACCATTGACAAATTGGTCCAACAGGTAGAAACATCCCACTCCACGATAGGCAGAGTTGTTTTGACACTTAATATGCGGGGAATCACCCCAGATATTCATAAGGAAAATGGAGTTCACACAAGCATATGGCCCGGCTCTACCAACAAATAGCTCAAGAATTACAATATGAGATTGCTACCGGTGTCTTTCAGCTCAATGAGCGTCTGCCGTCTGAACGCGTCCTTGTCGAGCGCTTCAATGTATCCAGAACAATTGTAAGAGAAGCACTTCTTTATCTGGAAATTCTAGGACTTATTTCAATTAAAACTGGCGCAGGTGCGACTGTCATCGCAAAGCAAGCCATAAGCGATTTAGGACCAGACTCACAAAATGTAGGCCCTTTTGAACTTTTGGATGTGCGTATTTTTGTTGAAAGTGAAGCCGCTTATCTAGCCGCTAGTCGTATTTCCGAAATTGAGCTGGAACGCCTCAGACAAATTCTTGATGATATGTCGATAGAAAACCAAACCCAAACCGATGATGAATTAGCAGACCGTGAATTTCACCTCACGATCGCACGCGCATCTGGAAACTCAGCTTTGGAATCAACAGTTGCACACCTGTGGAGTCTGCGTTCAGAAAGTCCCCTTCTCCTTAGCACCAGAGATAAAGCCAGAAAAAACGGTATTAAGCCAGTCATCTGGCATCATGAAGAAATACTCAAAGCCCTAGAACGCAAAGATCCACGCGGTGCCTATGCAGCAATGCAAAGTCATCTTGTCTGGGTCAAAAGCGCGTTCTTAGACTCAACCGACATAGATAGCTCGGCTCCTACGCGCAATCTAAACACACAAAAAATTGAACCTCCTAAATCAGAGACGAATTAAAATGACAAAGCCATTGAAACTAAATCCCGACAGATTGTTTCCAGCCGACTCAAAAGAACGCGATATTGCGCGTAATCTTTATAAATCAGTCGCTGATTTGCCGATTATCTCCCCTCACGGGCACACAGACCCGAGCTGGTTTGCTGATGATGAAGCCTTTCCTAACCCAGCCCAATTGCTGATTACGCCTGATCACTATGTATTCAGAATGCTTTACTCTCAGGGCATTGCGCTATCAAAACTTGGCGTTCCAACAATAGATGGTTCCCCCACAGAAACAGATGGCCGCACCATTTGGAGATTACTCGCCGAGAACTATCATTTATTTCGCGGTACACCTTCAAGAACATGGTTGGACTGGGTGTTTGCCGAAGTCTTTAAATTGGATGTCATGCTGGATACAGAAACATCCGATCTTTATTATGATGTTATGGCTGAGAAATTAAACTCTCCAGAATTTCGTCCAAGAGCACTCTATAAGAAATTCAATATAGAGCTACTTTCGACAACAGAAGGTGCATTGGACGATCTACGTCACCATAAGAAAATCTCAGAATCCGGTTGGGATGGTCGCGTCATTACTACCTATCGTCCAGACAGTGTGATCGACCCTGAATTTGAAGGCTTTCTTGATAATGTTGAAGCATTTGGAAAACTCACAAATGAAGACACAACCGACTGGGCTGGATATCTAAATGCTCACCGCAGCCGCCGCGAATATTTTAGAAATGTCGGTGGAGCAACAGCAAGCGATCACGGATTTGAAACGGCAACGACCGCAAACCTGTCCCCTCAAGATGCTGAAGCTCTTTTCAACCGTGTCATCAAAGGCAATTGTTCAGCCCAAGATGCTGAATTATTTCGTGGTCAAATGCTAACTGAAATGGCCCGCATGAGCTTGGATGACGGCATGACAATGCAAATACATGCAGGAAGTTGCCGTAACCATAACCAATCCGTATTCCAACAATTTGGGCGGGATAAAGGTGCAGATATTCCTGTGCAGACAGAATACACACGCGCTTTAAAACCATTGCTAGATGCTGTTGGAAATGAACCGTCTCTAACTGTTATTCTCTTCACTCTAGACGAAGATAATTACAGCAGAGAACTCGCTACAATGGCTGGTCATTATCCTGCTTTAAAACTTGGACCTCCATGGTGGTTCCACGACAGCCCTGAAGGTATGCGCCGCTTCCGTGAGAAAACAACAGAAACTGCTGGTTTCTACAATACTGTTGGGTTCAATGATGACACGCGCGCATTCCTCTCAATTCCAGCACGTCATGATGTTGCCCGCCGCATGGATTGTGGCTGGTTGGCAAAACTCGTCGCCGATCACAGATTGGACGAAACTGAAGCAGCCGAAATCGCTAAGGACCTCACATACAATCTGCCGAAAAAAGCCTATAAATTATGAAGACTCCAATCATCATTCTTCACGAAAGAGACAATGTCGGCATCGCACGTGCCGACATCGACACTGGCGACACAATTCTTGACGACATACTCGCAATAAACGCGATAAAAAGTGGACACAAAGTCGCCACTAAAGACATAAAAACTGGTGACTCTGTTTTAAAATTTGGACAACATATCGGCACCGCATCGACAAATATTCAGCGCGGTGAGCACGTTCATATCCACAACATAACCGCAGAACGAAAAGAAAATGCAAACTCCGCTTCCAGTAAATGGCAGTCCTCCCCTCCTGAAACGAAAGCCACTTTCCAAGGCTATGTCCGAGCAGATGGAAGTGTTGGAACACGCAATTACATTGGCATTCTAACAACGGTAAACTGCGCGGCGACTGTTGCGAGACAAATTGCTGAACAAGCCAAAACACAGCTAGCAAACTACCCTAATGTGGATGGTGTTGTGGCCCTAACTCACACGACAGGCTGTGGAACATCCTCTTCTGGGGAAGGCACAGATAACCTACGTCGAACCATTGCTGGATTTGCACAACATGCGAATTTTTCAGCTGTCCTCATTATAGGGCTAGGCTGTGAAGCTAATCAGCTAAGTGTGCTACTAGAAAAACAAAGCCTAACTGAAAGTGATCGTCTCAAAACACTACAAATTCAACAAGTTGGCGGCACACGCCATGCTATTTCTCAAGGGTTAGAAATTGTTGAAAATATGATGGAAGAGGCAAACAAAGCCAGACGATCTGAAGTCAGCGCGTCCCATCTTTCACTTGGGCTCCAATGTGGAGGTTCCGATGCATTATCGGGTGTAACAGCTAACCCCTCATTGGGGGTCGCAGTGGATATGCTTGTTCGCCAAGGCGGAACAGCCATACTGGCAGAAACACCTGAGATTTATGGTGCTGAAGAACTCCTGCTGAACCGCGCAGAGACAGAAACTGTCTCGCAAGATCTACTAGAACGTATTGCATGGTGGGAGGATTATGTCGCCCGCAACAAGCAGGAATTAAACAATAACCCCTCTCCGGGAAACTTAGCCGGCGGCTTAACAACAATCCTCGAAAAATCACTTGGTGCTGTCGCTAAATCCGGTTCTTCTCCTCTATGCGGCGTATACCAATATGCTGAAATCATTAAACAAAAAGGGTTAGTCTTCATGGATTCTCCAGGATATGACCCTTGTTCTGTTACAGGTGAGATCGCCTCTGGCGCAAATATGATTTGCTTCACAACAGGTCGCGGTTCTGTCTTCGGGTCAAAACCTGTTCCTAGCCTAAAAATCGCTTCAAACTCAAACCTTGCTACCTATATGGATGAAGACATTGATGTTGATGCCGGCCAAGTCGCAATGGGGACTGAAAGTGTTGAAGATGTTGGAGCCAGAATATTCCAACTTATCCTAGATACAGCATCTGGGCACCAATCTAAATCTGAAGAATTTGGTTTCGGTGACATGGAATTTGTACCTTGGCAAATCGGTGCAACCATATAATTTAAATTATTTAAAATCATATAGTTACAAACTATCACAAATACCATCGACAGGTTTTCAGGTCATGATCGTTTAATACGGGTGTAA
Organism: Hirschia baltica ATCC 49814; assembly: GCF_000023785.1. Classification (NCBI taxonomy): domain Bacteria; kingdom Pseudomonadati; phylum Pseudomonadota; class Alphaproteobacteria; order Hyphomonadales; family Hyphomonadaceae; genus Hirschia; species Hirschia baltica. Next base: position 3,039,935 of record NC_012982.1, read on the forward strand.
CAGCCAAGGTATAGTAATGATCATGACCGCTCCCGCTATTTTTGTACGAAAAAATATAAAGAGAACCTCCCCCCTCGTTTTCTTGACTATCCTCTACTCAACTTGCTCCCCTTTAGCTTTGGGACAAGAAATTAGCTCCGCGACAAGCACACCCGTTGAAACAGCAACCTTAGACAATGGGTCAGCAAGTGATCTAACGATTACAGATGATGGATCGATCGAGTGGGACAGTGTAGATGACCAAGTCGCGGTTACCGTAAACTCTTCAAATAACGTTACAATTGACGGAGACATCACTTTAGAAAACTCAGACAATAATGTCGGCGTCAAAATAAACCCAAACCTTTCTTCAACCATCAACCTTTCAGGCGCAATCAATCTTATAGAAGATTACGCAAGAACCGACACTGATGATGATGATGACCTCGACGGACTAATTGCTGAAGGAACAAATAGACACGGAATATTTCTGGAAAGTGGCGGCATCAACACTGGTGATATCATATTGCAGTCGGGTTCAAGTATTTACGTGGAAGGCAACAACTCTACAGCGATCACATTGCAGTCAGGCTTGAATGGTAATTACATACAAGATGGGTCGATATCAGTATATGGTGCAAATTCAACGGCATTAGACATACAAAATGATGTAAACGGAAATGTTCGTGTGAGCGGAGGTGTCACAGCCAATGGTGAAAATGCATCGGCTATTTCCATAGCAGGAGATATTACTGGGAACCTCACTCTGGAAAACACAATCACTTCGACAGGATTCACCAGCACAACTTCATCCAATTATATTGGTCCTGACGATATAGATGACGATACTGCTGCATTGGAAGATCGTTTAGATAATGATGACCTGTTCAATAGCGCTTCCAGCGTCAGCATCGGCGGAAGCATTGCGAATGGTCTTCTTATAAATGGATACCACGATTATGTGGATGATGGGATAGCCGTTGATGATGACGAAACAAAAGATACCATTGATGATTACAATGAAAATCGCGGCACTGGTTATATTTCAACATATGGCTCATCCCCTGCTCTTCAAATTACACCTGACTTAATTATTGGCTCCAGTTCAGATCTTGTGCTGGGTTCTGTTGTTGAGACAGTACGAGACACCCTTGATGACGACGAAGATGAAGACACTAATGAAGTGCTTGCAACCTTCAATTTTGATCAAGGGCTAGTAAACCTGGGAACCATATACGCAGATGGTCAGAATGTTGGCTTTTCCGCGACCGCACTTGAAATATCTGGAAGCGCGGATGGCAACCTCAACACAATCATTACAAATGGAATACTGAACTCAGGAACCATGAGCACCACTGCATTTGAAGCAAATGCAACTACAGTGAATTTAGGACAAGGTGCAATAATATCGTCAATTACAAATGATGGAAGCATCATATCCAATAGTACCGGCTCCAGCGGAAGCAATTCCATTGCAATTCAAATTAGCAATGGAGCCAATCTCGAAACTATTGAAAACACAGGGTATATTACTGCAAAAATCACCGATGATACTGGATATTCAACCGCTATACTTGATCACTCAGGGACTCTAACCTCCATTTTCAATAATGGGTACATTTCTTCATACTATGTAGACGATGATTCCGACGATGACGAATATGACGATAATGACAACAAGATTTCGGAATTTACAGGCCGCTCAATCGCAATAGACGTAAGCCAGCATACGGCCTCACAAGGCGTGACAATTGTTCAAGGAAATACAAATTCTACCTCGCCGTCCATATATGGAGACATTCTTTTTGGAGCCGGCAATGATACGCTAGACATTCAAGATGGAACTGTCGCCGGAGACACATATTTTGGAAGTGGAACAGCCAATTTTTACCTATCAGATGCCACTTACACAGGCGATGTGCACTTTGAAAGCGAAGGCTTCAATTTCCAATCCACACAAGGACAATATTTTGGAAACCTGAACTTCTACAACAATTCTGGATCTGCTGTTTTTCAAAACAATTCCTACTTTTCCGGGTCACTTTTAGACAGTGATAATATCGACCTGATTATTGATACATCCACCATTTATATCTCTCAAGATTCTCCAATTACGCTCAACTCCCTCAATATTACGGGCGCAAGCACGCTGGGTGTAATAATTTCAAACTCAGAGCATATAGACACCCCATACATTACAGCCACCAACACAGCCATTGTTGGAGATTCAGTAACTCTGAGCTCTCAATTCACGAATTTTGTGGGTGGAGATTTTTCTAGAACTATTCTATCCGCCCCCTCTTTAGATGTAGATATAGATAGTATTTCATTTGATACTTCAGGCCTTTCATGGCTTTACAATGCCGAATACATTCTCGACCAAGAGGCCGATGGGAACCAGTCGATTTCTCTTCAATTTTCTCAGAAGACTTCAGAAGATTTAGGTTTGGACGCTCAGCAAGACCGCACATTTGCGTCGTTCATCGAGATGATTAGCAATCAGCAAAATGCTGGCTCGGAATTTGTGAAAATTACTGACGAGACAACTTTCCTTGAAGCATATGAATCCATCCTGCCTCAACATTCCGATGTAGCCCTACGTCATCTTGATGCACACACCAATACACTAAACTCAATGGTGAGCGAGAGAATGGCGCTTTTGCGAGACTCCTCAAACACCTCTAATGGGTTTTGGCTGCAAGAACTTGTGTCTCAGACCACTGTAGATGCTAGTGAAAACGTAAATGCTTATAGTGGACGAGGCTTTGGCTTTACGGCTGGTGTTGATCGACGCATCGGATTTATAGATTCAATGGGTCTTACTTTCTCTATTAATGACGAGAAATACGAAACAACAACATCTGCATTCAATGAAACATCATCGACCAATTTTGCGCTTGGTTTTTATATCGCAGAACGCATTGGGTTTGCTGATCTGCAAATGTCTGCTCAAATTGGTCAGACTAACTTTAAAAGCGAACGAGAGGTCAACTTTGAAGGCTTCAATTCAGACATTGAAGGTGATTGGAGCGGACTCACACAAGCTTATTCAACTCAGATATCCAGCCCACAAAAACTGGGATGGCTTCGTGTAACGCCTCATATCGGCGCAAGTTATATTAGCTTAAATCAGGATGCATATGAGGAAACGGCGAGCAACGGATTTAACCTTGCATTCTCAGAATCAGAGTCGAACAAATTAACTGGATCAGCAGGTGTCTCCCTTGGGGTATTTTGGCCCTCAAATTCAGGCAGGAATTCTTTCGACTTAAGTGAAAACCAACAAAGCAATTCCTCATTAAATGGCTGGCATGCTGCCGTAGACCTTGGAATAAGGGACACATTGTCTTCTACAAACTACGATGCTGTAGCAAATTTCGTTGGGTATGATTCAGCTTTCAATGTTTATTCCGATGAAATATTCGGACAAGCATTTTCAACTGGAATTTCTCTTGTGGGAATTGGTGATTTCGCGTCTTTCAGGCTTTCAGCAAACGCCGAACTTTCCGAAGGTGCCTCTATCTATAGCGGAGCTGCATCTCTCAGATTTAAATTCTAGACCGCCCAATCAATGTAAAAGACCATAAACTCCCAATTATTGCGTCGACTGAGGGAGGCTGTTCTTACATTTGCTCGTTTGAGTTTGTGTTGACAAAACAAAAAATAGCCTGCCCCAAACGAGGCAGGCTTTAAGTAAGGACGGTAGCCCGGGACGACTTTACGAGAAAGCCAAACCACCATTCACATCTAGGTTTACGCCATTGACGAAAGACGATTCATCAGACGCAAGGTAAGCCACGACATCCGCGACCTCATCAGGGTGCCCTTCGCGACCAAGCGCTGTCATACCCGCAACTTTTTCACGAACTTCATTCTTAGAGAATGTATCGTGGAATGTTGTTGAAATCAGACCAGGATCAAGCGCATTCACTCGAATGCCACGTGGACCAAATTCTTTGGCCATTGAGCGTGTGAAAGTCATGACCGCGCCTTTGGAAGCTGCGTACGCCCAAGCGCCGCCACCGCCACCATCGCGAGCAGCTTGTGATGCAAAATTAACAATTGAGCCACCTTTAGGCATGTGAGGTGAAACTGCTTTTGTCATCAAGAACGTAGAATTGAAGTTCAAGCGCATAACGAGATTTACAAAATCCTCGTCCATTTCAGCAAGTGGTTTACGTGCAACTAGACCACCGACCACGTTTACAAGCACGTTGATTTCATTGCCAAAAGCTTCTTGCGTTTTGGCGACAAAATTAGCAACATCTTCGGCTTTGGTCATGTCACCTTGAACGAGGATTGCTTCACCACCAGCAGCTTGTACTGCTTCTAATGTTGCTTTTCCCTCTTCTTCACTATCGAAATAATTGATCGCAACCTTTGCGCCTTCTTTAGCCAATTTAAGCGAGATACTGCGACCAATGTCACGTGCGCCACCAGTTACAATAGCTACTTTGTTTTGAAGTCTCATGGGGAAGTCCTTTTACTTTAGGGATTTTTAAAAAATGAATTATTGGGTTTTTGAGCGAGGCTTAAGCGGTTCAATTTTTCCACACAGCAGCCAAACACTAGCCATGCTTAAAATTGCTAACGTTGCTCCAATAAGGAATGCAGGCGCATAATTTCCACCCTGTGTAAGCCATGGGACCAAATAGGTGAGAGCTGCCGCTCCCAGCTTTGCCGCGGTCCCCGCATAACCAGACAGAGAACCAACAGATTTGCCGCCAAACAAATCGCTTGGAAGTGTCTGAATATTACCAACAGCAGTTTGAAAACCGAACAGAATGGTTGCCATCAACATCACAGCTAACACCGGCGTCACAGCAACAGACATTGCCAATAAAGCCGGAAGCATGATCAAGCCACCAAGTGTGATTGTGAGCTTGCGAGTCGCGTTGACTGACCAACCGGAATTCAAGCGGTTCTGTGCTAAAAGCCCACCAAACCATGCTCCAAACATAGCACCTACATAAGGCACCCAAGCGTATAGTCCGATTTCCTTGACGTTAAATCCAAATTTTTCGTTCAGATAGATAGGTATCCAGAAAACGAACAACCACCAGATAGGGTCAAGGAAAGCCGCAGAGAGAATAGCACCCCAACTCTGTCTACGAGAGAGCATTTCAGCTGTGCCCGGATTATACTCCTCAGCAACCTCACCTGTCACCTCATCAGGTTTTACACGTTGACCTGTGAGAATAAATTCGCGTTCTTCTGGAGTTATCCAAGGGTGCTCATCAGGTCCGGCTTTCATTAAAATCCACCACGGAATCAGCCAAACAAAACCGACAGCACCTACCAAAATAAAGATAACATGCCAGCTAAAATGAACAGATAGAAAGGCAATAATGAGTGGTGATATAATTCCACCAATTGCCGCGCCTGAATTAAAAATTCCTTGCGCGAGAGCGCGCTCATTCACTGGAAACCATTCAGCATTTGCTTTGGTAGCACCGGGCCAGTTTCCTGCTTCCGCAGCACCAAGAATACCACGAAAAATACTAAACGATAGAACACTATTCGCGAAGGCATGGGCGGCTGTCGCTAGCGACCACACTCCAATGGAAATCACAAAGCCCAGACGTGTCCCGATCCAATCGAACAATTTTCCAAAAATCGTCTGACCAAGTGCGTATGAGAACACAAACACAACTGAGATTGTCGCGTAATATTGCTTAGTTTCATCGACAGTTTTGTCAGGCCAAATTTCTTTAGCCATGTCTGGCCATAGATAACCAAGCGTACCACGGTCGATATAATTGATAATTGTTGCAATCGCGACGAGCCCGACGACCCACCACCTTAAACCGGAGATTTTCATGATGCAGCCTCCTCTAAAAAGCCTTTAAATATGATGGGGTTATCGCAGCACATGGACTGGGCCGCTCCATTCTATGATCTGATCGTCCAACTCTAATTGATGCGCTGCGTCTTTTGACGTGTCATCCGCAACCAAAAACTGAATAGTTTTGTCATTTTGAGTGACCAATTTGTACACAGCCACATCCTCAACTTGATCAAAGTCGATGGAAACAATGGAAGAGCCATTGAAAACAGCTGTTTCATTGTCTGCGTCATACGAGCCATCTCGCTCATAAACTGTGACGAAATTCACCGTATCTGAATTGGCACGAAGGATCATTGCCTCTTCAGACCTCAGATTGTGATCAGGGTCATTTGCTCCCAATTTAGTAAAGATCGCTTTGTATGGAGTATCAGACGCGAACGTAACTGTTTGAAAAGCAGTCCCTAAGAAGAGCGAAACTTCCTGACGGCCTTCTAATTGCTCAGTCTCTCCACTTTTCCATAAGTGTTGATATCCAAAATCAGTTCCCAATGGCGCTAAATTTGATGTTTCATATTCAATAGGAAACTGGGACTTAATTAGATCACCCTTATAGTGCATGGGCAGATCATATTGGTGATCCGTATCACTAATTCCACGCATGATATCAATAACATAAGGCTGTTGCCCATCGTCACGGGGCACCATCGCTACTACACGCTGAAGGTTCACACCATCATAAGCTGTATCAACTTCAGCCGCTGCAATTTGAACACCGTTAACAACGCCATATTTCAATACATCTGGGCTATATTTCTGCGACAATCTCCAGTCACCGCCATAGTGACTTACTTCGTCAACAGCCAACGTATTGTGAGCAATTGTTTGCTTTGCCCAAGAATCATTTTCTGGAAGATAGCGCCCCCCAAATTTGGAAACGATATTCAAGAAACGAGACGCACCATAATCAGCGACGACTTCTTGACCATTGTCATTATATAGGAAACCTAATTTATCGAAGTGGCCATGACCTAGCCCCTGCGTCGTTGCTTTTAGAACAACTGCTGAGTCATTTGTTTTTTCACCCGAGCGAAGCACAATCAGAGCGCCATCTTCACCATTAGAACCATCTCTAAACATTTGAGATTTAAAATTGAATGGCTTGGCGAGCCCCGCCTCAATATCGTCCAGAACTTTCTTTCCTTCTGGAGTTGGCACAACGTCACCTTGATATTTCACAATATCCAAGAAAGCAGGGTCTTTTGTAAGGTCGTATGCTATAGCAACGCCATATTTCAACTCGATCGTATTCAAGCCTTTTGAGCGAATAGCATCATTGAGCGGGAAAAATTTGCCAGCATAACTCAACTGCAAAGTCGTCGAAATTGCTTTAAGGATGATGCCATCGCGATAGTTGAATATTTCACGCTCTGGCTCATTCTTCTGAATGGCTTGAGAGAACAACAAAAATGGCATCATAGCATAGCGCTGATAATATGGGCCTTCTGCGTAATATCCATCTGGAGAAAACAGGATATCCATCTGCTTGAGAAAGCCGGCTTCTCCATCTTGATTCAATCCGTAAAGCGACTTCTCCACACGCTCAGGCTGATCGAGCACATACCCAGTCATACCAACAGCTGCGGCTGCCCACGTGCCATGATTGTGGATGCGGTCAAAAGTTTGCGGCGACCCCTCGGACAAGAAATCGGCCATTGGGCCCAATACACCCCGCTCGATTTTCTCACGATCCTCTGGACTGATGTCATCACGAATGACTTCATACCCTTGAATGGAGTAAACGAGCCAAACCGCTTCATTCAGTCCCTGCCAGAACAAACGCCCAGCTGTCGAAGGCTTATGCTCTGGGTGCAATCCTAAAGTGGGATACAGATCAGCGTAATCGAGCAACACATCGCGTGCAATATCGCGATATTTAGTGTCGCCTGTGTAATCATACAGCATGCCTGCTTCATAGATCGTTTTATAGTTTTCTTTGTGCTGCTCATGTACAGGTCCACCACCCGCATCAACCGGAACTGGAACAGGAATACCAGCTTCAGCACGCGCGATAATGGTGTCGCCAAGCTTTTGCATTTGTAGTTTAAATGCTGACTGTTCAACTGTGCCTGACACTGGTGCGACTGCTGCTGCGGTGACGGCCAAAGGTGTCGTTGATTTAGTGTTGTTATCGAAAGACACACACCCTTGCACGCAAGCTGCCATGCCAAGAGCAACAACTGATTTGTTGATTTTTTTGTACGTTAAAACTGACATCTACTTACGCAAGTCCTCTATGTTAAGAACTGATGCAGTCTCATCACCATTGAGGGAATTACCCTCCAAAAATGGCTTTGGTTTACCAGTTGTAATAACAAACTTAAACGGTTGTGATTGTTCGATTTTATTGCCTTCGAACGTCAGAACCTGCGCACCATGTAACAAGGCTGATGGCCCACCAGCTGTGCCTACATTTGTGAAAGTAGAGCCTTTAAAACTAACAAGAGGCCCAAAAGTACTTTCATCACGGCCACCCCTGTACACAATTACAGCTGGCCCGGCGATATTGGAAAAATGAGAATTTTCAATCTCTAAAGACTCAACATTATACATCCCAAAATCATCAGTTTCTGCATCCAATTTCACGACAGAACCTGAAACGTCTGAGAAATCTGAATTGATGATTTTTATATCTTGAAAAAGCGTACCTTTTGATGCGTTCACAATAGCAAAGCTACGATTGACGACAAAATCACTGAATGTGGAATTTTGAATGATAAGCGTGTGGTTGCTTCCACCAGCTACTGATGTCGTAGTGATGAAACTATTGCCAACATTATCTGGTGCTCTTGCTCCAGACACGTTCACACCACTAAGTTTCAACCCTGCTTTGCCGGAAAGAACGAACATGTTCTTGCGCTCAAACGAAAGGTCGACGCTACCATTTTGTTCAGCAACAATAGTAATTGGGAAATCAAGCTCAATGATTTTGGCTTCATTGTAAGAACCTGGTGCAAGTACCAACCGGTCTCCTGCCTCTGCAGTCTTGATTGCATTTGAGATTGCATTTTCATCCGGCGAAACGGCAATATCTTTGCCGGTATCAAATGGCGAACCAGTTCCTACTTTGGGATACCACGACACGCCTGTCGCTTCGCGTGGAACACCATATTCTGAGGCATCTATTTTTTGCTTAAGATTTGGCTCAACCTCAAACCCAGAAGAAATCGCCTCGGGAGGCGCTTGATTGGATTTGTTTCCAGAAAATTCTATCCCACTCATATCATCATGCAGCGTGATCGGAGAAACACCATCATCACTGATTATCGTATTGTTTTTAAAAGATGAATTAATCGGAACGGCAGAGCGCTCATTGTCGCTCCCCTCACCGAGTTCCATAGCAGCAATGTTTTCAAAAACATTGCCTTCAATCATTGCGCCATTCACTTGGTGATATCTGTTAATCGGAGAATTTGGCACACCATTCATGACAACCAACCCTCCAGAAAAACGTTTTCCCGTCAGGTCTTTGAAATAGTTATTCTTGATAGTTTGCTGTGCATTGATGACACGAACACCACCGGTGTAAGGTGTACCATTTCCATCAAATAAATTATTCTCGATCAGATTTCCGTTACCATGACGAAGTGTCAACGTACCGCGAGATTCAAAGAATGTGTTATTGCGAAATGTATTTCCACCCGATTTATTAGAGATAATTTCAACTTCACCACTACAGCGGTCAAAATAATTGTGCTCAACACGTGAATTAGAATTTGTTAGCGAATAGTGGCTTGTCCCAATGCGGAAAGTTTCCCCACCGTTCGAGCCTAAAACAGGGCGTGGTCCAAAATAATTGTGGTGAACAAAATGGCTATTTTCTTGGCTTTCTTCAGTGTTCAAACGAATTGCCATCGTCGGGCCTGAATTAAGCTTACCCGCCAAATGATTGTGATCAAATTCGTTATTTTTACCATACATCACCACCCAAATGTCACGCTGTGAGCGATCTGGATTATTAAAATCATCGATAACGGTATGTGAAACACGCGAATTATTCGCCAATAGTTTGCTATCCACTCGGAAACTTATAACTTCATTGCGAGGTGTGTAACCATTGCGGAAGACCAATCCAGATACGATCAGGTGCTCACCACCTAAACGCAAACTAGATTGCCCTGTTAGAAAGACATTGCCTTCTGTTTCTGCGCTCAACCATATGGGAGCCTCAGCTGTTCCAACACCTTTAAACACAGCATCAAAATCATTCCACTCACCATTCGCCAGAACGATCATATCACCCGGCTGAGCATTCTTCACTGCTTCTTTATATTCAGCTTGGTCCTGCACAAGAATACGCCGAACCGGCGCAAGATCTTGATTTGAAGCACCCACTTCAGAACCAAGAGCCGCACTCTCCTGCTTAGGCACAGAACATGCGACCAACGCCAAGGCGCTTATTGAAACGAGTAACGCTCCAGTTTTCATTGTGCTTTCTCCCGCTGAGTATTTTTTTGTATTTATGACATGAACTTATATTTACACACAAATTTGTCAACCAAAACGTCATACCAATTATATATATTTTTTCCACACCCATCTTAAAAAACAGCCAAACCAGCAATAATGTGATATTTATACTACATTAAATTGATATATTCTTCTATTTTATACCAATAAACCTAAATAGGTATTCCAATTGGTTGACAAACAGGTCAGCATCACGATGTTGGGGCGCGAGTAATAACAATAATCAGCTCACGGAAAATATGATCTTAGGGAGAGGTCTACGTCATGACGAACCATCCAGTAATTTCGAATGCATCGAAAAAAAATAGAACTAGCTTCATCAAAATCGCACTTCTAGGATCAGCAGCACTATCTTTTTCAGTGCCAGCAGCCTTCGCTCAAGAATCGGCAGCAGAAGATGCAGAAGCCATCAACAAACTAGACACAATTGTTGTCACCGGCTCACGCGCAACAATTCAAAACACAATCGATCTCAAAAGAACAAACTCAAGCATTGTGGATGGTCTATCAGCTAAGGATATTGGCGACCTACCAGCTCTTTCTATCGGTGAAGCACTCGAATCCATCACAGGTGCTGCTTCTCACCGTGAAAACGGTGGCGCAACAGAAATCTCAATTCGTGGTTTAGGTCCATTTCTGAGCGCAACAACATTTAATGGCCGTGTAGCGACCAATGGGACTGGGGACCGTTCTGTAAACTTCTCCCAATTCCCTTCTGAACTTATGAACAAGCTGGCCATCTACAAAACGCAAGATGCTAGCCTTATCGAAGGCGGTGTCGCTGGTTTAATCGCTTTGGAAACTCTAAAGCCTCTTGATTACAATCAGCGCCGCGTTCAATTTAACTTGACCGGAAACTACAATCCAGACCAGCAAAACATTGACAACACAATGGCAGGCGACCTTGGTTACCGTGGCACTCTAAGCTATGTGGATCAATTTGAGCTTGGTGGCTTGGGCCAGCTTGGTTTCTCTATTGGTGGTCAACGCAGTGATATTTCCCAACCTGAACAAGAAATGCGCTCATCTAGCCCATCAGGCACATCTCTCTTTGCCTGTATCGCTGACGCAACCGACCCTGACTCACGCGGATATGCAGCTAGCAGCTCTGGTGACTGTGAAGACCAAGGACCAAACTCCAGCAATAATGATGGCTACAACACAACAATCGACCCTGAAACAGGTTTGGCAGTTGATGACGGTCTAGACTATGCATGGGCTGGTTCATCACGTGGATACCGCCAGAACGACACTCACGACACAAGAGATTCACTCTTCACTGCCCTTCAATGGCAGCCAAATGATCGTCTTGATATCAATGCAGACCTACAATGGTCCGAACGTGTTCAGAATGAAGATCGTCACGACCTAAATTTCTCAAACATGAAACGTAGCGTTGCCGGCGACACATTAGACAGCCTCGTATTCCAAGACAATGGTGTTGTACAATCCATAACAACTCAATCTGACATCGAGTCCAATGGAGAAATATACGAACGCACAGAAGAGTATCTAGGATACGGCCTTAGTGGTTCGTTTGATGTGACTGACAAACTCACAATATCTGCTGATTATTCTTTCTCTGAGACGACAAGAGACGAACTTCAAGCGTCTATTCGTGTCTCAAGTCAGGGTGGTCCAGGTAGTGGCGGTCGTGAAAACCTAAGCTGGGCGCGTGATGGCGATGGCTTTGTAAACTACACAGTGCAAGATTTTGATGTCACAGACATTTCAAACTACACAGATGGTGTTCGCCTTCGCGTAGACCGCGATGCAGAGCGCAGAAATACTGTTGAAGCTATTCGCTTTGACGCAGAGTATGACTTAGGCATGGGACCGATCACATCAGTTGAAACTGGTTTCCGCTTATCTGATCTAGAGTATGTAAGTTATGCCGCCACGCGTGACGAATACAATGCCAGTGACTTTGATTCATCCAGCGTACCTTGTGAAACTGGTTTTGCGGAAAGCGGTTTCTTATCCAGCGCCTCTGACGCTTTGGTAACTCAAATCGATAGTGACGGAAATGTTGTAAGTACAACAAACACTTGGGCTGTCTTCGACAATCAATGTCTAGTTGACTACATCCTTGCTGAAAATGGTGAAACATCACTTGTCTACCCTGACAGTGACCCAGACAGTCTAGACAACACCAATGTCTTAGAAACAACCCTGGCTGGTTACGTTATGGCCAACTATGACACGTCTCTAGCAGGCAAGCCTTTCAGTGGTAATTTTGGTCTTCGCGTCGTTGATACTAAAGTCAAATCTCTTGGTAATCGTACGCCTGTAGCGGTAATCACAAACCCAGTTGATGGCACACTTTCACTTGAAACAGATGGTGATGCAGTCGTTCTATTCGGTAAAGGTGAATACACTGAGTTCCTGCCGAGCTTTAACGGAACACTAGAGCTTCGTGACGACATTCTGCTACGTGCCGGATTATTTAGAGGTATGTCACGTGCAGACCCCGGGAATATGACATTCGGTCGTGATTTCAACGAAAACAACGAAGAAGATGCACCAACAACTATAGAAGAACTGATATCAGTTGAAGGTTCCGGTAACCCAAACTTCCAACCATTAATGTCTTGGAATTATGATATTGCTGCTGAATGGTATCCAAACGATGACTCCATTCTGGCTGCCAGCATCTACTATAAAAACTTCACAGGCGGATTTGAAAACTCAACCGTACTCGAAGACTTTATCATCGATGGCGCGACTGTTACTTTACCGGTTAGCGTAACGGCCACGAATGAAGACACTGCAGCTCTTTACGGTATTGAACTTACAGCGTCTCACAACTTCTCCTATCTTCCAGGTCTATTTAGCGGATTTGGTGCCAAAGTTAGCTTAAACCTTGCCGAATCAGACTTTGAATTTGAGGACAGTCTATATGGTGACCTCGGCTATAGAGACGCCGATGGTAACCTTATTCAGACAAATGTCGGCATCCTTCAACCAGGTAACGTACCTGGCTTCTCTGATGTCGTTGCTTCTGGACAGATTTACTACCAAAAAGGCAAATTCGACAGTTCACTCATTTACAAATACCGCAGTGAATACTTCCAACCATACACAAGCAATGGAACACGCTTGCGTTATGTTGGTGATGTTGGTGTGTGGGAAGCTCGCGCTTCATATGATCTAACAGAAAATCTGTCTCTTACAGTGTCAGGTATCAACCTGTTCAACGCACCTAAGGAGCAATACTTCTTCACCAATGATAACCTGGGTGAGGTAAACTATTACGGCCCTCGTGTATTCTTCGGAATCAAAGGAAAATTCTAGAATTCATTTTCTAGATTTTCTAATAAATGAAGCTGCTTGAATTGGCATGACAAATTGGTTAACATGTCAATTCAAGCTCTCATTCCGAAGCTTATAGTCTCAAGAAATTGAATCTAAATGGCCGACCAAAGACTCTATCAAAAAGTTGCGAATAATATTTTAGCGCTTATTGCTTCAGGGCAATACCCTCCTGGCACACGCCTTCCAGGTGAAAGAGAATTAGCGACTCAATTTGGAGTCAGCCGTGTTGTCGTGCGAGAAGCTGAAATCGCACTGGAAGCATTAGGCCGTGTAGATATTCGTGTCGGTTCAGGCGTATATGTTCTAGAAAAAACAAACACACCCACTGGGGCACTTCCAACCGTCAGTGCATTTGAACTTACTCAAACTCGGCTTTTGTTTGAATCAGAATGTGCCGCACTAGCAGCGACAATGATTACAGATGCCCAGCTAGCAGAATTGGAAGAAACGCTCAACCTCATGAGCGTGGCTGACGGCAACTCATCAGATGGCGAAGAAGCCGATAGAAACTTTCACTTACTTATTACCAAGGCCACACGCAACGAAGCCAATATGTTTTTCATGGAAAACTTGTGGCGTATGCGCACAGAAATTGAAGCTGTCAAAAAAGTCTATTCAGCAGTTTGTGTCGTCGATTCAGGGCACCGTGCTGAAGAACACATGGAAATTTTTAAAAACCTAAAGAACAGAGATGCGGAAGGCGCACGAAACGCTATGCGCACCCACTTCACGCGCTTACTATCTGCTCTATTGGACGCATCCGAACAGCAAGCAATAGAAGAAGCACGGCGCAAAATCTCATCTGAGCGCGAGCAATTCCTTAAATCTGCACTGCACAGATAATTCGCTCAAGACCACTCAAAACAGTCTAAATTGGCTATCGGCACGCATTAAATTTAGGCGTTCTCGCTATAGTCTTGGGCAAAATAAACACCAACAGATTATTTTGCCCACAGTTCAATAACAGCTTTTGACGCAGAAGTTTTTATTATGCCTATTTAAATCGTCATTCGTCGCAGAAGGCGGAGTCTAATCCCGAAGCAGGGTGAACGAACGAGAAGAAATTCTGCTTTTTCAACCTATTTGTTGATTTACAGGCTTCTTTCTCACTTCTTCCTCCTTTGCTGGCTTTCTTTGAAAGTCCGAGCATAAATGACGAGAAACGACTATGAAAAATATCGGTAAACTCAACCTTCTGACAACAAGCCTTCTAGCTGGAACTATCATGACTTCGTCTATTTCAGGCCTAGCATATGCGGAGGAGGCAAAAGCTGCACCTCCAGCCACAATTAAGGAAGCCTTGAGCGCATCAAAAGCGCTGTTTAACTTTCGTCTGAGATATGAAGGCGTCGACCAAGACGGCCTCAATAACAGCGCAGATGCACTCACTTATAGAATTCGTGCTGGTTTAGAAACAGGCAGTTATAAAAATACATCTTTCCTCATTGATTTTGAGCACATCGGTGACTTGGTTGATGATTTTAATTCAACAACAAATGGCAAAGGCACCTACCCTGTCGTAGCCGACCCAAATGTAACAGAACTCAACCGCCTGCAATTAACGAACAAATCCCTACCTGATACGACAATTGTTCTAGGTCGCCAGCGCATTATTATGGATGATGCCAGATTTGTTGGAAATGTGGGATGGCGTCAGAATGAACAAACATTCGATGCACTTCGTGTGACAAATGAAAGTATCGGAAAGCTAAAACTTGATGCTGCTTATGTGAACCGCGTCAATCGTATATTTGGCGACGAGCACCCAACGAATGGTCACTGGACTGGCGATAGCTACCTCATCAACGCCTCTCACCCAACACCATTGGGCAACCTGACAGGTTTTGCCTATTTGATAGATGCTGATGAAGCCAGCGCAGCCTCATCTCAAACTGTCGGAGCACGTTTAGCTGGTAAGAAAGACGCCGGTGCCGGCAAATTAAGCTACGCTTTTTCTTATGCCCAGCAAGAAGATTATGGCTCATCAAATCTAGATTATTCCGCTGACTATTACCTGTTAGACGCTGCGTACGGTATTCAAGGATTTGTTTTTGGGGCTGGGTATGAAGTTCTTGGCGGTGACGACCAACGAGCGTTCAATACACCTTTTGCAACATTGCACAAATTCCAAGGTTGGAATGACAAATTCCTTGTCACCCCAACAAATGGTATTGAAGACCTATATGCTAAAATCGGATATACACTTGGCGATGCAGGCCCTTTAAAAGGTCTCAAATTCCTAGCCTTGTATCATGATTTTTCAGCAGAAACAGGTTCAGCAGATTACGGATCCGAACTAAACTTCGTTGCCTCTGCAAAACTGGGTTCTCACGCACTCACACTGAAATACTCCGACTACAACGCAAATGATTTCTCCACCGATACTTCAAAAATATGGGCCTCAATTGACTTCGCATTCTAAACAAATCGATCAAGCCATAGCAAACAAAGGCCAGCAGGATTCACTTGCTGCTGCGCCTTTGCGTGTTTTGCTCATAGACGACCTTCCTGAACGCGCCGCACTTGTGGAGCAAGGACTTAGTGATGCAGCAATTGTTCACACAGCAAATCAGGTTCACGGGCGCGCCCTACTGGACCTCATTGCTGAGATACAACCCGATGTCATCATCGTTGATTGTTATTCACCAGGTAGAGACTCTATCGAAAGCCTTAGAACAGTTGCTCAAAATAATCCCAAACCTATCGTTATGTTCGTTGAAGAAGAAAACCCGTCTGGCTTTCAGCAAGCAATTGATGCAGGCGTCAGTGCATATGTTGTTGATGGCCTAACGCCCAAGCGCGTGAAGCCTGTCATAGATGTCGCTATTGCACGCTTTAAAGTCATGGACGGTTTACGCACAGAACTCAAAAAAACCAAAGACGACCTCGCCGCTCGCAAGGTAATCGAAAAAGCAAAGGGCATGCTCATGCATAAACGCGGCATGACCGAAGATGAGGCCTTTGCTGCCATGAGAACCATGTCTCAAGAGCGCGGTAGTCCAATGAAAGATATTGCAGAAAATGTGATCTCTATTCTTGGCTTGCTCGAAGGGTAGTCGCAAAAGGATGACCACGATGAACCAACATAATTTAGCTATAGGTTTTGCTCGCCTCTCAGACTGCGCTGTTCTCACCGTCGCCAAAGAGCGTGGATTATTTGAAAAATACAATCTGAACGTCACGCTTAAGCGCTATAAATCTTGGGCAGCTATGCGCGATGGTCTAGCCAATAAAGTCATAGATGCTGCAAACATGCTTGCACCCATGGTCGTTGCTTCAGCAGCTGGCATCAGCCCTTACCCTGAAATATTCACGAGTAGTTTTGCATTTAACTTAAATGGCAATGCGATCACCGTCTCCAATGCTCTTTTCCAGAGCATGCAGCATATTTCTCCAGACACAATGTTACGCCGCCCCTTAAGCGCGCATGGACTGAAGCATGTGGTAGATGTTAGAAAAGCAACAGGTCAGCCAAAGCTTGTTTTTGCCCATGTCTACCACTATTCCATGCATGCCTATATTCTAAAATACTGGCTAGCTTCCGCTGGCATTGATCCAGATCAAGATGTTGAACTTGTTGTTATTCCTCCATCTCAAATGGTTGATAGCCTACGTGCAGGACAAATCGATGGCTATTGTGTCGGCGAACCATGGAATAATACTGCAGTCCTTGCAGGGCTGGGTCACACACTCATCACCTCTTCAGAAATATGGTCAGGGCATATAGAAAAAGTGCTAGCAGTGCGTCACAGCTGGGCCAATCAACATGAAGATATTCACCTTGCATTGATCAAGGCACTTCTAGAAGCCGCCGTCTGGGTGGACAGCCCCAATAATCGTTTAACTGCCGCACAAATGATTGCATCCGCTGAGTATGTAGATGCACCGCTTGATGAGATCGTTAGCTCTCTGACAGGCAAAAATAGACAGACAGGCGGCAATCTTCGTCAAGATATGCCAGATTTCAATGTCTTTCATCGTTATGCAGCAAACTTCCCTTGGATATCCCAAGCGAAATGGATTTTAACGCAAATGGTGCGATGGGGACAACTCACAGATGATGTGGAATTTGACGCGGCAGCCTCTTCAGCATTTCAGCCAGAAATTTACCGTAAAGCAGCAGCCGAACTGAATATCGCAGCTCCTACGATCAATGAAAAAGTTGAAGGAGCTCAAGAGCATGCGTGGGTCTTAAAGGAAGCAACACAACCCATAGCCATGGGTGCCAACCAGTTTATTGATGGCCGCGTCTTCAACCCAGCTGAAATTAATTCTTACCTGAATGGATTTTCAAATTCATCTGCCAGTCGCGCTTCAGAAGCGAGTAAAACCGATATAGAAGTCCAGTTAAATTAAGCTAGAGTGGCCTGCAGGCTCGCTGCATTGCAAAGACTATATGGATAACGGATAAGCAAAATTGCAGGATTTTTAACGCCTTGCTCTTTTGTATCGTGTGCAAGGCGACCCAAAACTGTTTTTACAGATCTCATTTGCGGTTGCCCCGCTCGCTCAATCCAATCAGCGGGCGCATCAGCAGGTACACCGGCAGCCATAAGCGTTGATTGAATCTTCCAAGCTTGCGCAACCCCCATATAGAAAGCAACACAAACACCCGGCTTCACGATTTTTGCCCAATCCGGCACCGAGTCAACCTCGGCAGTTCTTCCTGTGGTAACAACAAAGCTCTGCAATTCTGCACGCTCAGTCACGGTAATCACTGCTTCTGAAGCTGCTGCCAAAGCAGCGGTCACGCCGGGAACAATTTCAATTTCAGCACCAACGACTGAAGCTGCAGCGATTTCCTCTGCAGCACGGCCAAAAATCATGGGGTCGCCAGATTTTAGCCGAGAAACGTGCCGACCTTTGGCAACATTTTCCTGAATTGTGCGATTCAGATCAGCCTGCTGAACACCACCATCTCCAGCTTCTTTCCCGACATAACAGCTTTCAACATCTGCCGGTATCAGATCGAGCACTTCCGAGCTAACCAACCGATCATACAAAACTAAATCCGAATTTTGGATTCTGGATACAGCACGTAAAGTCAATAGATCGGCAGCCCCTGGTCCACATCCGATCAGAGTCAACTTGCCGTTTAAGCGATTGCAGTCATTGCCGTTTTTCATTCTGCCGCTTCCATTTGATCCAATTTAGACGCATGCATATATTCAGAAATCAGTACGGAAATTTCAGGTTTGCAAGACCCACAATTTGTTCCTGCACACGTAACTTTTCCAACTTCTACGACCGTTTCAGCCCCAGATTTTATAGCCGCCTCAATTTCACCTGCACCAACCCCCATACATGCACAGATAACTTTACCACTAACCTCTCCGGCTGGTGGACGACCAGCTAGAAGACGCAATCTAACGGTGTCATCGAGCTTTTTGCCTATATTTTGCCCTAACCAAGCACGGTCCGCTTCCACACTTCCCTGTGTTGAGAGAATTGCAAACCCTTTCAATAGGTTATCCGAGATAACACAACGACGCATATTGCCAGTTTTGGTATCCACAAAGGACAATTCTTCATCTTGTGGGTCAACCTGCAGCAATTCTTCCATTAAGGTTTTATAATCCCAAATAGAATTGTCTCCCGCAAGTTCTACACTCCACCCATCATTACGACGCGCTAGTGCCCAGTATGAAAACTTAGCCAGAATTTCAGGAGATGGCTCTTCTGAAATCACTGCATACGCCCACCAATCTAGTTTAAATTTTTCAATAGAAACAGGTGTGTATTTCATTTCTGGCTGGCCAGAAACCTTATCAAAATTAGAGCTAGTGATAGCGTCTACACATCCTTTGGAGGCATATCGCCGTGTCCAATGCATGGGTGCGAACGCCGAACCATCTGCCAATCGATCTGTAACGAGTACACGCAAATGCGCACTGCCCCATTTGCTTTTAACAATTGCAATATCAGAATCTACAAGGCCAAGCTTTAAAGCATCCCTTGAATTTATTTCGACAAATGGCTCCGCAATGTGCGTGGATAAACGCTGGGTTTTCCCTGTCCGCGTCATTGTATGCCAATGATCGCGAATACGCCCAGTATTCAATACAAACTCAAACTCTGCATTCGGTTTTGATGCAGGTGCTTTAACAGGCGTCGATACAAATTTGGCCCGTTTGTTGGCTGTATAAAAATTGCCGTTTTCAAAAAAGCGTTTGGCCCTAGCCTGCGTTTCATTCTTTGCCAAAGGCCACTGAAACGGCGTTAAATCATCATATTGGTTTGTCGTAATCTCATCAAAATGCCCGATATCAAAATCACGTGTGCCATTATTTTCAAATGCTGACATCTGAGCATATTCTTTAAAAATATCGGATGGATTATCAAACGCAAAACCTTCAAAGCCCATCCGGCGTGCAATATCACACATGATATCCCAATCATGTCGCGCATTGCCAGCAGGTTTCAAAAAGCTACGTTGACGAGAAATTCTGCGCTCAGAGTTTGTAACTGTTCCACTTTTTTCACCCCATCCCGTCGCAGGTAATTTAACGTGTGCCAGTTTTACCGTGTCACTTGTCTCCACAATATCCGACACAACAACGAAAGGACAATTTTCAATCGCACGACGCACTTTATCTGCGTTGGGCATAGAAACCGCTGGATTGGTTGCCATAACCCACAACGCTTTGATCTTGCCATTCCCGATCGCATCGAACATGTCGACAGCTTTAAGCCCCGGCCCTTGCGCCAAATTAGGTGCGTCCCAGAAACGCTGGACCTTATCTAAACTTCCAGCATCAAAATCCATATGACAGGCGAGTTGATTGGCTAAACCACCAACTTCGCGTCCACCCATAGCATTGGGTTGTCCCGTAATTGAAAACGGCCCCATGCCTGCGCGACCAATGCGTCCGGTTGCCAGATGTCCGTTGATAATCGCATTGACTTTATCTGTTCCAGTGGAGGATTGGTTCACCCCTTGGGAATAGATTGTCATCGTTTTTTCGGTCTGAGTCACAAGATCGAAAAAGGTCACTAATTGCTCAATGGATAGCCCTGTCTCAACCGCAACCTCTTCAAGAGAGAGCTCAGAAGCCACTTTCAGCGCCTCTTCAAGGCCATCCGTGTAGGCATCCACATAAGATTTATCAAAGGCGGTGGAGTTAGAAAGGTGTACAAATAATGCGTTAAATAGCGCCACATCTGCGCCAGGTTTGATAGGCAAGTGCAGATCTGCTGCGTCGCTAGTTGCGGTCTGGCGTGGATCTATTGTGACTATTCTGGTGCCGCGCTGTTCTTTTGCTACGAGAAGCCTTTGGTGCAAAACCGGATGGCACCAGGCAAAATTTGAACCGACAAGAATAACCAGATCCGTGTGATCTAAATCTTCATAACAACCCGGAACTGTGTCTGCCCCAAATGCCCGTTTATGGCCCGCCACAGATGAGGCCATGCAAAGCCGCGAATTGGTATCAATATTGGCAGAACCAATAAATCCCTTCATCATCTTATTGGCGATGTAGTAATCTTCAGTCAGACATTGTCCAGACACATAAAACGCGACACTGTCTGGACCATGCTCGGCGATAGTTTGCAAAAATCTACCCGCGACTAGATCAAGTGCAGAATTCCAGTCTGACTTTTGTCCATAAACAACAGGATCCAACAAACGTTCTTCATGCGTCAGGGTTTCACCCAATGCAGATCCTTTTGAGCACAATTTACCAAAGTTAGAAGGATGATCAGGATCACCCTTAACTTGAGCAGTTTGCCCATCTTCAGATGGCGTCACCAAAACACCACACCCAACCCCGCAATAAGGACAGGTCGTTGCTGTAGATTTCAATTCGGACTCTGATTGGGACACTTATTTAGCCTTCAATCTGAATAAATACCCGACCATCTCTGATCTCGACCGCATGGGTCTGGACGCGCCCTTCATCAGGCCCTGTTGCTTCACCAGATTTCAAATCGAAAACCCAATTATGCAAAGGACAAGTGACGGAACAATCATGAACAATACCTTCGGTAAGCGGTCCCTTTTTATGAGGACATGCATTGTCAATCGCGTAGACTTCTGACGCCATTGTCCGAAAGAGACCTATTTCACGTCCTCTAATGATTGCGCGCCGAGACCCTTGAAGCGGAATATCCTCAATGGCACAAAGGTCGATCCAATCAATTACTGCAGTATCGTGTGGCATGATTTACTCCGCTGGTTCCAATGTCAAAGGTGCAAATTCATGAGCATCAACACCTTGCGATGCGCGCTGTGCCCAAGGGTCGTCTTGTGCAAATTGTTGAGAATGCAAGAATCGTTGATAAAAGGCTTTGCGCCCTTCTTCATCGTCTGCGATCATGGAACGGATCGTATCATATCCAACGCGATCAGCCCATTTATAGATGCGCTCAAGATACCAGCCCTGCTCTCGATAAGCTTGAAGCAATGCCGCGCAATATTCTATTGCTTCTTCTTCAGTTTCCACTTTGCAGAGGATTTGAGTGCCTTGGATATGCATCCCAGCTGCACCGCCAAAATGCAGCTCATACCCTGAATCCACACAGACAACACCAATGTCTTTACATGTTGATTCTGCACAATTCCTTGGGCAACCGGATACGGCTAACTTGACCTTTGCTGGCGACCATGAGCCCCACATCAATTTTTCAAGTTTAACACCTAGCCCAGTCGAATCTTGGGTTCCGAAACGACACCAGTCAGTCCCAACACAGGTTTTGACTGTACGCAGGCCTTTTGCATATGCATGCCCGGAAACCATTCCGGCATTGTTCAAATCTTTCCAAACAGCAGGCAGATCATCCTTTTTAACACCAAGCAAATCTATTCGCTGACCGCCTGTGTATTTTACGGTTGGAATTTCAAATTTATCAACAACATCCGCAATAGCTCGCAATTCTTTGGATGTGGTCAAACCACCCCATGCACGAGGAACTACGGAGTAAGTTCCGTCTTTTTGAATATTGGCATGAACACGCTCATTGATGAAACGTGATTGCTGATCATCAACATATTCACCCGGCCATGTCGCAATGAGGTAATAGTTCAGAGCTGGACGACATTTGGCGCATCCGCCAGAGGTTTTCCAACCAAGCTCCTGCATAATCGCTGGGATTGATTTCAGCTCTTTGGCAACGATCAAACGACGCACATCACCCGGCCCCAAATCTGTACAGCCACAGACTGTAACTTTAGTGCCGCCAAATTCATCGCCAAGCGTGTATGCGAGCAAACTTTCCACAAGCCCTGTACACGTTCCACATGATGCAGACGCTTTCGTACAAGACCGCACACCAGCTAGGTCTTTTAGTCCTTCTTTTTCAATAGCAGATACGATTTTACCTTTGGAAACGCCGTTACAACCACAGATTTCTGCATCATCCGGCAAGGCTGCAACGGCCGCCGTGGGGTCCAGCGGAGCTGCTCCCGAAAAGCTTTGGCCAAATATAAGGTTTTCACGATCTTCTGATGCTATCGGAGCACCTTCTTTAATTTTCTGGAAGAACCAGGCACCATCTGCTGTTTCACCGTAGAGAACGGCTCCAATAAGGCGATCTTCTTCAAGAACCAAACGTTTATAAATACCGCGAGCCGCATCACGGAAAACAATTTCTTCGCGGTTTTCACCCTCCGCAAAATCACCTGCAGAGAAAAGATCAACTCCCGTTACTTTCAGTTTTGTCGATGTCTCAGAGTGAGCAAATGCATGATCAGCTTCACCGGCCAAATGCATACCCAGAACACGCGCTTGTTCATATAGCGGCGCAACCAGACCATACACATTGCCTTCAAATTCCACACACTCACCAACAGAATAAATATCTGGATCAGATGTCTGCATGTTTGAGGATACTTGAATCCCACGACCCGTGTCCAATCCAGCCTCTTTGGCCAGTTCAACACTTGGACGAATACCTACAGCCATGACCACCATATCGGCTTTGAGACGAGTACCATCTTCAAGCAGCACCGCCTCGACACAATCAGTTCCAACAATCTCTTTTGTGTTAGCTTTCGTCATAATTTTGATGCCGCGAGAAGATAATTCTTTCTCAAGAAGATATCCTGCGGACGGATCAAGCTGGCGTTCCATTAGTGTTGGCATGAGATGCAACACAGTCACGTCCATGCCTTGCATTTTTAGGCCTGCCGCCGCTTCTAGCCCGAGCAACCCGCCCCCGATGACAACAGCGCTTGAATTTTCTTTGTTGGAAAACTCAATCATTTTCTCAACATCATCGAGGTCGCGATACGCCAAAACGCCGTGAAGTTTATGTCCCGGGCATGGAATAATAAATGGGTTAGAACCGGTCGCGATGATCAGCTTGTCATAGCTTTCAGTTATACCTGCAGCGGACGTGACAGTTTTTGCTTCTCGGTCAATTTGCGTAACACGGGCACCGCGATGAAGCGTGATATTATGCTCTTCATACCAGCCATCCCCGTGAATGATGATATCATCAAAACTCTGCTCACCAGAAAGAACTGGAGAAAGCATAATACGGTTATAATTCACGCGCGGTTCTGCGTTGAAGATAATGACTTCATACGCATCTGGTGCAGCTTCAAAAAGGGTCTCAAGTGCACGGCCTGGGGCCATACCATTCCCTATAACGACAAGTCTAGGTTTCATTGAAACGCTCCTGTCTCAATATGCGGGTTAAATATTTGTATTTTATCGAAATATGAGGACATGATTTTACGCTGCATCCTCTTTTTCCTTTTTAACATCCGGCTCAGATTCATCAGCTGGAGGCGTCGGATTTGCGCCGCCTTCATAATCTTCAAGAAACTGAAGAACGCGCTGGCGATAGTCGTAATAATCTGGGTGCTCAAGCAGCGCTTTACGTGTACGCGGACGTTCGATATCCACGCGCATATCCAAACCAATGCGGGCATTTGGACCATTCGTCATCATGATCACACGATCACCAAGCAGAATGGCTTCATCAACATCATGCGTTACACACATCGCTGTCACTTTGGTTTTTTGCCAGACATCCATAAGAACTTCTTGAAGCTCCCAACGGGTCAAACTGTCGAGCATACCAAATGGCTCATCAAGCAGGAGCAATTTCGGACTAAGCGCGAAAGCCCGCGCAATACCCACGCGCTGCTTCATCCCATTGGATAAATCCTGAGCCAGCTTATTCATCGAGTCTTTTAGACCAACACGATAGAGATAGTATTCGACAATCTGCTCACGTTCTGCCTGACTTGCATCTGGATAAACTTTATCAACCCCTATGGCCACATTCTGTTTAGCAGTCAGCCAAGGAAATAAAGATGGAGATTGGAAGACAACGGCTCTGTCAGGACCGGCAGATGCGACCTCTTTATGGTCAAGAATAATACCGCCTTTGGATACATCATTTAGACCAGCGGCCATTGTCAGAACTGTCGATTTTCCACAGCCTGAATGTCCGATTATGGAAATAAACTCACCTTTTTTCACGAGTGTATCAAAACCATCGACAACCGTTAGCGGGCCTTTGGGCGTTGGGTAAACTTTACACACTTGAGAAAATTCAAGATAGCGATCTTCATGCAGGCCTGAGGTTTTGGTCGCATCTTCATAGACCTTAGGTGGCTTTTGCGTAATCGGCACAACATTTGGCAAAGGTGGCTCATCACCTTCTGTTTTGGCGGCTGCACCAACCCCCATCAGATAGGCGGTGACATCTTTGCGAAGCTTTTTAAACTCTTCGCTTTCATTCATTTTGGTGCGGTCACGCGGACGCGGGATATCAACGATGAAATCAGGTCCAAGCGATGCATTTGGTCCCGGGTTTAGCGGAATGATCCGATCTGCCAGCAATATAGCCTCATCCACATCATTGGTGATGAGAACAACAGTCTTCTTTTCCTGATCCCATATCTCAGTGATCTCGTCCTGAAGTTTAGAACGCGTAAGTGCATCCAAAGCAGATAGAGGCTCATCCAGCAGCAAAATATCTGGGCTCATTGCCAAAGCACGCGCAACAGATACACGCTGACGCATACCACCCGAAAGCTCGGATGGTTTGCGGTCAGTGGCGTGCCCAAGCCCCACCATTTCAACATAACGCAGAGTACGTTCTTCGCGTTGTTTTTTGGACTCGCTTTTAAAGACAGTATCTACAGCCAAGGCGACATTTTCTTTAACTGTCATCCACGGCATCAACGAATAGCTTTGAAAGACGAGACCGCGGTCAGGGGCTGGCCCCTCCACTTTCTCGCCTTTGCTAAAGACTTCACCCGCATCAGGAAATTCAAGCCCAGCGATCAAATTGATCAACGTGGTTTTGCCCGATCCTGAAAACCCTAGAATGGCAACAAATTCAGTGTCAGCGACTTCAAGATTTACATCTTTGAGAATTTCCGCACGATCTGGTCCATCACCATACCATTTGGATACATTTTTTAGCGAAAGTATCGCCATGACAGCCTCCAATATTAGCGGTTGGTTGAGTGAGTGAACATTGTTTGAAGTGCAGCCATGAAGCGGTCGAGAATGAACCCGATTATTCCGATCGTCAGCACAGCAACCATGATCTTAGCGAGAGATTGAGATGACCCATTCTGAAATTCATCCCAGACGAATTTTCCAAGACCAGGGTTTTGAGCCAGCATTTCAGCGGCGATCAACACCATCCAGCCAACCCCAAGAGACAAGCGCATACCTGTAAAAATCAGCGGCAATGCAGATGGAAGCACCAGCTTGGTGACTTTGGTCCAAGCATCCAGCTTCAATACTTTACCCACATTCACGAGATCTTTGTCGATAGAGGCAACACCCACAGCTGTATTGATCAAAGTTGGCCATAACGAACACAAAGTCACAGTGATTGCCGATGTCAGGAACGATTTGGACATATTCCCATCTGTCGCCACAGTCGCAGACACGACCATCGTCACGATGGGCAGCCACGCCAAGGGAGATACTGGCTTAAATATTTGGATAATAGGGTTGAAAGCCGCGCTCATTGCAGGCGACATACCCATAATAATACCAAGCGGCGCTGCAATAACTGTAGCGAGGATAAATCCGAAGAACACAGTCTTCAAACTCGTCCATATTTGCTGGTAATAAGTCTGCTTACCTGTGTAATCTCTGTCGCGCACTTCACCTTCACGGCCTGCTGCGATCAAAGCATCATTGCGTGCATCCTGACGCGCATAAAAAGCATCAGATTTCACTTTTTCTGCAACATGGTCTTTATGCAAAACGACAGCTTGTTCCCAAACTTGAGAAGGCCCCGGAATAGCTCCTAGAGATGTTTTAACAGTTGGTGCCAATTGCGCCCAAGCAAACATAAAAATCAGTAGCGCTAGAATTGGCACACCAAGACGCATCCATAACGCCTTGCCCTGCTCTTTGGGGCTATCACCTGCCGCTATCATCAAGAGCGGTGTCACCCAAGACAAGCCTACGGCATCCAAAAATTTGGAAGCCTTGTTAATGGCAGTAAAAATCTTTTCTTTGCGTGCTTCTTTTGCAGCGTCTTTATCAACAGTCACCTCTAACGAAGCATCTGATTGTGTTTCTGCAGGTTGGACGATGGACATGTATAATTTCCGTATGTTTCACTGCAAAACAACTGCAGCAATAAAAAGCTCATTCTATAAAAATTGGCGGAGACTTAGAGAGACATAGGCCCCCGCCAAGTATCGGGCGTTGAAACCGACTACTCTACAATTGTCGAACCTTCGACACGCTGATTACCTTTCAGACCAATAGGCAAACTATCGAGGTATGCGTTTGGCGCACGGCCATCAAAAGCAATACCGTCAATAATGTCTTCACTTGGGGTTGGAGCTTTGTAACCGTCTGTTTCCCAAGGGAAATCAGCTTCATTTGCCTTACCTTCATCAACCAGCATTCTGGCTGCTTCTAGGTATATGTCTGGGCGGTATACATTTTTAGCAATTTCATCATACCAAGCGTCAGACTTGCCTTCAGGGATTTGTCCCCAACGGCGCATTTGTGAAAGATACCAAACTGCATCTGAGTAATATGGGTATGTCGCATTATAACGGAAAAACACGTTGAAATCCGGAACGTCGCGCTTATCGCCTTTTTCGTACTCGAAAGTACCCGTCATTGAGTTTGCAATAACTTCAGCATCCGCACCCACATATTCTGAACGCGATAAAATCTCGACAGCTTCAGGACGGTTGGCATTGTCATTTTCATCCAACCACATTGCCGCACGAATAAGCGCTTTCGTCAGAGCAAGTGTGGTATTCGGGTTTTCCTCAGCAAATTCCTTTGTGATACCGAATACTTTTTCTGGGTTGTCTTTCCAGATTTCATAGTCAGTGATGACTGGAACACCAATGCCTTTAAATACAGCTTGCTGATTCCAAGGCTCACCCACACAATATCCATATATTGTACCCGCTTCCAAAGTTGCAGGCATTTGCGGTGGAGGCGTCACTGATAAGAATGCTTCAGCTTGAATTTTTCCAGATGTGTCATCCGGCGAATAAAAACCTGGGTGGATACCACCAGATGCTAGCCAATAGCGAAGCTCGTAATTGTGTGTGGATACTGGGAAAACCATCCCCATATTGAAGGGCTTGCCTTCATTATTGTATTTTTCAACAACTGGCTTGAGGTATTCTGCTTTGATTGGGTGAACGGGACGCCCATCATCCATTTTAGGAATATTAGGCTTCATTTCAGCCCATACTTCATTGGAAACGGTAATACCATTCCCATTCAAATCCATTGAAAATGGCGTAATAATATCAGCCTTCGTTCCATAGCCGATTGTTGCCGCTATTGGCTGGCCAGCTAGCATGTGCGCGCCATCCAACTCACCATCAATCACGCGATCCAGAAGAACTTTCCAGTTCGCTTGCGGTTCAACTGTTACGAAAAGACCTTCATCTTCAAAATAGCCTTTTTCATAAGCAATCGCTAAGGGAGCCATATCTGTCAGCTTGATAAAGCCAAAAGTCAGATCTGTTTTCTCAAGCGCAAGCGTTGAAATTGGAGCCACATCAACATCCGCTGACGGCTTTACAGAACTAGATGAATTGTCACCACATGCAGCAAGCATAGAGGCCGCGATAAAGGCTGTACCCATTACAATTTTACGCATTGAGGGCATATGCGGGGTCGTTTTAAAAAAAGTCGCTAACGCAGTCATATAACGTCTCCTAAGCGGGGCTTGAGGCAATCGAAGAGATTGTGGCCTCAACCAAAAAAAATTGGAAAATTCGAAAAACAATGGGAAAGTTCTGATTAAGAACTCCCAAGATACGAATCGAGTCCCGCGGCGGACTACGAATACTTAGTGCAGCATCGTCACTGCGCATTTCCTGTTTCTAATATGTTAATAAAACTTTCAAGCTCGACATCTCTCACTGCCCAATCTTGATGCAATTTGACAAGAATACACCCACAATAAAGCAGAGGTTGCACAATAATCGAGCAAACACGCGCTCTTCTGACCTTAGTGAGTTAAAGATTTAAACCGACATTTTTGATGAGCTGATCAGTCAATTACGCTCAACAAAACTTATGCACGGATCAAGATTTCCCATCATCGCGCTCAGTTAAAGCGCGAAAGGCTTCAAGCTCTTTTATGGGATTGAATGCTGGGTCTGATGCCGCCTGCGCGCGATATGTATCTGCCATCGAAACAGCGGTCTCTAAATCAGCTATTGCTTCCTCTATTGAACCAATAGCGGTGTGCGCACATGCACGTTGATAAAATGCGTGCGCATTATCTGGATCAATGACAAGCGCGCGATTTGCTAGGCTTAAAGCCCATTGTGGTTCAGCCATTTGCAAAGCAGAATCTGCTTTAAACGTCATTGCCTCTGTATCTTCTGGGCGCATTTTCAAAATTTCGTCGTAAATAGCAATTTTCGAAGATGCAGCTGTCTCCTGACTCGCACGTAACCATAGAGAATGAATTTCGTTCGTCTCATCAATTTCCGATTGTGCTTCAATCAACCGCTTGGATTTAAGCTTTAGCTCAGCTTCTACAGCGTCCATACGCTCTGCATATCCGGCAATCAGGCTTTCCACCCGCGCCTCCGCAATCTGGCTCACGCGTGATCGAATATCTCTAAGCGAATTCCAACCGAAAAACACAAGCAATGTTGTGACCGCTGTAATCACGAAAAAGAAAAGCTCTACAGCATTACGCGCATAGCCAGCAGCATCTTTTGCGATCTCATATTCTCTTGTAACCTGCCGCTCCAGCATATTTGCGCGTGAACGCTCATAATCCATTCTTAAATGGCGTACTTCGTCAAGAATATATCTAGCCGTAAATGGCGAATATAGCGGCTTATCAGGCTCCTGTACGACCTTATCCAAATCCCCAACATAAGCACCGCTATCTTGCGGCAATGTGTTTTCTTGTTTTGGTTCCTGTGCCTGCGCTGCCGGCAAAACCATTGCCGCTATCAAAAAAGCCAGAACATACCGCCCCAATACTTTAGTTTGCAATGAAAAGAGCTGACGAAAAGCGAGAAAAGCCGCTGATAAAGTGTGTATCATAACTATTTGCTGAAAAACGCAGAGTCGAAATTCAGCTCCTTCATATTATTAAGGACGCGTGATTTACGCCGCGTTGCCAATTTTGTTTACATGGCCATCGCTGCATCTCTCTAACAAATCTCATATGAAGTGCAACGGCAGGAGCCCCATAAACTTCAAACAAGTTCAACTCACAATAAGAAATGCGGTTTCGCTAATACCAAGCTTCTAAGTGCACTCGCAGATCACGAAGATTAGGCCTAAAGTGATCTCCCAAACTAGCACACGTATTTGTATTGAGGCACCATCCCTATCTTGCCAAATATCACAATTGGTAATACAGGTTGATATTTACACTTCTCTCTCCTGCCGGACACTTCTAATGAACGCCACATCTCAAGCCAGTTCATCTATGCGCGATCGCAAAATCACTTCAGCCCGCGTAAATGTATGCTCTCCAAATCGAAATTTTGTCACGCTTATCATCGAAACAGAAGGTGGTGTTGTCGGGTATGGAGACGCAACATTAAATGGGCGCGAGCTTGCCGTAGCATCTTATTTGAATGACCATCTTATTCCTGCATTGATTGGCAAAGACTGCGGCCAAATTGAAGATATCTGGCAATATTTCTACAAAGGCGCTTATTGGCGTCGCGGCCCTGTTACGATGTCTGCAATTGCTGCAATTGATACAGCGCTTTGGGATATCAAAGCCAAAATGGCCAATATGCCACTTTATCAATTACTCGGCGGAAAAAGTCGCGACAGCGTTCTAGTCTATGGCCATGCAAACGGAACAGATGCATCCCACACAGTTGAAGAAGTTCTACGTTACAAAGAAATGGGCTATCAAGCCATCAGAGCGCAATCCGGCGTACCCGGTCTTGATGTGGCTTATGGCGTTTCTAAAGACAAAATGTATTATGAACCCGCCGACAGCCACCTCCCCTCAGAACAGCTCTGGGACACGCGAGCATATCTGAACTTCATACCCAAATTGTTTGAAAAAGTTCGTGACGCTGTCGGCACTGAAACAGCACTCCTTCATGACGGACACCACCGCATGACACCACAAGAGGCTGCAAGACTTGGTAAATCCTTAGAACCATTTGACCTGTTCTGGCTGGAAGATGCCACACCAGCAGAAAACCAAGAAGCATTTCGTCTCATTCGCCAGCACACAACAACCCCTTTGGCAGTGGGTGAGATTTTTAACAGTATCCATGATTGCCGTGAACTGATTCAAAACCAGCTCATTGATTTTATCCGCACCACTATTGTTCATGCGGGCGGGATCACACATTTGCGCCGCATCGCTGACCTTGCTGCACTCTATCAGATTAGAACAGGAAGCCATGGTGCAACAGACCTCTCTCCTGTTTGTATGGGAACTGCCATCCACTTTGACACGTGGGTTCCAAACTTTGGAATACAGGAATATATGCGCCATACAGAAGCCACAGATGAAGTCTTCCCGCATGACTACAAGTTTGAAAGCGGCCACATGATATGTGCTGAAACCCCTGGGCATGGCGTCACGTTAGACGAAAAATTAGCAGCTAAATATCCCTATGATCCGCGCCAATTACCAATTGCACGCCTCAAAGACGGAACTATGTGGAATTGGTAATTTCAGTCTATGCAAGCATAATACAATTTTCCGATAAAACTTATGGCTCGCTCACATGAAACGATTATATCAAACAGTCGCAAATACACTCAAATCCAAGATTGAAGCTGGTGAATATGAAATTGGTCAGCGACTTTCAGCCGAACGAATTCTCGCTGAAGAGTTCAATGTATCTAGACCTACTATTAGAGAAGCTATAATTGCGCTTGAAATCATGGGCTTAGTCGAAGTCAAAAATGGTTCGGGTGTTCATGTTATTTCTGATCGCGCCAATAGTGATGCAGCAAACGATCTAGATATTGGTCCATTTGAAATGATGGAAGCACGTATTTATCTGGAAAGTGACATCGCTGAATTAGCTGCAACCCGCATAGACGACATCACCCTTGCTAAACTTGAACAGCTTCTTGTCGAAATGGTGCAGGAAAACGCAAACGGTAATATCAGTGATAGTGAAAGCGCAGACCGTCAGTTTCACATGATGATAGCCAATGCGACCCAAAACTCAGCTTTGGTAAAAATGAGCGAAGATTTATGGGCTGTTCGTGATTCCAGTCCCGTGGTGATCGAAATGCTAAACCGGTCTCGCGAATATGGTGTTCAGCCCATGGTCGAAGACCACAGAAACATTTTCTACAACCTCAAAAATCGTGATCCGGCTGGTGCCAGAAAAGCAATGTTTGATCACCTCACCCGCGTCATTGATGCACTTCTGGAAGTGACAGAAACCGATGATGTAGAAAAGGCAAAAAACAAAGCCCAAGCCAGACGCGATCACTATCTCGGGCAAAAGAAAAATTGATCACCGCTTGCTCCATAACACTCTTTCAGTTTGATAAGGCTTACAATTTGGGCGAAAAAGGATGCAGTCTATGACTCAATTTTCTCGCCGGCATGTTATGTCTATCGCTGGCAGTGCCTGCCTGTCTTTTCCGTTATCAGGATGCAATTCCAATCAACCAGCTTTGATAGCCGCCGATGCATTAAGCGCTGACTATCCAACAGTGGCCGCCCTCACTTTCATGACGGACCGTTTGAGAGAGAAAACCGATGGTCGCATCAAAACAGAGATTTATTCCGGTGCACAATTAGGCGCTGAAAGAGATACTCTAGAAATCTCCATGTTTGGCGGCATAGACTTTAACCGAGTTAATCTTGCCCCATTAAACCCGATTGCCAAATCAACAATTGTTCCATCCCTGCCTTTCGTCTTTAGGTCCATTCCGCATATGCGAGCGGCCATGGACGGCGCGCCCGGCCAAAAAATTCTCGCTAGCCTAGCCGAGCATGATTTGATTGGTTTGTGCTTTTACGATTCTGGTGCGCGCAGTTTCTACAATACAATCAAACCCATTCGCACGCCCGATGACCTTAAAGGCATGAAGATACGTGTTCAAAATTCGAACCTCTATGTCGCCATGGTGGAAGCATTAGGCGCAAATGCCACTCCGATGTCATTTTCTGAGGTGTATCAAAGCCTCGTGCAAGGCGTGATTGATGGCGCTGAAAATAACTGGCCCTCCTATGAAAACACACGCCATTTTGAAGCTGCCCGATATTATTCTCTGACCCAACATCTCATGACACCGGAAATTCTAGTGATGTCTGCTAGACGCTGGAAAATGATGTCTGACAATGATCGAGAGCTTGTGATGGAATCTGCACGTGAATCTGTGCCTTTCATGCGTCAAATCTGGGATGCACGCGTCAACAGCGCGATGGAAGTCGTCAAAAAAAGCGGCGTCGAAATCATTGAGACAATTGATAAAGATCCATTCATTAAATGCATGCAGCCTGTATATGATCGCTTTTTAACACCCAACTTGCGTGAGCTTATGGAAGAGATTCAGGACATGGAGTCTGCCGATGTTTGAGTCCATAGCAGAAACTATTTCCAAGTTATCATTCCTTCTATCACGACTATGTTTATGGATTTCCAGCATTGGTATTGTTGCCATAACCGCGATTATATTCTGGCAAGTCATTGCACGGTATATTTTCAATGCTAGCCCGTCTTGGAGCGAACAACTCGCGCTTTATCTTCTGGTCTGGACAGTCCTGTTCGCAGCAGCTGCAGGCGTTAGGGAACAATTTCATATTCACATCACCGTATTCCAGAATGGTCTGAATAAAACCCGTTTGCCTACAATCATATTCACCCATTTAGTCACAGCGAGTGCGGGCCTCACTCTTGCTATCTACGGCACAAAATTAGTTTCTCGTCTATGGCAATATCCAATCCCGTCTTTGGGGCTGCCCCGTGGATCTGCATTTTTGCCTCTTCCACTTGCCGGAGCTCTAATCTGCTTTTTTGCGATAGAACACATCATCGCCAATAGTCGCAATGAGAAGGTGATACCAGCATGGCGCTAACCCTTCTTCTCCTTGCACTCGCTATTTTTCTAGTTGCTGGTGTGCCAATATCATTTGCGCTGCTTTCCGCATCAGTCCTGACACTTGTATATCTAGACATCGCACCAGTGATTGCTGTTCAGCAATTGGCCGCTGGTATCAATGTCTTCTCTCTTATGGCCATCCCATTCTTTATATTCGCAGGCGACCTCATGTATCGCTCAGGAATAGCAGAAAAGCTTTTACAGGTTGCAGATGCAGCGCTCGGCAGGCTTCAGGGCGGATTAGGTCAAGTTGATGTGGGCGCTTCTATGCTGTTTGGAGCCGTCTCTGGATCTTCAATAGCGTCCGTTTCCGCACTTGGTTCTTCGCTCATGCCTGCAATGCAAGAAAAAGGTTATGACAAAGACTATGCGGTCAATGTGACGTGCTGCGCCGCAATTTTGGGTGTCATCATCCCTCCATCTCACAATATGATCATCTATGCCGCGTCTTCAGGTTTAGGCATATCAATTGGTGATCTGTTTTTGGCTGGGATATTTCCCGGCATTATCGCCGGTATAGCGCTAGCTATTACAGCTTGGATAATTGCTCGCAAACGCAACTACCCTAAAGGCGTCTTCCCTGGATGGCCTGCCTTTCTAAAAGCGAGCATTATCGCTTTGCCGGGCCTGTTTACAGCCGTTATTATTGTGGTGGGCATACTTGGAGGTGTCTTCACGCCAACTGAAAGCTCTGCTGTTGCCATTGTCTACACATTGATAGTTGCCGCCTTTGTGTACCGAACCCTGACTCCAACAACCTTTGCACTCGCATGTCGAGGCGCTGTGCAAACGACAGCAATCGTGATGATGATAATTGGATCAGCAGCAGTGTTTGGTTGGTTACTCGCCCTTTTGCACGCGCCTACGCAATTGGCTCAACTTGTCATGTCGATTTCAGATAATCCAACACTGGTCATGTTGATGGTGATTTTGGTTCTTCTCATTCTAGGAACTTTCATGGATATGGCCCCTCTTATCATTATCACCACACCGATTTTCTTACCCATGATGATGGAATTGGGTGTTGATCCAGTTCACTTTGGTATCGTGCTTATTCTCACCTTAGGCATAGGTCTCGTAACGCCGCCAGTTGGGTCCGTGCTTTTCGTGGGAGCAGCCATTGGTGACATTAAAATTGAAGAAACAGTCAAAACAATTTGGCCTTTCTATCTTGCACTCATAGCGGCGCTTTTGCTGACGGCTTACATACCAAGCTTGACGCTTTTCCTGCCAAGTGTATTTCAGTAACAAAAGCAAAAATAAAAAATGCGGGGCTTTAAAACAATGACATTAAATGGGGAGATTAAACATGAAAAACAAAGCACTAAAGCTCTACACATCTGTACTCGCACTCGCTTTTACGGCGGCATGTCAACCAACAGATAAAGCCTCTTCTATTGAAGAAACCCAACAAAAAAAAACGGCAAGTTTTGAATATTTTTCTTATTCAGGCCAAACACCAGAAACAGTCGAATTGGCGGACAACCAATACCAAAATCCAATTCTAGCTGGCTATTATCCAGATCCTTCTGTTTTGCGCGTCGATGAAGATTATTATCTGGTCAATTCCAGTTTCTCGCACTTTCCTGGCATCCCCGTTTTTCATTCAAAAGACCTCGTAAATTGGTCTCAAATCGGCAACGCAATTGATCGATCAGACCAGCTTGATTTCTCAGGACTGACCGTTTCTAGAGGTGTGTTTGCACCTGATATTTCCTACCATGATGGGGTGTTTTATATCGTCACCACTTGCGTTGATTGCAAAGGTAATTTCGTTATCACCGCAGATAATCCTACCGGCCCATGGTCAGATCCGATTTGGCTAGATTTTGACGGCATTGACCCATCCATTTTTTGGGAAGGCGAGAAAGCCTATATCGTCAATAATGATGCACCGATCGGAGCCCCCATATATGAAGGGCATCGCGCAATTTGGGTTCAAGAATTTGACTGGCAAAATCTCAAAATGGTCGGAGAGCGTACCCTGCTAATTAATGGCGGCGTAGATATCATTACCGAACCTGTCTGGATTGAAGGCCCACATATATTAAAACGCGATAATTATTATTACCTCACCGCCGCCGAGGGTGGAACCAGCGTCAATCACTCCCAGACCATATTCAGGTCCAAAGACGTCAGAGGTCCATTCCTTCCTGCAGACCACAATCCCATCCTTACGCAAAGAGATTTAGCCCCAGATAGAACACACCCTATTTCCGCTGCAGGGCATGCAAAGTTTGTTGAAACGCAAAATGGAGAATGGTGGGCAACTTTTTTAAGCACACGTCCATATGATGCAGAAGACCACTATAATATTGGCCGTGAAACCTTCTTACTTCCCGTTAGCTGGAATGATGGCTGGCCTTACATACTGCCCGCTGGAGAAGCAATTCCTTTTGCCCACGCCAAACCAAACCTGCCTGCTCAGGCAGCCCCAGCCTTGCCGCTAACTGGTAATTTCAGCTATCGCGATGAGTTTGAAAGAAGCGCTCTATCTCAACAATGGGTTGGAGTTCGCAATCCTGAAAGCGCATTTTATTCCGTTGAAAACGGCGCACTTAATCTAAGGTGTGATTATGCCTTTGGTGATCTTTCTCACGCACCTTCATTTATCGGCCGCCGCCAACAGCACCACATCGCGACAGCCACAACATCCCTCTCCTATACACCTCAAGCTAACGGTGATCAGGCCGGTTTAGTTGCCATTCAAAATGATACATCATTGGTATTTTTCGGAATTGAGAAAGACGAGAACGGCACCAATATTGTTGTTAGAACAAAAGACAATTCCGACAACGACACATTGCTGGCCTCAGCGCCAATAACCAATCTTGAGAATATAGACCTGACATTAAGCAGCGATGCCGGACTGATGCAGTTTGAATACACAATTGACGGAGCGCAAACAGTGTTGGCTCAAGACATTGATGCAACGCTATTAAGCACCGCAAAGGCAGGCGGATTTGTCGGCACAATCATTGGCCCCTATTGTCACTCTTCCGTACAATAACTCCACAAACCAACAGCAAATAAAAAGCCTCCCCTTTATGGGGGAGGCTTTTTCTTGAGAAGATCTCTTCATTTCTAAACTATTGTGTTTGTCCCGGCGCAAACGGAAATGAAAGCGCCTTATAATACTCCAGGCTATGTTCAGGCTGCGCACTTCCCTCTGGAAGTTCCAATCCGTTAATGCTCATCCAATAAGCGAGAGAAGCATCACGCCACCATTTTGCTTCTTTATGTTGAATACCCAGAAAATCAGAAATTTGCTGATACCGTTCAGCGTCAATTTCGCCTTCAAGGTTTAGCCAATCAGATTGCATCTTCGCCACAGCATCCACACCGCGATCATAATGGCGCACCATTTCCTGCCAAAGCGTCAAACCGCTCTTCATCTCATAATCCCAACCAACTCGGTGGAACCATAGTAAAAGATTGTCCGGCACGGTTTCCAAATTGCTCCATTTTTTACGCAAAGGTTTTGCATATTGAGCCAGTGCATTTGACCCTGTTTTTGTGCGATCAAAACCGATTTCATCGGCGGTCGCACGGTGGTAATAATACGGGTTCCAGTCAGCGCGCCCCAGATCATCCACCCAAGGCCCGGGTCCATAATGATGGCCTGTGCCCATAAGGTGAGTTAAGCCTAGAGGTGTCATGTAATCGACAACCGCTTCCCGCGATCCCATCATCATGCTCAAAACGGTTTCTTCACCGGCATTTGATAAATCAAACGTCTGATCAATCCACTCTTCTGCAATAGATGAACTTGATAGTTTCGGGTTCCATGCCAAACGCCCAAAAGCATACCAATTGGCTTGATCAAATATGGAACCAGCCCAATTGCGATCGCGCCCAATATTGGCCACACCGGCTATTCCTGACAGTTTGTGATTAAAAGTTTTGCCATCTACAATATCGGCGACACTGGCGTCTTCTTTCTTCACATGAGTGTCCGTATCAAGCACCTCTTCCCACATCGGCCCCAAATAAGCCAAGTGCGTTGAAAACCCCAGATATTCCTTAGTCAGCTGAAGTTCGAGCATCACAGGCGTTTTTTCCATGCCGCCAAATAATGGGTGGATGGGCTCACGTGGTTGAAAGTCCAATGGTCCGTTTTTAGACTGAACCAGCACATTGTCTCTAAACTTGCCATCAAGCGGAACAAACTCGTCATATGCTTGTTTGACACGATCATCTGGCTCTTCAGCGGAATAAACAAAGGCCCGCCACATCACAACGCCGCCATTTGGGGCCACTGCGTCTGCTAGCATATTTGCACCCTCAGCATGGTCACGATCGTAATCTTGCGGCCCGGGCTGGCCTTCTGAATTTGCTTTGACGAGAAAACCACCAAAATCTGGGATATATTCGTAAATTTCATCCGCTTTGGTTTTCCACCATTCCTGAACATCGCTATTGCGCGGATCCGCTGTCTCCAACCCGTCCAGCTCCATTGGTGCCGAGAAACGCGCCGTTAAATAGACTTTTATGCCATATGGACGAAACACATCTGCGAGCGCTGCAACTTTCTCAAGGTATCGCGGCGTTAAAACGGTCGCGTCCGCATTCACATTTGTTAGAACTGTTCCATTGATACCGACAGATGCATTCGCGCGCGCATAATCTGTGTATCGGGGCGACATATAGTCGGGCATACGAAACCAATCCCAGATGGACTCACCTGAAAAACCGCGCTCGACATGACCATTCAGATCATCCCAATGATTAAGTACGCGCAAATCAATGGCGGGTGCTTGTGTGATATCCAGTTTTGTCAGATCCGCTTCTGAAGCCACCTGCCTTAGATAGTCAAACACACCATAGAGCAGACCAATATCTGTCTTCGCGCCAATCAGTGTATGGCCTATCTCTTCGCCGTTTTCACTGCGAATGATATATCCCTCATCGCTTTCTACAGCTTCTAAATCACTCTGGAGAGAACCAGAACACTGCGTACTACTTAGTATAAGTGTTCCATCTTCAAGCTTGTCATGACGTACCAGTTCACTGCCGGTCATCGCCATGAAAGCCGATTGCAACTCATCCGATATAATATTCAGCGTTGGCGAATTTGTTTCACAATCAAGCATGAAGCCAGTTGGAAATGCCGCCGCCTCTGGGTCCATGCGAGCATGGCGCAACCATAATTCATAACCATCCTCTGCCTGTGCACGCATAGGCATCACAGCCACAAGCCCTAGTGCGACAATTGAGGATGCAAACACTTTCCCCAGTTTTCCAAAAATCATCTTCATTTGTGATTTTTCCTCAAACGCGTCCACATGCTTGTTTTCAAATTGAAATTCATTCATCTTCTACCACCAATTCAAATGGTGTGACCGGCACATAGTCACCTTCAAATAGGGTTGGAATTGGCGAATCCGCCCACGCATAACGAATGCGTGCGCCTTGGGTTTTGTCGTCAATTGAAATGCGAAGACTATCCTGCCCTTCAAGGCTTGCTGGCACAAAACGGCATCCTTCCAACGGCGTGCAATACTCAACACCAGATAAATTATCACCGCCATAAATGCGCAAGCCATCCTGCGTATTCATAAACTCAGCAACAATTCCATCATCGCTATAATATGCCCTTACAGGCTGGGCATTATCGCCCAATTGCTTACGATCCGACGTTTGCAGATACCCCAAAGACTCAACGACACGCTGCGCCACAACCTGCTTATTTGCAGGGTGGATATCAATGCGATCTCCAATATCAATTGTGACAACCAGTCCGGTGTTTTCATCAGCTAAAGCCGCCCGTCTCTGTGCATCACGCACACCTGATGACCCACTCTCAACCGGCTCAAATGGCAAATTTCCATAATTTGCAAGCTGGATAACCACAACCGGCAAATCAGAAGTAAACATGAGCCGCCAGCCTTTAATCAACCCAGCCAACATTTGCTCATAATCTTCTGGATTGCTCGCATTGCTTTCACCCTGATACCAGAATGCCGCCTTGAATTTCAAACCATCCAAAGGCGACACCATACCATTGTGAATACCAGACAAACCATTCATTGTTTCCCATGGCGCACGATCCATAGAGCTTGGTCCGTTTTCAATCAGCTGCCATTGCCAATTTTCAAAACCAATATTTTGCTGCTGCCAGTTCACACCAGAATCGCTAAGGTCTAAAATTCCACCAGCCTTCCAGCCATTCTCAATCGCAATCGTAATTATGTTTTTGCCTGACTTCAGCAAGCCTGCACTTGCCTCATAAACCGAGGCTACACTCCAGCCATAGCCAGAGCCAACGAACTCACCATTCACCCAAACATAATCGCGTTCATCAGTCAGCCCGACAGATAAATCCAACGCTGATCCGTCATAATCTTCTGGCAAATTCAATTCAGTTTGAAACCAGATTAAGCCTTTATATTCCTCTATTTCTTCAATGCCCCAGGCTTGATAATTGCCCATGGTTTCAGGTGCTTTTTTCCACGCCTGATCAATACTTTGTGACGCATTTTCCCAAGGCTTTGATGCTGAAGGAAACGTGCTATCCCACCACGTATTTAGTCTTTCTCCGAATTTGGATATCGCTGCTTTGGGAGTCTCCCTATAGTTTTGCAGCATCTCCAACTCATCTGAAACCAGACCCGTTTCCGCCAACGAAGCTTCATTCATCCACGCTTCTATACGTGTTCCGCCCCATGCTGCCTGCACTAGGCCAATGGGAGTATCTGATTTCTTTTCCAACTCTTTAGCCGAGAACCAGCAAACCGCTGAAAAATTCTCAACTGTTTTTGCACTCGCCATTTCCCACGAAACATCGCCAGTGACACTTTTTTGCGGCGCATTGAATGAGCGCATTGGCATTTGAAACAAACGAATATTAGAGCCGTCAGCTGCCGGAATTTCGCGATTGGGATTAAGCGCACGAGACACTGGAAATTCCATGTTGGACTGTCCAGAACACAGATACACATCGCCAATTAAGACATCTTCCAGCACTTGAACCTGACCATCTTCAGTTTCAACTTTAACCTGATATGGCCCCATTACGTCTGGTTCATCAAAACTTATCCGCCAATTACCAACAAGGTCTGCTTCTGCTTGTTTGGTTTCACCATTAAAGGTCAGATTTATTTTTTGACCCGAGCCAGCCCGCCCCCAAAACGGAATTTCATACCCTTGTTGTAATACCATGTGATCTGAGAACACATTGCTCAAAATTGGTGCGCTCTTACCTTCCTCAACCGAGGATGCTGTTGAACCAGATGTCGTTGAATCACATGCAACAACTCCACAAACCATTGCAGATATAAGCGCCGCCTTGATGCCAACCGTATTCAAGAACTGAATTCGCACGTCTCACTCTCCCCTAGTGTTTGTTTATATTTATTTTTCAGTTTCCGTCTCATGCGGAACCGTAATCTTTTTAGTCTACATCACCCGTATGCCTGCATTGGGAAATACCCCAACATCCTGCCCGAAGATTAGACTTATCTCGCTGGAAACAGGAATGAAGACACTCTCTAATACTACAATTTATGTCAGACCAATTTTAAAAATCTATCTGTCCAATTTATTCTGCACTATAGAATTCTGTCAACCACGCCTGAGCCAGATGTAGGGCCTAAAGTCCGAAAATCTGCTCCTCACTTAAACGTGAACCTAAATCAAAAATTAGACAGAGACAACGATGGACTTATATATAAAACCAAGGATATAAACCAACGCATAAAACAAAGAATAACGCATCCTTGATCACCGGCATCTTGCTATATCTTTTATAGCTCGATGAAGGCGCTCAAACGATGCCAATAAAAACTCTTGGAGGATTCAATAATGAAATCAGTGAAATCAATTTTATTGGGAACGATAGCGTCCCTTGCTTTTGCAACCGCATGCAGTAGCTCTCAAACAGACACTGAAACAGCTCAAACAACTGAAGAAGCAAAATCCTCTGAATTTCGCTTCATGGATCCATCTCTTTCCCCCAAAGAACGCGCGCTTGACCTCGTGTCACACATGACACTCGAAGAAAAAGCAGCACAAATGTACGACAAAGCCGCTGCAATTCCGCGTCTTGGTCTACATGAATATAATTGGTGGAATGAAGCTCTCCACGGTGTTGCCCGTGCGGGTCATGCAACTGTCTTCCCTCAGGCTATCGGTATGGCAGCCACATGGGATGAAGACCTCATGTTGGAAGTGGCAAATGTGATTTCCGATGAAGGCCGCGCCAAGCATCATTTTTATGCCAATGAAGATGTGTACGCCATGTATGGCGGACTGACTTTCTGGTCGCCTAATATCAATATCTTTAGAGACCCAAGATGGGGCCGCGGACAAGAAACATATGGAGAAGACCCGTATCTAACTGGTAGAATGGCGGTCAATTTCATTAATGGTCTTCAAGGCGATGATGACAAATACTTCAAATCCGTCGCCACAGTAAAACACTATGCCGTTCACTCTGGCCCTGAACCATCTCGTCACCGCGACAACTATATCGCAACAGACGCTGACCTTTATGAAACATACCTCCCTGCTTTCAAAACAGCATTTGATGAAACAGAAGTCGCTTCTGTCATGTGTGCCTATAATGCTGTCTGGGGCGATCCTGCCTGTGGTTCCGAGCGCCTCATGAAAGACTTGCTGCGTGAAGAATTAGGCTTTGATGGTTATGTCGTTTCTGATTGTGGTGCCATTGGCGATTTCTACTATGACGAAGAGAAAAAAGCAGAAGGCACAGCACCATATGCTGCGCATGACCATGTGGACACGCGCGCGCAAGCCGCAGCCCTGTCTGTGAATATGGGAACTGACCTCAACTGTGGTGATGGTGAAGGCAATAAAATGGACGCCTTACCCCAAGCTGTAAAAGAAGGTTTGATCACTGAAGAAACAATTGATCAATCAGTGGTGCGTTTATATTCTGCTTTGTTCAAACTTGGCATGTATGACGACCCATCCCTTGTGCCTTGGTCCAATATCTCAATTGATACAGTTGCCAGCCCTAGCCATTTGGAAAAATCAGAAGAAGCCGCGCGTGCTTCTCTCGTTCTACTCAAAAATGACGGCATTCTTCCACTAAAACC
Organism: Hirschia baltica ATCC 49814; assembly: GCF_000023785.1. Lineage (NCBI taxonomy): Bacteria > Pseudomonadati > Pseudomonadota > Alphaproteobacteria > Hyphomonadales > Hyphomonadaceae > Hirschia > Hirschia baltica. Next base: position 3,083,086 of record NC_012982.1, read on the forward strand.
CGACACAAAAGTCGCAGTGATTGGACCAAATGCAGACAATTGGTGGACACTGGTTGCAAACTATTACGGTCAACCAACCGCACCCGTGACAGCTTTAAAAGGTATCAAGGCGAAAATTGGCGCAGAAAATGTAAGCTATTCCGTCGGCTCAACAATCGCAGGTGACATTTATTCAAACTATAAGGCTGTGCCATCAAACACTCTCTTCCACAAAAATGAAGCTGGCGAATTAGTCCCTGGTGTTAAAGCCGCCTATTATGAAGATAAATTCCTATCAGGTGAGCCAAGCATTGAAACTGTTGAAGAAAATATTGATCACTACTGGTTACGCACACCGACAACCGACGGTCTAAACGATGAATTTGGCGCGATTTGGAGCGGTGTTATTGTACCAGAAGAAACCGGCAGCTACCGGTTCCAGCCATCTCGCTGGTCCACACTTGAGATCAATGGAAAAGAAGTTACCGACACGGATGACATCGAAATGAAAGCTGGTGAATCTTATGAATTCACACAAAGCTTGAAATTTGATTCAGGCTGGCCACGCGATCAACTCGACAAATATGCCTACCTAAACTGGACAGATGTTTCTCGCGATTACAAAGCAGAAGCACTTGCAGCTGCAGAAGATGCAGAAGTTATTTTGTTCTTCGGTGGTATTGATGCCAATCTTGAGGGCGAAGAAATGGGTGTGGAGCTTGATGGCTTCCTTGGCGGAGACCGCACACACATCAACTTGCCTGCACCTCAGGAAAAACTCCTCAAAGAACTTCACGCAACAGGCAAACCTGTCGTGCTGGTAAACTTCTCTGGTAGTGCCATGGCACTAAACTGGGAAGATGAAAATCTCCCAGCTATTGTTCAAGCTTTCTATCCGGGTGAAAAATCCGGAACAGCTATAGCTGATCTGTTATGGGGTGAATTTAGCCCATCTGGTCGTCTGCCTGTGACATTCTATAAATCACTTGAAGGCATGCCAGCCTTTGATGATTATTCAATGGAGAACAGAACCTACAAATATTATGAAGGTGAACAACTCTATCCATTCGGTCACGGTCTTAGCTATACAAGTTTTGAATATTCAGACCTAAAACTTGAAACAGCCTACGCAGCCAATGAAAACCTACAAGTTAGTGTCAAAGTGACAAATAGCGGCGACAAAGCCAGTCGCGAAATTGTTCAGGCTTATGTCACACGCGACACGTTGGCGAATGTCTCTACACCACGTGTCGAGCTTGCAGCCTTTGATGCAATTGAGCTTGCACCTAAAGAAAGCCAAACTGTAACACTCAGCATAAAACCTGATGCCATTGGCTATTTTAACGAGAATGGAAAACTCACCTTCCCTGAGGATGGTAGCTTTACATTGTCTATTGGTGGTGGACAGCCAGGGTTTGATGCGCCGTACACATCTGTAAGTGTTGATTACTCCAACTAGATAATAAAAAGGGTAGCAAGCAAAATGCTTGCTACCCTGTCTAGTTGTTTATCGACTTAAGAAAGCACCGCGCCAGTTTTACAAACTAGTTGCACTCAGCTTCAACACTGGGTGATGTCACCCAATCAAAAGCATTCACCAGAAATTTTTGATATTCAGGCTCTTCATAGTTTTCATAACTATGTCCAATCGCAGAATACACACCTTTTGCATCCCCTCGGCAGAATGACCATGCAATCGGGTGATCAATTGCTTTATTTCCCATTCTTAAATCTTCAGGCCATCTCTCAACAACTTTATTAGTTGGTGCATAAGTTGCCTCATCAAGCCCTAAAAGCGGTATAAACTCATCACTTGGCGGCACTTGGTCAAAACTATACCACTCGTCTGTTAGGTTAAAAGAAGGCGGCAGCCCCTGCACAACAGGGTGATCCGGTTTCAACACAACTACCTCCGCCTCTTGAAATTGAGGCTGCATTGTATGACCGATAAATCCTGTGCCAATGAAATTGGTCTGAAACCAATCCCATTTTGCAATACTCTTGTCGCCAATGCTGTGTAACCCAATCCAGCGACCTTTTTTCTCAAACCATTTTTGAAATGCCACACGCTGATTTTTATTGAGGACATCCCCAGTCACATTATTGAAAACAACAACATCAAAACGTTCAAGATCAGCTTCATTAAAGACAGCACTATTTACCGTCGTAAGCAGATCATATCCCTTATTTTCAGCAAGCTTGACAAAGAACAAATCAGCCCCGGAAATACCGCCATCATGACGCCATTCCAAAGTTTTAGAAAACACCAAAATTGAAGGCGATTTCATCCAATCGACCACCTCCGCCTGATGTCCCCCTTCCTCAATAATAGAATTTGGTTGCAATGAGCCTCCCAATGAACACGCTTGCAAGCAAGTCGAAACTAGCGCGACAATGACAAGAAACTTTTTCACCATAATACCCCCAATATTTCGACACCAAACACACAGAAAGTGAGGAATTTAACTGCAATATTGATCAATAAATTCCTGATGCGAAGGAAGTTGAGCTAGGGTGGAAGCCACTTTTTCGCGCTGTGATTTAAGCGCATTTTCCAATCTATCTTTTGGAAATAACTGCCCGATGGCATGGTATCCTTTGGGCTCTATCCCCTGCCCAAACATGACTTGTATCCAAGAATCCAACAAGAATAATTCATCACACCCATTGTATGCATGAGCATTTTCTTCAAATAGCGAAAGCCTAGCTGCCAGCGTATCAGGAATGTCCATTGCCTGACGTTCGCGCCAGAATTCACTATCGTCGCGCTGCGTGACCTTATAATGCAGGATCAAGAAATCCCGAATCTGCTCAACTTCTTTAGAGATTTTATCATTGTATAAATCAGCAAGCGCCGGCGTAATTCCATGATAAGGGAAATGCTTGACCAACTCGGTCACACCGCGCTGAAATAAATGAATACTTGTGGATTCCAAAGGTTCTAAAAAACCCGATGACAGCCCAAGGGCAACACAATTCTTATTCCAAACCTTCTTACGACGGCCAGTTATAAATCGGATCAGACGTGGCTCGGTTAAGGCTTCACCTTCCAATGCATTTTCAAATTGCTCGCGAGCATCATCATTAGATAGTTTTTCACTTGTAAAAACAAATCCATTACCAACGCGGTGTTGCAAAGGAATGCGCCATCTCCAGCCATTCTCGTGCGCTATAGCACGCGTATATGGGATTGCTGGGCCCGTTTTCTGTGTTTGCACAGCATAAGCGCTATCCATCGGCAACCAATGACGCCAGTCATCATATCCTGTTTTGAGGGTTTTCTCGATCAGTAGGCCATTAAATCCAGTGCAATCAATGAAAAGGTCACCCTCAATTAAAGCTCCATTTTCAAGCTCTACAGCCTTGATGTTCCCGCTTTCTGCGTATTGGAGCACATTCTGGATTTTCCCCTCGACACGCTTAACGCCTTTCTTCTCGGAAAAGCCGCGAAGATATTTCGCATAAGCAACTGCATCCAGATGATAGGCGTAATTTAAAGGTTTCTGCTTGTCGGATGTAAAGAATTTATCCGCTTTTGCAGCCTTTAACTCCAGACAATAATCCTCAAAGTCTCCCTCAATACCTAGATCTCTGGCATGCAGCCAAAGATGATGGAATGGTGCCATCCAGGTGTGCTTACCAACCTGCCCAAAAGAGTGAATATAGCTCTCGCCTTTGTCTTTCCACCCTTCAAACTGAATACCCAATTTAAACGTTGCATGCGTGGCCCGCATAAACTCAGCTTCATTAATGCCAAGCATCGCATGAAAAGACGTATGGGTCGGAATTGTCGCCTCCCCAACGCCAATTGTACCGATAGCTTCAGACTCAACCAATGTTATATCAAGAGCAGGCCCCAGATTATGAGACAAAGACGCAGCAGTTACCCAACCGGCAGTACCACCTCCTGCGATGACTACTCTATTGATTGTCTGTCTTTCCACCTCAACCTCCTGATTTATTTATTATTATCGGTTTAATTTTTGTAGTAGCTGCGCCCGTAATTGCCGCGCAATATGACCATCCATCTCGCCAAGCGGGCCACGCGCATGCTCGGGTAAATGCGATGCTGAATTGCCGCCATCCTTGAAAACATAATAATCAAAGACCTCTCGCCAAGCATCCTTCTCGGATTGTGGACGGTCCCTTAAACTAATCAGTCCATGTAATAATGTGTTCATAGGTGAATCAGCAAAGCTTGGAACGCTATTCCACCAATAGTTTAGCAATATGTTGAATTGTGCCAATGCTTCGACCTGATGCCACCATAACGCTGGATACATAAGCATATCGCCCGGTTCCAACTCTGCAATCTGAGCATGTTTTATCGCTTCTTCAAATTTGGGGTATTTCTCAAAATCTGGTTTGTGAATATCAACCATGGTCAACACCTGACCGCCCGGCGTTGGCGCAAGCGGCCCTGGATATAAATTATGGATTTGATCGGGCGGGAACAAAATAAAACGTCGCTTACCAGCAACACAAAAAGCGATATTGTTGGACATGTCATAGTGAGCACGAGCAGTTGTCTGTCCACCCATCCACAATGAGCTTAAAACCGGACCACTTTCAAATAGCGAATAAGTTTCTAGCTTTAGTCCATTTTCCGCATCTAACCCTGGGAAAAATTGGTTTTGATCTGTGGAGCCTACATAATACCCATTTTTAAGCCCTTCAATATCAAATGTCTCGCGCACTAGATCAAAGAATTTCTGTAAAGGCACCCTTTCAGCTGTATAATTCATACCCGTGAGATTTTCATCGTAGAAAGGCTGGCCCTGATGTTCAGGAGCGAGTGTGTAAAGCGTCACAGGTCGACCAGAATAAAAGCCTTCAAGATAGCTCATCACCTCATGGTGAGAGCACTTCCCCGCTTCCACTATTGGCCAACGCCCCGCGATATTCTTTACAATAACTGGACTGTTTAAAGCCGCGAGTTCACGAAACGGCAGAGCATCAAGGCTCTCAACCTCCACAATCTGTGTTTTGGGGCAGCCACTTAATACACTCAATCCACCACCTCTTTTACGATGTTGCTGTATTTAGCTCAGCCGCTTGGATCTTTCTGTTCTTCATCTCGATTAAGCGATTGATATTACTAGTAGAAGAGGCCAACAAATAGGTTAGGTGCAAATACCCAGACTTGCTCAGCTTCTCCAAATTCGCACCATCCAAATTGCGCAATTTATCCAACCCAACAGTCAAAAAACCGGGCATGTCATAACTTACGGTCGGATTAACATCGACTTTCATCACGATTTCTTCAATCAAACCCATTTCTTCAAGCGTATTGTAGAAATCATTCTGGAGATTTACGCCATCGTGCAACAAGCGCAAAATAGCACTCACATGCTCCAGATACGGCGCATTGCCGCCTTCAGGTAAAAACAAAGGATATCCTTCATCCTTGCCCACTGACGGATGGTCCATGTCTATATTGATCTTTGCTTCAACCTGCTCTTCACCAGCTTCTTCCGATTTCTGCAGTCCTATTGAAAAAGGGCCCCTCGCCTGAATGGCTGGAATGTAACGAGCATTCCAATTATTCCCATCTAGGTAAAGGTTTTCACCTGGATCTAGTCCAAGCAATGCGACTGCTTTAATCTCATTATTATCCCGACGAAGGAAGATGGGATATTCACGCTGCAATTCTTGAAATTCTGTTGGAACAACAAGCACTTGATTGATACTATCTCCAATGGCTGCCCCTCGCATAACACCTACACGTAAATCTTGATGATCAATATTATTTAGAAGAACAATTTTCGACATATCGGTTTACTCATATTCAGAATGGAATAGTTGCGCTGATCTCGCCATGTTTCAATAACAAAAGCAATTAGTTTGGCAGTATCTAATGCGTATCAGATAATGATATAGAAGCAAAAGGAAGGAAAGCCGGTGACGAGGTCAACGGCTTTCTTCATTTACCTACAAATAGGCTCTCTCTCCTTTTAATTTTAAAGAAGAGAGAGGTCTATTTCAAAGTTTAGAATTTGTAACGAACACCAGCCACGAAGCGTGGTGATAATTCGTATGCATAGTAAACTTGGTTTGAAACACGGTGATATTGACGTTGGTCTTCACCAGTTAGGTTGATAGCTTCAAATGATAGACCAAGGTGGTCATTCACTTCATAGCTAACGTTCAAGTCGAACTGACCATAATCTTCAGCATAGATACCTGAACGGTCATCACCTTGGTTGATTTGTGTCAGGTATGTATCACGCCAGTTATATGTAAGACGTGCTGACAAACCATATTTCTCATAGATAGCCGCAAAGTTTGCACTGTCCGATAGACCGATAAGAGCAAATTGGTTCTCGTCAATCGGTGCACCAGGATCAAGAACAACATCACCATCTACGATAGTGTAGTTGGCTGAAACACCAAATCCAGTGTCACCAAAGAAGTGTTGCACAGCAAACTCATAACCGTGAAGGTTACCATCATTGTCTTGAGTTGGTTGTTGTACAGCGAAGTTCGCCAAAGGATCAGCTGCAGAACTCGTGATGTCATAGTCAGTGGCTATCTGGTCAACATAACTCTGAGGAAGAGCAGTTGCTAGCGCACCATCTGTTCCAAGAGCGGCCTGAAATTCAGCAGAAGCTGCTGCTTGATCACCACCGTTTTTGATAATCAGAGCTGACATTGTGAAGAGGTTGGCTTCAGATTGGTCGACACCTGCAATACCATTGATAAGGTCTAGCGCTTGACCAGAAACTGAACCGGCTGCTCCAGATGCTGGGTCACGCAAACCAAACAAGTTACGCTCGACAACACCTTGACCAGTGAAATTCTTCACATCTTTGTTGAAGTAACCAACAGATACATAACTTGCATCACCGTAATACCATTCAAGAGAAACATCATAGTTCTCTGATTCTAGAGGTAATAGACCTGGGTTTTGTGACGTACCTGACAAAGTACCACCAAGAGCCGTTGGACGAGCAGGTGCATTAGCAGCTGTCGAAGCAAAGAGCTGAGAATATCCCACACGTGCAATTGTCTTAGAGTAAGACGCACGCGCAACCAGATTATCCGATAGATCAATTGAGAAATCAAAGTTTGGCAACAAGTGATCATAACTAGCTTCTTCAGAAAAATTCTCTGTACCGCCATTATTAGTAACAAGGAAGTCGTTGTCAGACCCCCAAATAATACCTGTCGGTATTGTTTGAACAGTGTCCGCTTGTACATCTGTTTCTTCGTAACGGAAACCTGCATTCAAGCGAACCGGCTTCGTCATGAATTCAGATTCCATGCCAAACTGAGCAAACAAAGCAGTAATATCTTCACTTACAGTATTGTCGTTAGATCCTGTTGTAACTGCATTTCCCGCATATGCTTGCTGAAATAGCGGATATAACTGAGTAGGTGATGATTTAAAAGCGATATCACCTTGTCCGACAGACAAGTCGTCATAAGTACATGAGATACAGAATTGCTCTACGAGGCCAGGAGCAAATTGCTCAACATCACCAGGGTTACCGATACCCCAAGAACCAAGGTCCTGCTGAGTTGTAAGCTGTATACGATTCATTTCTGTGTTACGACGGTTTGCACCAACTGTTAGGCTGGAGTTGTCGTTTTCCCAGACAAAACGCAGATCAAACTCATCAACATCGTGCGTCATTTGTCCAGTGTTAGAACGCTGAACCTGTGTACCTAAGTCACCCACATCCAAAACCCCATTCCCGTTTCCGCGAACAGAATCGTTGGTTGTGTATGATTGCACAGGGTAGCCTGAACTATAATCAACAGAATGTTGTTGAATTACAGGCGCGCCAAAAGTCACAAATGTAGCAATGTGACCCAATGGGTTATTACCAGCTGATTTACCTTTAGATGTGTGACCATCAAAGATAACGCTCATTGAATCGTTTAATTCCCACTCAGCACCAAAGCCAAGAGATTGTAGTTGGTCTTTTGTTGCACGGTCTGTTTGCTCAAAACCAATATCTTTTGAACCGTTGTTGTTTTCCTGCATGAAAATCGCAGTCGCAACAGGTCCGTCATGCGCAAATGTGATTTGATCCATCGGAGTAGCAAACCAGTTTGTTTGCTCATAGCGAAGTTCAGAAGACTCGTTTGCAACAACAGTATAGTCCGCAGTCAGCGTCAAAGCATCCATAGGACGGTATTGTAGAACCAATTGACCATTTATACGTTCACGCTCAATGTCAGAGAAGTCATAACGACTATCTTGAGGGATGGCATAAAGCTGGCCAGCTTCCGGCCCATTCGTAATAACTGTTGATCCATCACCACGCAAGTAAGAGCTATCAATGCTTCCATCAACACCAGCTTCACGTGTGATCCAGTCGTTGATCTGCATTGTCGGCGCGCCAGAGTCACGCTTCGAGTATGAACCAAACAAGCCTACACCGAATGTACCAGCATCGTTCGACCAATTCATAAGACCTGAAAGCTCAGGTGTGACTGAATCACCGGCTTCAACACTTGTGTCATTGACCAATTTAGCTTGAACAGTTGCATCAAAACCATCTGTGTCTAGCGGCTTACGTGTCACGATGTTTATCGTTGCACCAATACCACCAGTCGGCAAAATAGCTTGACCTGTTTTGTAAACTTCTAGTGCACTAACACCTTCTGACGCGAGGTTTGAGAAGTCAAAGTTACGACCCCCACCAATACCGTAGTTACCGCGTGAACCAACCGCTTCGATATCTGCTGTTGGCAATGTACGTCCGTTAAATGTAACAAGGTTAAAACCTGGACCAAAACCACGAACCGTTACTGAAGAACCCTCACCGTTCTGACGGTCAATAGAAACACCTGTGATACGTTGCAATGATTCAGCTAGGTTGGTGTCTGGAAATTTACCAATGTCCTCAGCAGAAATCGCATCAAGAACACCACTTGCTTCACGCTTCATGTCCATCGCGTTTTGCATAGATGCACGAATACCTGTCACAACGATGGTATCCAATGTGCGGCTTTCTTCCTCAGCCGCCTCTTGTGCTGCTTCTTGAGCAGCAGCAGGCATCGTAGCCATTATTGTCAGAGCGGAAACACCACTCAACAAGCCCAAACCAAATCCGAAATTATGTAGAACTTTATTACTACTCATTTTTTCCTCCCAGGAATTTTTTCTTCGACTTTAATTTTTATTTTTCGAAGCATGCAAACTCGAATATTTTTTAGTCCACACCCCGATTACCTAAGGACTTCCAACTCCATTAGGTCCAACGTTGTCTCTATACCCTTAAAAAAGAGTGGTCAACGCAATATTCTCGACTAACCCTCAGTTTACTTTACAAATTATCTCAATGTAACTTTTTTAAGTGTCTGTATTTATTTATGTTATTATCCACAAAACACAGCAACAAACTCAAAAGCCACACTACGCAAAATTGTCTACCGTTGTCAGAATATTGAAAAAACCTCTTTTTGCAAGTAACTTCAACTACTAAAAATCAGTTATTTTCTTGATTCTACTCTGCCATCCCGTCCAGTGTTTCTATTGTACCATCCGGACGATGCTTAAGCTCTGCAATTTTTATACTTCTTAAATGCGTAACGCCGCCGGATAATTTGCTATCATGGTGAAAGAGATACCATTTCTCTTCGACTTCACAAATACTGTGATGCGTCGTCCACCCAACCACAGGCGTCATAATCACGCCGCCATATGTGAATGGTCCATACGGAGAATCACCAACCGCATAGCAAAGAAGATGCGTATTCCCAGTTGAATAAGAGAAATAATATTTACCATTAAATTTATGCACCCAAGCCGCTTCAAAGAAGCGACGATTGTGATCACCCGCTTTTAAAGGCTCACCTTTCTTATCTAAGATGACAACATCTTTGGGAGCTTCATCAAACTCCAACATGTCTTCACGCATGCGGGCCATTTTAGGACAAAGTGCTGGCGCATCATCGGCTGGCTCAGAGTCGTCTTCCGTATATTCACCGGTTTTCCAACGCTGAAGTTGCCCTCCCCAAATACCACCATAATACATGTAATGGCTGCCATCATCATCTTCGAAAACAGCGGGATCTATACTTGTACTCCCCTGAATCGCTTCAGCTTGCGCAATAAATGGTCCCTCTGGACGCTCTCCCACTGCAACGCCAATACGAAATACATCATCATGGTCTTTGGCAGGAAAATAGAAATAATACTTACCGTCTTTGCGCGCAGCATCAGGAGCCCACATTTGGCGCTTAGCCCATGGAACATCATCCACGTGAAGTGCTACACCATGATCAATCACCTCTCCATCGACACTATCCATAGAAAAAACATGGTAGTCTTTCATATCAAAATGATCACCGTTGTCGTTGAAAGGAATTCCCCCTTCAACATCTCGCGATGGATAAATATAGATGCGGCCATCAAAAACATGTGCCGATGGATCTGCAGTATATAGATGGCGTACTAAGTGTCTCATTTTACTTACTTTAGTCTCAATTCAATTTGTAATAGTGATGATTTCTTGAACAAACGGTTTGGGTTTGTTGGCACGATCAAACAACAAAGGGTAATCCGTCCGTCCATCCATAGGCCAGTCATTCCGCCATGAATTAGCGTCTGTAACTCCCCACAAAGTGACCCTGTCAATTTTGTCGGCGTGCTTATGAAATAAAGAGAACATTTCTACATAACGCTTGTGTAAATGCGCCTCAACTGCCGGTGTTAACCCGTTGCGATACGGATTAAATTCATCCTGAAACTCAACAGACATTGAAACTTCAGCTCCCACCTCAGTCCCCGGCCAAGGTAAAACAGTAACGTCCAATTCAGTGATCATAACCTGACCAAGTTCTGCAAATCGCAACAGACTTTCTTCAAAGGCTTCCAACGTCGGTCCATCCAAATTGATATGCCCTTGCATACCAATGCCGTCGACACGAATGCCTTTGTCCTGCATCCCCTTCACAAGGGCATATGCTCCTTCACGCTTTTCTGGAATGGCCATAGAATAATCATTGTAATACAGCTCAGCATCTGGATCTGCCTGATTGGCAAAAATGAACATTTTCTCCACCCAATCCGGCCCTATGATTTCATAGAATTTGCTTTCCCGCATGGAGCCGTCATCAAGAATAGCTTCATTGACAACATCCCACCCTTTAACCTTACCTTTATAGCGCTGCATAATCGTAGTGATGTGGTTTTGCATACGCTCAAGCAAAACGTCACGACTGACGTCTTCACCATTTTCATCAACGAATAACCAGTCTGGTGTTTGGGAATGCCAAGCCAATGTATGACCAATAATGCTCATCTCATTTTTCAAGCCAAAAGCAATAAAAGCGTCAGCTTCTTCCCAGAAGAAATCGTCCTCTTCAGGATGAATATTTTCTGCTTTCATGCAGTTTTCAGCAACAATGGAATTAAACTGCGATGTAATTATATCATCAACCTCAGAATCACGCTCATAGATTTGATCTTCATTTAATGCAGCTCCAATCAGAAACGCATCAATATAAGCATCTTTCAACGATGTTTGTGCCTGCTCTAAAGGTCTCGCATCTGTTGTGACAGAAGGTGATTTTTCAGAACACGCAACCAAGAAGAGCGAAAGAATAGACGCTGTGACGAGATGAAATTTCATTTTAACTTGCCTTCGGATTTAAATTACAAAAACAGCCAACTTAAGCTTGGCGCCGTTCTGCCAACTCACGCTCAATTGTCTTTTCCATATTTTTATCTATCTCGTATATCAGCAACAAACCGCACCCTAGGAGGAAAGGAACTGAAGCTAACACACTGACTCCAAACCTAATTCCTTGAATTGTTTCGGGACTTTGAACCGCTAGCGTCGCATCATAGCCATACAAGCCTAACGTCGCTGTCAGCACCGTCTGCCCAAAAGTCAAACCAAGCTTCAATCCGATCATCATTGCAGAAAACACAATCGCAGTTGCACGTCGGCCTGTTCTCCACTCAGAGAAATCTGCCACATCTGCCACCATCGCCCACAAGATTGGCACCGTGATCCCATAGAAGAAACCGTGTAATATCTGAACGATGAAAACCATTAGAACAGCTTCTGAAGGTACAAGATAAATTGCCATCACAAACAAAGTTGCAACAAACAAAGCCCCGCCAAAAGTCGCTTTTTTACCAAACCGATCAGCCAAATTTTTTGAGAATAATATTCCGACAATCATCATGATGATGCCGCCGCCATTAAAAATACCAAAAGCATATGCACTTGGATTTTCAATATTAGAGAACCCCAAACCTTGGAAGAAATCCCCCATAGATTTTTCATTCATATAATTTTCAAAAAAGTAGATATACATCCCACCTTTGAGGGCAAGCCCGAGAAAAATCATCGTAGTAAGAGCAAGAATGATGACCCAAGGCCGATTGGATGCCATGTCTTCAACATCTTGAAAGACGCTGGAAACCTGATCAGCTTTAGGAACAATTCTTTCCTTAGTGGTGAAGAAAGTCACGAGCAACAAACAAGACCCCAATATTGCAAGGGAGGTCATAACCTTTCCAAAGCCTGCTGCCTGATCCCCACCACCGACGATTTCAACAATTGGATACATGAAGACCTGAACAATAAATTGCGCCAGCATCACAGCCACAAATCTGTAAGATGACAAACTATTGCGTTCAGACATGCTGCCCGTGAGGACACCGCTCAGCGCTGAATAAGGAAGATTATTCGCAGCGTAGACGACCAACAAAAGAGTATAGGTCGCAAAAGCGTATATAACCTTCCCCTGCGGCCCGAAATCAGGAGTTGAGAATGTCAAAATGGCAATCACACCGAACGGAATGGCTGTCCACAAAATCCAAGGACGAAACTTCCCCCATTTTGTATTGGTCCGATCAGCAATAAACCCCATAACCGGATTAATAATCAAAGCAGCACCAATTCCCACTGTCGATATGAGCATGGTTGCAGTTGCTGTCGGTAATTTATAAATATCGGTATAAAAAAAAGCTAAAAATGTCATCAAAGTTTGAAAAACAAGATTCGCGGCAAGGTCTCCCGTCGCATAACCCACTTTTTCAGTAACGCTCAACTTTTGTTCGCTAACTACACTCATTCCTCACCCTCAATACAATGGTCGGTCTTAAACCAAGTAAAAATGAGTTTTTGACTTCTAATCCCCTACTTCATCCAAAATAGACGCAGTAAGCGCGGTCATAATTTCTCATTTACCTAGACGATTTGCACAATTGCACTCGCCTTAGACCCATTTGAAACTTTGACGTTCAACCCAGTATCGCGAACATATAAATTCGCTGTTGTAGATTTACGTCCATCGTTGTCTCATTGAGGACTATAGCCATTTTTTGAAATGCGGCAACAAAAAGATTACGCTGGAAGGAATTCTTGGATCAATTACGCAGTTGAGATGTCGAATCTCTGAATACAACCTCATAATCCAATTCAACGCGTCGCGTCTGTTCTTCTCCTGATAATGCACCCGTAATGAGCAACTCGGCTGCTATTCTGGACATATCAATAACCGGCTGATTGACGGTTGTTAGAGAGGGATAAATAGATTGAGATATAGGAGAATTATCAAATCCAACGACAGATAACTGTTCTGGAACTTTGATGCCTTTTTTTGCCGCGACAGCCACAACGGCGGCTGCAACATCATCATTTGCTGCGACAATAGCCGTAGGCCTATCAGGCAGGCACAATAATTTAGCTGCGGCTTCCATACCTGATTTAAAATCAAAGAAACTCTGCAAAACAAGTTTAGGGTCTATAGATATCCCAACTGAAGAGAAGGCCTCCACAACACCCTGATATCGAATTTCACTGACACGATGTTGAGGGTGCCCCTTGATAATCCCTATTCTTGTATGCCCTAACTCCAATAGATGCTCACCAAGCTCATAAGCAGCTGATTTATCATCTATCAATACGGAGCACGACCTATCAATTTCACTTTGAGGTGCAATACGGACATATGGAATCCCCCTCTTATCCAGAGTATTCAACATATTGAAATTATCAGCCAGACTTGGTGCGATAATCATTCCAGCAAGATCAGGGTTTTCAAGTATTTCTTCAAAAATACATTCTTGCGAACCAAAGTCATCCACGATGAGATAATATCCCATTTTATTACAAGCCCGCATCGCGCCGATCTGCAAATCAGCATTATACGCACTCATGTGGGTGGTAGGATTGTCCAAGACCAAGGCTACGAGTGTGGGCCGATTCAATCTCAGATCCCTAGCCGCCTTGTTGATCTGATATCCCATCGAATTCATGATATCACGAACCCGCTGACGCGTTGTCTCGCCAACACCTTTTTGATCATTGAGGACTCTGGAAACTGTCTTCACCGAGACATTTGCTTCTCTCGCCACATCAACAATAGTCAAACGACGACTAACACTGTTTTGCGCCTCAGTCATTCGTCGTCCTTGCATTCTTTTTACTCTCTGTTGAAAATATAAAATTCAGCTTTCCAACTGCCATTGTGTAAGTCTTACGCGTGTGAAGCGCAAGACTTACAATACAATAGTGTCTACAAGGTTTATCTATTGAGTGCCTTGTACTTCATGTTTGAAAAGCGCACTTCGCCATCACGTGCAGCATAGATACCTGGCGTTAGACTCAAAAAACCATATCCTACATTGTGGTGATAACCAGACACTTCCATCTGTACTTCAAATTTATTCCAGCTTTCATTATCAAAGCTATAGTAATAAGTCAGAATATGATGGTCATACTTCATTCGCAAAAATAAGTGCTCCACACCTTTAGGAATGTCTCTAGGGCGTCTGCGCTCCATTCCATATCTATGAAAAATGAAACCTTCATCATCAAAGGCTAAACCGGCATAAATATTCTCATTGTAAAATGCCAGCAATCCGCCTCGTGCGCCGGGGTCACGCTCGACTTCAATATCTATTTGGTAAGCTAAATCACCAGCTTTAAAACACAAAGGAGAACTATCCTTTGGTTCCAAGCCTTTAGCCTTCATAGCCAGCGTCCCAGAACCAATTGATAAACGGTCATATTCATCTGGGCTAGGTTTAAAAAATGCCCATTGCGGGGCTAAACCGGGTCCAGCAAAATCATCGCTGAAAGGCATTCCGTGCTTAACTTTTTTATCTGATTTAGGCACAGGAAAAGAAGATGACAGATCCCCTCCTTCTGATTCCCACCAATCATCATCTCGCCACTTCACAGGCTCAAGCAGGGCCTGACGACCATGCGTCCAATAGCCATTTTCATAACCGTGAGAAATCAACCACCATTTGCCTTCAGGTCCCTCAACTAAAGACGCATGCCCACGCGACCACCATTGTTCATCCCTTGATTTAGTTCGCACTTGTGGATTGTTTGGCGCATGTTCCCACGGACCAAATACCGATTTAGAACGCGCTGAGATTACCATGTGACTTGTAGGTGGGCCTGCGGTTCCACCAACAGCTGTTAGCATATAAAACCAGTCCCCTTTGCGCAGCATTTTAGGACCTTCAGGACAGAAACACTCTACATCCCATTCTTGAGGGTACATCCATGGGTCATATATGTGCTTGACCTCTCCCACAGTTGACAATCCATCATCAGAAAGCTGAATCATGTCACCATTGGATAAAAACAAATAACGTTTAGAATCTTCTCCAACAATATGCCCTGGATCTATATGGTCATGAAGCTTAAGATCCACCGGATCAGACCAAGGCCCCTCAATATCATCAGCCCATATCACATAATTTGATTTGTAGTCCGACGTGCGAGCCGGAATATACATATAAAATCTATCACCATGCTTGATCAGATCAGGTGCCCACACCGAACCAATATATTTGCTCAAGGCTGGTTTAAGTGGTTCCCAGTTTACAAGGTCATATGAGCGATAGATCAGAAGCCCTGGATAAGCTTCAAATGATGAAAACGTGACATAATATGTATCGCCATCTTTCAATATAGCTGGATCTGGGTGATCCCCCGCAAATATTGGATTTAGGAAAGTGCCATCTCCGCGATCAGCGATTCTTTGCCCTTCATAGCCTTTTCCCCAAACACGCGGCTCGGCTTTTGAAGACTCTTTATTATGTGGCAAACTTTCTATGGAATTTTCAGAAACTTTACTGCATGCAGCTGCAGCTCCAAGCCCCAACAACGCCAACCCTTGCCGTCTCGAAATATCTTTCATAATTCAATCCCCTCTAAGGCGGTAACTAATTTTCAAAAAATCGAATCTTTTCAAAATCTCACCTTATTCTAAAAAACCCGAAGCCTTTCAAAGACTTCGGGTCAAGTTTAGGACTCAGTTCACGGGAGATTTTGAGTCATCTGCAAAGCCATTAAAAATGGCTTCAACTAGAATTTATACTTCGCGCCGACCATGAATACACGACCTGTGTGCTCATATTCGTAACGACGATCATTTTCGAGGTCAGTGAAACGATCTGTGTACTCATCAGTCAGATTAAGCGCTTCGAAGCTAAGACCAAGGCTCTCAGTCAAGCTATATGAAGATGAGAAGTCGACGCGCAATGAAGGCGCATAACCTTCAAATACGTTTGAGTTACCACTCGTGCTTGTGATGTAATCATCACGGTAAGCCGCAGCAATACGAGCAGATAGCTTGTCATTTTCATAGTACACTGTCGCGTTGTATGAAGATTTAGACATACCCAAAAGACGCTCAGAAATCACTTCAGAACCGAATGTGTAGTCAACATCACTATCAACCATTGTGTAGTTTCCAACAAATCCCATGTCGGACACAAATGCTAGCTCTGTAAACGTTGAGAAAGGAACTTGGAAGCTAAATTCTGCACCAGAAATTTTAGCACCTGGTCCATCACCCAATGTTGAGATTGTCCAACATCCAGACCCACCATTTGCTGGGTTACAAGATTCCAATGGCCCACCTTCTGGGTTTTCTGCAGTCGGAGATGTTGGCTGCAACACGCTCAAAGGCAAACCAGTTGACGCAAAAGTATCTGTGACTTCTGTGCTAATCGGGAAACTTTCAATATCCTTGTGGAACACTGCAATTGAGAACAATGCATCTTCTGCAAAATACCATTCAGCAGAAATATCAAAGTTTGTAGCACGTGTTGGGTTCAAGAATGGGTTCTTACCAGAAACCTTATAGTTAAAGCTATCAACGCTTGAGTTTGGTGTAAGGTTACCAAGACCCGGACGTGTCATAACTTTAGCCGCAGCCGCACGAAGAACAATGTCATCAGTCAAATCATAAGCAATGTTAATTGACGGTAGCACATCTGAATATGGCTCACGTTCAATAACAACATTACTTCCGCTTACAGTACCTGTGGAAGTTTGCTTAGTTTCAGCATAGCGTACACCAATATCGTAGCGTAGTCCGCGACCACCAAGCTCTACATCTGCTGCAAATTTAACAAATGCACCAAGATCTTCTTCTTCTACTTCATAAATGTCTGAAACGCGCGGAGTCGGCTCAATGTTATATATACCTGTCTCATCAGCCCATGCATCAAGGTTTGGCACCAACCATGTAATTGTTGATCCATCACCAACATCACCACCAAATGTGTAGAGGTCAGTGTTTGCGCTTGTTACATCAAGACCATTTACGCCATCAATGCTACAATCAACCAATCCAGATGCACATGCGCTTGTATCAGCACGAGCGCCGTAACGGTCAAACGAGAACTTTTTGTAAGTCAAACCACCAGACAATGTGTATGAATCAGCAACATCTTTTTCTAAAGAATAAGAAATTGTGTCGAAGCCGTGGTTCACAGCAGCCGGACGGTTACGGAATTCATTCAAGTAGAATGTGTCAGGGTCAGTTACGTCTTGACCGTTAAATGCGATGACTGGAAACTCGTCATTGCTATAGTCATAGAAGAAATTGTCGTAAGTCGTATTGTCGATCATGAAAGTTGTTTCATACGGCACAGTCAGCTCTGACTTAGATGTACCAATCAACAAATCACCACGTAGAGTGTCTGTGAATTCGTGCTCCAAACGGGCCGAAACTTGATTAAACTTCGTATTCCAACCTTGAGCGAACAATTCGTTACGTACGAATGCATTGTTCACTGTCATGCTTGTTAGATTGTTCGTACTTGCATCATAAGTGTAATCCAGTACGTCCATTCCACCTTCATTACCACGGAACAGAACTTCAGCAAAACGCTGCTCACGTGTACCGTCAAGCTCGGAATATAGACCATCAATAGTCAGCTTAACTGCATCAGTTGGTGCCCATTGGAAACTTCCTGTCAAACCAAGACGCTCACCAGTAATATCTGTTTGCCCATAACGCGGGATACGTGGGTGGAAAGCATCAGTTACAGTTGCACATCCAGTGTCATTTGGGTCAGCAACACAATCTACACCGCCAACGGATTGGAAACGAGCTTTTTGCCAACGAACAGTGTTCTGACCTTCATTCACTGTTTCTGTTTTTGAATACGCTACAGATCCAGAAACACCCCAAACACCATTAGGGTCTTTATATGATAGAAGACCTGAAAGGCGTGGTGTTACAGCTTCTGAAAGCGGACTATATTGACCTTGAACATTTACTGCCCCAGTCAAACCTTCTTCATAATCCAATGGGTGACCAGTACTCAAGTCAACGACCGCACCAAGAGACCCTTCATCCAGCTCAGCTGATGCTGTTTTGTATACAACGATCTGGTTAAACAGCTCAGAAGCAAAAACGTTGAAGTCGAAACCACGGCCTGTGTTAGTTGATGCTCCGCCAGTACCGGCGATAGCTTCCATACCATTCACACGAACACGTGTATATTCTCCACCTAGACCACGTACAGTAATCTCGCGCCCCTCACCGCTTTCACGTGTGATTGCAACACCGGGGATACGTTGCAATGATTCAGCAAGGTTCTGGTCTGGAAAATCAGCAATATCTTCCGCCAAAATCGCATCTACTGATCCTGTTGTGTTACGCTTAACATCTAGCGCTTCACTCAATGACTGACGAAATCCAGTCACAACAATAGTATCAAGCGTACGTTGCTCAGTCACTTCTGGTGCTGCTGCTTCTGCAGTCTCTTGAGCCCAGGCTGGTCCCATACCTACGCTGAACGCAATCATTGATACGCCAGCTAGAATTCCAAATTTACGATTATCGTCCATTATATCCTCCCACGGAATTTAGTTATGCTACCGGTGTCATTTAAAATGCCACCGGTGTCAAGCTTAGTTTTTTACATAAATATATTGAATGCCCGTATATTTTGTCTGGTGTGCTTTTTTATTCACACTCAATTTATGATCTTATAAAACCACAAATTTCATTTTTCAAAAGTGCCAACATGTAAACCGAAGTTAAAAAACAACTCCGGCCAAGCAGCTTGCGGCTTATCTTTAAGCCCCCGAACACCAAAACCATGCCCACCTGTAGAAAAGACATGTAATTCTGATTGCACACCATTTTTTAGCAAGGCACTGTACATACGCAGTGAATTTTCAACTGGTACAGCTCTATCATCAGCAGCGTGCATGATGAATGTCGGAGGAGGTAAATCTTCCAAATTCAATTCTACCGAATATTTCTGCACTTGCTCCAAATTGGGAGATTCGCCAATCAACTTCTCGCGTGATCCTGTATGCGTAATAGCTTTATCCATTGATATCACTGGATAAATAAGAGCGCCCAGATCTGGCTTTGCTGACAAATCATCAATTGCGTCTATGCCATCATAAACATCAGCATTGTACCGAGTCAGCAAAGAACCGGCAACATGACCACCTGCCGAGAACCCCATAACCGCAATACGTGCAGGATCAATGTCATCTACAAGTGCACGAGAACGTATCAATCGAACAGCACGTTGTGCATCTTGCAATGGTGTATCTGGCCCATCACCCCAACCTTGATGCGGCAAACGATAAGTCATCACATAAACAGTAACACCTAATTTATTGAAGAGACGAGCGCCCTCATATCCTTCTTTCTCAACCACAACATGATTATATCCCCCTCCCGGTATTATGAGCAGAACACTACCATTGGGGTTTTCAGCCTGAAACAACTTGATCGTTGGATCAGTCACTTCAAGAGCGGCACGATCGGGTAAATTATATTGATTTTCTCTTTCAACATAATGCTGAGAAAGCGCATCCGTTGCCTCATTTGAACCCGGCGCACCTTCAGGCCATAATGATATTTCCAAATCGGGTTGGCGGTCCACTTCAACCAGCAATTCTTCAGGAAACGCGCTGCGAGAAACTTGGTTCTCTCTATTCTGAAGAGATACACATCCCGTCTGAATAGTTGCTAATATTAAAATACCAATTAGTCCCAAGTTTCTCAAAGACATGTATTCCTCTATTCTTTGCGCGCTGCGAGCGGATATGAAATAATCAACATAAGCGGCTCATCCCCAACCTGACGAATGCCGACATTTGCACCGGTATAGAGATATGCAGCCATACCTTCGGACAAAGCAGCTTCTTCTCCGTCACTTATGACAACACCATTGCCAGACACGACGTAATAAACTTCATCATGACTGATAATATGCTCGCCTATTTGAGCCCCAACATGAAGGCTACGCTTACGAAATTCCATATTTCTTTTAGGCGCAACATCACTAATACGGTAAGCCGTACTCATGCCGATCGCACCATGAGGCGGGGGCTGGTCTATAACGACATCATTCTCATCTACGATAACCATCGCCGGCAAAGTCTCGTTAGCCGCAACAGTCACAGTCGTGCAGCTTTGGCTTAACAAAG